>NZ_JBWKKU010000009.1:0-213078 GCF_056431445.1 Saccharopolyspora sp. NPDC045941
AACGTCCTGTGGGCCATGATCCGCGACCGACAGTGCTACCAAGATTCACCTCCCATCACTGCGGCGGCTTGACAACCCGATTGGGAAGTCCTTTCGCCGACGAACGGATAACGCATTGCACCGCAGATCCGGTATGTCGGAAAAGAACTTGCCGTTGAACTGTCCGGTAAATGTTTGGCCGGGATGGCGATCGGCCCAGCGTCGGCTCAGTCGGCCGGATCAACCAGCGCGTCCGCCACGGCCGCGATGTCCTCCGGGCGCACCCGGCAGCAGCCGCCGATCACCTGGGCGCCCGCCGCGCGCCAGCCGCGGGCCTCCTCGGCCGACAGCCGGGCGCGGCCGGTCCACGCGCGCCGCTGCGCATCCCAGCCCTCGCCGCTGTTGGGGTACACGACGATCGGCTTTTCCGTTGCGGCCCGGGCGATCTCGATCGCGGGCAGCACGTCGTCCGGCGCCGAGCAGTTGACGCCGACGGCGATGATCGCGTCGCTGCCCGCCGCCACGGCGAACGCCTCCGCCAGCGGCTGGCCCGCGCGGGTCCGGTCGCCGCTGATGGTGAACGACAGCCAGGCCGGGACGTCCAGGCCGTCGATCGCGTCCACCAGCGCCTCCGCCTCGTCCACGTCCGGAACGGTCTCCAGCGCGAAGACGTCGGGGCGGACCTCCGCCAGCACCTCCAACCGCGGCCGGTGGAAGTCCTGCAGCCGGCGCTTGGTCAGGCCGTAGCGGCCCCGGTATTCCGAGCCGTCGGCGAGCATCGCGCCGTACGGGCCGATCGACGCCGCCACCCAGCGGTGCCGGCCCGGCTCGACCTCACCGGCCAGCCGCGCCAGCTCCACGCTCCGCTGCATCAGCCTCGCCGCGTCGGCGCGTTCGATGCCGCGCTCGGCGAACCCCTCGAAGCTCGCCTGGTAGCTCGCAGTCGTCGCGATCTCCGCGCCCGCCCGGAAGAACGCGGCGTGCGCCGCGACGATCTCCTCCGGCGCGTCCGCCAGCAGGCGTGCCGACCACAGCGCGTCGGACAGGTCGTGGCCCTGTGCTTCCAGCTCGGTGGCCAGGCCGCCGTCCAGGATCATCGATGCGCCGCTGAGGCTGAACGCGTTCATGCCACCCACCCTAGTGCGGATCGGGCCGCGGGCCCGACAAACGATCACGCTCCGCACCCGGCGCCACGCTCCGTCACCCGGAGCCGGCGTCCCGCCCGGGTGGCTCAGCCCTTGACGCTGCCCGCCGAGAGGCCGCTGACGAGGAAGCGCTGGACCAGGTAGAACACGATCACCGCGGGCACCGCCACGAGCACCGACGCGGCCGCGAGGTGGCCCCACTCGGCGCGGTTCTGCTGCACGAACACCTGCAGGCCCACCGCCAGCGTCTTCGACCGGTCGCCGGCCGACAGGAACGCCGACGCGAACGCCACCTCGCTCCAGGCCACGATGAACGAGTAGAACGCCGTCACCGCCAGCCCGGGTTTGGCCAGCGGCAGCACCAGCCGCCAGAACACGCCGAACGGCGACAGCCCGTCCACCCGGCCCGCTTCGTCGATGTCGCCGGGGATCCCGTCGAAGTAGCCCTTCAGCATGTAGGTGCAGAACGGGATCGCGGTGCTGCAGTACACCAGCACCAGCCCGAACGCGCTGCCCTGCAGGCCCAGGCCCAGCAGGATGTTGTAGAGCGGCACGATCAGCACCGCGAACGGGAACATCTGCACCACCAGGAACGACAGCAGCAGCCAGCGCCGCCCCGGGAAGCGGAACCGGCTCGCCGCGTAGGCGGTGGTGGCCGCCAGCAGCACCCCGAGCACCGTCGTCAGCGCCGCGATGAGCACCGAATTGCCGAACCAGCTCAGGAACGCGCCCTTGGCGCCGGCGAGCACGTCCCGGTAGTTGTCCAAACTGGACTCGTTGAACAGCGTCGGGCTGGCTTCGATCGCCTTGGCGTTGGGCTTGAACGAGACCACCACCACCCAGAACACCGGGAACACCGCGATCAGCGACGCGACGATCAGGGCCGAGTGCAGGCCGATGCTCGCCGCGGTGGACCTCCGGCGCCCCCGGCCCGGCTCGGCGGCCGCGGACGTCGCCTGCAGCGATGCTGCGTCGATGGTCATCAGGAATCCAATCGGCTGAAGCCCCGGCTTCAGCCGGGGAAGGAAGCAGATCCGGAGTGCCAGCGCCCGCTAGGGCGAGTTGAATGTCTTCGCTCCGAAGATCGGCATTGCAAACTGAACCGCTAACACGAGCCGCCGAGCTGGCGGTGTCCGCCTGTGGAGCTGGCGTAAGACCTCAACGGGAGTCCTCCCGGACGGGGCGGTCGGAGAAGCAGTCAACTCAGAGCACCTCTCCCCGCCGGGCCATCGCGCGGCGGTAGATCGTCGCGAACACCAGCAGCACCGACAGGATCAGCACGCCGTAGGTGGAGGCGATCGCGTAATCCCGGGTCGCGCCGGAGAAGAACCGCTCGAAGGCGTAGCTCACCAGGATCCTGGTGTGCGGGTTGTTCCCGGTGATCAGGTAGATGACCGGGAACATGTTGAACGTCCAGATCACGCCGAGCAGCACCACCGCGCCGGACACCGGCCTCAGCCCCGGCAGCGTCACGTGCACGAACCGGTGCCACGGCGACGCGCCGTCCATCTCCGCGGCCTCGTACAGGTCCGCCGGGATGGCCTGCAAGCCGCCCAGCAGCGCCACCATCATGAACGGCACGCCCAGCCACACGTTCACGACGATCACCGACACCAGCGCCAGGTCCGACTGCCCGAGCCACACCTGCGCGGGCAGCCCCACCGACTCCAGCGCCCAGTTGATCAGCCCGTACTCGGCGTTGAACAGGTACCGCCAGGCGAACGCGCTGATGAACACCGGCACGGCCCACGGCAGGATCAGCAGCACCCGGTACAGCCCGCGCAGCCGCATCCGCCGGTTGAGCAGCAGCGCCAGCGCCAGCCCGATCCCGTAGTGGCTGACCACGCACGCGGAGGTCCAGATCAGCGTGCGCACCAGCGTCGACCAGAACGAGCCGTACGCCGGATCGCCGGAGAGCACGTTCAGGTAGTTGGCCGGCCCGACGAACTCGTAGCTCGCCTCGCGGTCCAGCACCGGGTTGGCGATGTTGGTGTCGTTGATGTCGGTGAACGAGAAGAACAACCCCTGCAGCAGGGGGAACACCACGAGCAGCGCGAGCACCGCGACGACCGGCGAGATCATCGCGTAGACGAACCAGTGCCGCGCCAGGAGATTCCGCAACCGCATTGAAGCCGCCTCAGAACTTGTTGGTGGATTCGGTTCCGGTCCTCGCCCCCGACGCGACGCCGGCCGCACGCCCGCGGAGCACGCAGCCCCGACGCCGCGTGCCGCCGCAATTTCAATGGAAATCAGAGGTTCGATTTCCATTGAAATTGCGTCCCGGCACCCCTCTGGGGGACGCCGCATCGCACGCGGAGCGCGAGGAACGGTCCGGGTTTCAGCGCAGCGCGTAGTCGGTCAGGACCGAGGTCTTGTAGGTCTGCGCCGTTTCGTCCAAGGCCTTCTGGACGTCCTTGCGCCCGGACAGGATGTCGGCGTAGGAGGTCTGCAGCGGTTCGAGGAGCTCGCTGTTCTCCGGGATCCACGGCCGGGAGTGCGCGTTGGTCGCCAGCGGCCGGAACGCGGACACCACCGGGTTCTGCGCCACGGCGGGGACGTCGTAGGCGGACTTGCGGGTCGGCAGCAGCCCGAGCTTCTCCGCGACCTTCGCCTGGTTCTCCGCGCTGCTCATGCACTGGACGAACTTCACCGATGCCTCGGTGGCGTCGCTGCCCTGCCGGATCACGTAGTCGTGCCCGCCCACCGGCGACGGCGTCGCGGAGCCCGGAACCGGGGCGATGCCGAGGTTCGACGGGTCGGCGAACGGCTCCGATTCGGTGAACTCCGAGACCGCCCACGGCCCGTCGATGACCATCGCGACCTCGCCGCTGGTGAACGCCGCCTTCATGCTGCTGTAGGAGTTCGGCTGGTCCAGCGCGGTGCGGGCGGCCTTCGCGTCGATGAGGTCCTTGGCGACCTGCACGCCGCGCACCGCTTCCGGCGCGTTCACCGTGATCAGCCGCGCCTCGGTGTCCACGAGGTCGCCGCCGAAGGTGTAGATGAAAGGCAGCGCGTAATACTCGTCGTTGTTGATGAACAGTGCTCGGTCGCCGCCGAGCTGCGGCGCGACGGCCTTCAGCTCGTCCCAGCTCCTCGGCGGGGTCACGCCGGCCTCCGCGAGCTGCTTCTTGTTGTAGAACAGCGCGAGCGCGTCGGTGACCTGCGGGACGCCGTAGGTCTTGCCCTGGAACTTGGTGGATTCCAGCGGTGCGGCGAGGAAGTCGCCGGTGTCGGCGGCCAGCGGGGTGCCGGAGAGGTCCTGGATCAGCCCGGCCTGCGCCAGCTGCGCGACCCAGCCGACGTCGGCGCGCAGCACGTCGGGGCCCTGCCCGCCCTGCGCCGCGGTCTTGTAATTGTTCAGCGCCTGGTCGAAGGCGACCGCTTCGACGCGCACCTGGTAGCCGCCGGTGCGGCCGCACTCGGCGGCGATCTCGCCGAACACCGGGCTTTCCGCGGATCCGCTGGTGTCCCAGAAGACGACCTCGCCGGCGTTCCCGGCGTCGCTCCCGCAGCCGGCGGCGAGCGCGCCGACCAAGCCCAGGGCGGCGGCGACCGTGGCCCTTGATCTCATGTGCGGACCTCCTGTTTGCAAAAATTTGCGAACGACTGGCGTTAAATTCCATACCCGAAATGTGACGCAAGTCAAGGTGTTCAGGTATAAATGGGTCGCGGAGCGGCGAGCTGAGTTGCGCGACGATTGCAAAATATTTCGGCCGTGTGCAGGATTGTGGCGGCAGACGGTCCCGGTGCGGAGGAGCGGAGCAGTGGCGGGTCTGGCCGATATCGCCCAGGCGGCAGGGGTGAGCGTGTCCACGGTGAGCCGGGTGCTCAACCGCAAGGCCGGCATCAAGGAGGAGACACGGCAGCGCGTGCTCGAAGTGCTCAGCCAGATGCCGCACACCGCGCGCGGCGTCGGCGCGCTGCGCCGCACCGGCGTCGTCGGCCTGCTGGTGCCGGAACTGTCCAACCCGGTCTTCCCGGCCTTCGCCGAAGCCCTGGAGAGTCGCGCCGCACTGGCCGGTTACGCGACGCTGCTGTGCAACACGCGCGCCGCGATGACCGAGCGGGAGTACGTCCGGATGCTGGTGGCGCGGGGCGTCGAGGGCATGATCTTCGTGTCGCCGGAGATCGCCAACCCGGACAACGACGAACGCAAGAGCCGCAACTACTACGAGGAACTCGGCGCCGAAGGCGTCCGGATGGTGTTCGTCAACGGCGGCGCGCCGAGCCTGGACGTCCCGGACATCACCGTCGACGAGCACCTCGCGGGCTACGCGGCCGCGACGCACCTGCTCGAACTCGGCCACCGGCGGATCGGCTTCGTCAGCGGCCCGGCCCGCGCGCTCCCGTCCCGGCTGAAGCGGGCCGGCTGGGCCGCGGCGCTGGAGGAAGCCGACGTCGAGCCGGGCGCGGAGCTCGTCGCGAACGCGCCGTTCGGCGCGGAGGGCGGCGCCGAGGCGATGGGCCGGCTGCTCGACGGCCCGCGGCCGACCGCGGTGCTCTGCTCGTCGGACGTCATGGCGCTCGGCGCGATGCGCGAAGCCAAGCGCCGCGGGCTGAGCACTCCCGAAGACCTCTCGGTGGTCGGCTTCGACGACATCCCGCTGGCCGCGTACTGCCAGCCCGCGCTCACCACGCTGGCGCAGCCCATCCACGACATGGCCGCCGCGGCGGTCGACGAGCTCGCGCGGCAGCTCGACCCGGACGAGCCGGGGCGCGGCTCGGCGGGCTTCAGCCGCATGTTCCGCCCGACCCTCATCGCCCGGGAATCCACCCGGCGGATCTGAGATGGCCTTCGAAACGAAGATGCCGAGCGCCAAGGCCGCAAGTTGTCGGCAGGCAAGCGGCGTAGCCGCTTTCTCTTTCGCCACGCTCGCAACCGGCACCGCCGCGGGTTCTCAGACGGTGGCCGCCCCTTCTGGGCTACTGGGCGAGGCCAGTCCCCGATGCCGCGTATTGGTCATGCGTAAGTCGGGGCTCCCACAGTCCAGGCGGCGTCTGTAACTCCCGCAGGGGGGCCGCTACCCGCACCGCTAGGGAAATTGATCACATACTTCAAAGGACGGGAGCAGAGATGTCTCAGAACTGGTGGCAGGACGCGGTCGTCTACCAGGTCTACGTGCGCAGCTTCGCCGACAGCGACGGCGATGGCATCGGAGACCTGGCCGGGGTGCGCGACCGGTTACCGCACCTGGTGCGGCTCGGCGTCGACGCCGTGTGGCTGACCCCGTTCTACCCGTCCCCGATGGCGGACGGCGGCTACGACGTGGCCGACTACTGCGACGTGGACCCGATGTTCGGCACGATGACCGACTTCGACGAGCTGCTCGCGCAGGCGCATTCGCTCGGGCTGCGGGTCCTGGTCGACGTGGTGCCCAACCACACCTCCGACCGGCACCCGTGGTTCGCCGAGGCGCTGGCGGCCGCCCCCGGCGCCACGGCCCGGGATCGCTACGTCATCCGGGACGGGCGGGGCGCGGACGGCGAACTCCCGCCCAACGACTGGGAATCCATCTTCGGCGGTCCGGCGTGGACCAGGCTCGCCGACGGCCAGTGGTACCTGCACCTGTTCGCGCCGGAGCAGCCCGACCTGAACTGGCGGAACCACCAGGTGCGCGCGGATTTCCGGAAGGTGCTGGCGTTCTGGCTGGACCGCGGCGTCGACGGCTTCCGGATCGACGTCGCGCACGGCATGATCAAGCACCCGGACCTGCCGGACACCGGGCTGGACAAGCAGATCTCCCTGCTGGGGCGCGGCGAGCTGCCGTACTTCGACCAGGACGAGGTGCACGAGATCTACCGCGACTGGCGGCAGCTGTTCGACTCCTACGAGGGCGCGCGCATCGGGGTGGCCGAGGCGTGGGCGTCGACCAGCGAGCGGCTGGCGCGCTACGTCCGGCCCGACGAACTGCACCAGGCGTTCAACTTCGCGCTGCTGGAGGCGCCGTGGTCGGCGGCCGGTTTCCGGACCGTGGTCGAGGAATCGCTGGCCACCACCGCCCGGGTCGGCGCCACCACGACGTGGGTGCTCGGCAACCACGACGTGTCGCGACCGGTGACCCGCTACGGCGACGGCGAGCCGGGGACGCGGCGGGCCCGCGCCGCCGCCCTGTTCAGCTTCGCCCTGCCCGGCTCGGTGTACGTCTACCAGGGCGAGGAACTCGGCCTGCCCGAGGTGCTGGACCTGCCCGACGAGGTGCGGCAGGACCCGATCTGGGAGCGCTCCGGCCGCACCGATCGGGGCCGCGACGGCTGCCGGGTGCCGATCCCGTGGTCCGGCGATCGGCCGCCGTTCGGCTTCGGCTCGGCGGACAGCTGGCTCCCGGTGCCGGGGGAGTGGGCGGAGTCGACCGTGGCCGCGCAGGACGCCCGCGACGGCTCGGTGCTGCGGACCTACCGCGACGCTTTGGCCCTGCGGCGCGGGAATCCGGCGCTCGGCGACGGCACCTTGCAGTGGCTCGACGCGCCGGACGACGTGCTGATCTTCCGCCGGGAACCGGGCTTCGCGTGCGCGGTGAACTTCGGCGCCTCGCCCGTCGAGCTGGACCTGCCGGGTGACCTGCTGCTGCGCAGCGACGGCGCGGCCGACTGGAGCGGGACGCTGCCCGCCGACACCGCGATCTGGCTGTCGACGGGAAGGATTAACCACGAATCCTCCTAATAGGTCTGTTCTTGCCCGACCCGCCGTGATCGCATGAATCCCCCTGGTACAGGAGGTGGTTCATGTTTCGACGATTAGGCACGGGCCTGGCGGCGGTGGTGCTCGCCGCGCTCGGCGTGGTCGGGTTCGGGCAGGCGCCCGCGTCCGCCGCACCGAACTTCCAGGTCCCATTCCAGTGCGGGCAGACCCTGACGGCCGCGACCTTCAGCGGTCACAACCCGCAGTACTCGGTGGACTTCCAGAAGTCCGGCATCACCGGGATGCCGGTGCTGGCCTCGGCGGCCGGCACCGTGACCCGGGTGGCGAACGAGGGCGACGTCAGCTACGGCCGCTGGGTCGAGATCGACCACGGCAGCGGCTGGCGGACCCGCTACGCCCACCTGTCCACCCAGAGCGTGTCGGTGGGGCAGCAGGTGAGCCTGGGCACGAAGATCGGCACGGCGGGCGCGACCGGCGGCGTCACCGGTCCCCACCTGCACTACGAACAGCGGCTCAACGGCGCCGTGGTCAAGGCGACGCTCAACGGCGTCGCGGTGCCCTACTACGGCCACACGTCGTTCACCAGCAAGAACAACTGCAACGGCAACCCGTACTCGCCGACCGAGGTGTGCGGGGCCGGTTACAGCGTGATCGACGAGGCGGGCCTGTCCGGCGCGGGCACGGTCTACCTGCTCTACAACGCCTCGAACAAGAACAACTGCGTCGTGACGCTGAAGGCGACCTCGCTCGGCACCGCCTCGCCGACGGCGGCGTTCCTAGAGGTGCAGGGGAAGACCCGGGCCACCGACTCCGGCAACTTCACGTACTACGCGGGTCCGGTCCGCCAGGAGGCGGGCACGACCTGCGTCAAGTGGGGCGGCTCGGTGGGTGACAAGTCCTACGCCAGCCCCTTCGAGCACTGCGGCTGACCGGCGCACGGGCCCGAACCCCGGGCTCCCCAGGACCGAGGTGAACGGCCCGTTCGCCCCGGTTGATGAGGTGAACGGCCTGTTCGCTCCGGGTGGCGGTGAACGGACCGTCCGTCGGGTGTGGTGAAGCGAACGGCCCGTTCGCCTCGATAGATGAGGTGAACGGGCCGTTCGCTGCCGGAATCGTTCAGAGGCGGACCGGGTAGTGGGGCTCCGGGACCTCGGGGGACAGGCGGCCCTCGATGAAGATCCCGTGCCAGAGCATGAACACCAGCAGCGCCCACAGGCGGCGGCTGTGGTCCAGCACCCCGGAGCGGTGCTCCTCCAGCAGCTGCAGCACCGCCGTGCGGTCGAGCAGGTGGTCGGTCTGCGACTGCTGGATGATGTTGCGCGCCCAGTCGTGCATCTCGTCGCGCAGCCAGTGCTTGATCGGCACCGGGAAGCCGAGCTTGCGCCGGTTGATCACGTGCGCGGGCACCACCTGGTACATCGCCTGGCGCAGCGCGTACTTCGTGGTCTCCCGGGTGATCTTCTGCTCCAGCGGGATGGTGCTGGCGACCCGGAACACCTCCGGGTCCAGGAACGGCACCCGCAGCTCCAGCGAGTTGGCCATCGTCATCTTGTCGGCCTTGACCAGGATGTCGCCGCGCAGCCAGGTGAACAGGTCCACGTGCTGCATCCGCGTCACCGGGTCCCAGCCCGCCGACTGCCGGTACGGGCCGGCCGTGACGTCCTTGTGCGACACGCCCGGGTCGAAGCTGCGCATCACGTTGCGGAGCTGGTCGTCGCGGAAGATGCGCGCGTTGCCGTAGTAGCGCTCCTCCAGGCTCAGCGCGCCGCGACGCAGCAGGTCCTTGCCGCGGACGCCCTCCGGGATGGCGGTGGAGACCTTGCCCATCGCCTTGCGCAGCGCGCCCGGCACCTTCTCGAACGGCGCCAGCGACAGCGGCTCGCGGTAGATCGTGTAGCCGCCGAACAGCTCGTCGGCGCCCTCGCCGGAGAGCACCACCTTGACGTGCTGGCGCGCCTCCCGGGCGATGAACCACAGCGGCACCAGCGCCGGGTCGGCCACCGGGTCGTCGAGGTACCAGATGATCAGCGGCAGCGTCTCCATCATCTCCTCGGCGGAGACGGTGCGGACCACGTGCTTGACGCCGATCGCCGCGGCCGACTCGGCGGCCACGTCCACCTCCGAGTAGCCCTGCCGCTCGAAGCCGGTGGTGAAGGTGATCAGGTTCGGGTTGTGCTCCTTGGCCAGCGCCGCGATGGCCGTGGAGTCGATGCCGCCGGAGAGGAACGAGCCGACGGTGACGTCCGCGCGCATGTGCTTGGCGACGGAGTCGCGCATCACGTTGACGATCTCATCGTGCAGGCGCCGCGCGTCGGCGTCGGTGTTGACCGGCCGGGACTGGAAGTTCGGCTGGAAGTACCGCTCGGTGACCAGCTGCCCGCCCGGGGACACGGTGAACGAGGTACCCGACTCGATGCGGCGGATCTGCCGGTGCAGCGTCTCCGGCTCCGGCACGTACTGCAGCACCATGTAGTGCTGCAGCGCCTTGTGGTCCAGCTCCTCGGCGATCCGCAGCGTGCTGGCCAGGCTCAGCAGGCTCTTCTTCTCGCTGGCGAACGCCACGCCACCCGGCCCGGCCGCGTAGAACAGCGGCTTGATGCCGAACGGGTCGCGCGCCCCGAAGACCACCTTGCGCTCGTTGTCCCAGATGAGGAACGCGAACATGCCGCGCAGCCGGCCGACCACCGAGGTACCGAGGTAGTGGTACGCGGCGACGATCACCTCGGTGTCGCCGTCGGTGCTGAACCGGGCCCCGAACCGCTCGATCAGCTCGGCGCGCAGCTCCAGGTAGTTGTAGATCTCACCGTTGAAGTTGATGGTGTAGCGCTGCGGGGTCTCCGGCGGGCCCCAGGTCAGCGGCTGGTGCGAATGCTCCAGGTCGATGATCGACAGCCGGTTGAAGCCGAAGACCACCTCGCCGCCGTGCCAAGTGTCGCTTTCGTCCGGGCCCCGGTGTCGTTGACACGGCAGCGCATTGGCCACCGCGTTAACGGCGAAGCCGGCGTTCTCTTCGGTGGGACAAATGAGTCCAAGCAGGCCGCACACGCGTCTGGTGCACCTCTTCGAATCGGCGGTGTCGTCTTCAGCCCCCCACAGCTCGCACCAGTATGCCGTCCGTCCGGCCGCGCGCTGCACGCGCGGGGGCCCGCGGAGCCTGCGCTCGCGCGCCTGGCAGCGATCTACGCCCCCGGAGCAGTATCGCGGCTACACCTGGGCTAGGCTCTGCGCAGGATTCCGGCGGCAGATCCCCGGTGTCGTCTCAGGACGAGGCCGTGATCACCAGGCCGCAGTGGAGAGCTTTGCACGAGGAGGCGTCGCGCAGTGGGCCTGAAGGAGGGGACCCGAGTGCCACGGCTGGTCAAGGTCGCTGGTCTGATCGGCCTGGTTGGTGTCGCGGCCACGGGCTGCACGACCGACGAGGTCCTGCGGTTCGGCTGGCCAGAGGGTGTCACCCCGCAGGCCGAGGCGATGCGGAACCTGTGGACCTGGTCGGTAATCGCGGCACTCGCGGTCGGTGTGATGGTGTGGGCGCTGATCTTCTGGACAGTCGCCTTCCACCGCAAGAAGAAGAACGACGAGGAGCTTCCTCGGCAGTTCCAGTACAACCTGCCGCTCGAGCTGATCTACACGGCGATCCCGTTCGTGATGGTCGTCGTGCTGTTCTACTTCACGGCGGTCACCCAGAACACGGTGCTGGCCAAGCCGGCCAACCCCGACCAGCGGGTGAACGTGGTCGCGTTCCAGTGGAACTGGGAGTTCAACTACCCGGAGTACAAGACCCCGGACGGGCAGCCGGTGCGCACCATCGGCAGCAGCAGCGAGATCCCGCTGCTGGTCGTCCCGGTCGACGAGCGGGTCGAGTACAGCATCTCCGCGACCGACGTGATCCACTCGTTCTTCGTTCCGGAGTGGCACTTCAAGCGGGACACCTTCCCGTACCCGGACAAGAACAACCAGGACAACGTCTTCCAGAACACCATCAACCGCGAAGGTTCCTTCGTCGGCCGGTGCGCGGAGCTGTGCGGCACGTACCACTCGATGATGAACTTCGAGGTGCGGGCGCTGTCCCAGGACAAGTTCGACCGGTACATGCAGCTGCGGACGCAGGTCAACCCGCAGACCGGCCAGCCGTACACCGCCGCCGAGGCGCTCGGCTCCATGAACTGCGGCGAGCTGTGCACCCCGCACGCGGTGACCGGCGTTCCGTTCAACACCGAGCGCACCGGCGGCGTGCCGTCCGGTCAGGTCGGGGCCAAGTAGGAGTGCCCTCGGCAGGGCGTACGGCGTGAGAGCGAGGACTCCATGAAGGTCGAATCCAAGATCTTCAACTACATCACCATCTTCTTCTTCCTGTCCGCGATCGTGTACGGGGTCTGGGCCAAGGAGCCGGTCGGCACCGTGGCGCTGATCCTGGTCGGCGGTCTGTCCCTGATCATCGGCAGCTACTTCTCGTTCGTGGCTCGCCGCATCGAGGACCGGCCGGAGGACAACCCCGACGCCGAGATCAGCGACGGCGCCGGCGAGCTGGGCTTCTTCAGCCCGGGCAGCTACTGGCCGGTGGGCCTGGCGGCCTCCGCCGCCTTCGCCGGCCTCGCCCTGGCGTTCTTCCACGTGTGGATGATCGTCATCGCCGTCGGCTTCGTGCTGATCATGGTCGCGGGCCTGGTGTTCGAGTACCACACCGGCCAGAGCGACCACTGACGAACGCACCGAACGCAGGCCCCCGAGTCCACCGGACCCGGGGGCCTGCGCCGGTTCAGGGGCAATTTCGTCGATCGGCGTGCGTTCCGGTGCGAGCTGGGTCCCGCACCGGATGCGGCTGACGCCGCATCCCGGAGCAACCCGATAGGATCTTTCCAGCGCCCTTCGAGGCCGCGAACCCGCAGCAGGAGGTTTTTGCCGTGATCACCGCGATCGTGCTGATCCAGACCGCCGCCGACCGCCTGACCGAGGCGGCCCAGGAGATCGCCGACCTCGACGGCGTGGACGAGGTCTACTCCTGCGCGGGCGACGTCGACCTGATCGCGATGCTGCGGGTGTCCCGCCACGAGGACCTGGCCGAGATCGTGCCGGGCCGGATCAACAAGGTCGAAGGCGTCCTGGGCACCGACACCCACATCGCGTTCCGCTCCTACTCCCGCAAGGACACCGAGGCCGCGTTCTCCATCGGCCTCGAAGACCAGTGACCGACCCCTCGTGAGCGTTCAGGACCGGCTTCAGCGTTCACGAGAGGTTCAGGCGCCGAGCTGGGCGCGGAGAGCGCTGGAGCGGGCCGCCCAGCGGTCGAGGAGGTCCGCGGCGGCACCGGAGTCGATCGCGTTCGCGACGCGCTCCAAACCGGCGCTGAGCTGGCCGCTGAGATCCGTTCCCGGCCCGTCGTAGGCCACGGCCGCGCCGGCCGCGTTGAGCAGCACAGCGTCCCGCACCGGGCCCTTGGCGCCGGCCAGGAGGTCGCGGACCGCCTTCGCGTTGACCACCGCGTCGCCGCCCTGCAGGTCCTCCGGGCGGCTGAGGGGGATGCCGAAGTCCCGCGGGTCGAGCCGGTCCTCGCGGACCGTGCCGTCGTGCACCGCCCACACCGTGCTGGCGGCCGTGGTGGTGATCTCGTCCATGCCGTCGTCGCCGCGCACCACCAGCGCGGAATTGCCGCGGGCGGCGAACACCTCGGCCACCACCGGCGCCATCCGCGGGTCGGCGCAGCCGATCAGGCCGGCCGCCGGCCGCGCCGGGTTGGTCAGCGGCCCGAGCACGTTGAACGCCGTCGGGATGCCGATCTCGCGGCGGGGCCCGCCCGCGTGCTTGAACGCCGGGTGGAACACCGGCGCGAAGCAGAAGCCGATGCCGACCTCGTCGATGCAGCGCCGCACGCCCTCGGGCACCAGGTCGATGGCGACGCCGAGCTCCTCCAGCACGTCCGCCGTGCCGCACTTCGACGAGGCGGCCCGGTTGCCGTGCTTGACCACGGTGACGCCGGAGGCGGCGAGCACGATCGCGGCCATCGTGGAGATGTTCACGCTGCCGGAGCGGTCGCCGCCGGTGCCGACGATGTCCACCGCGCGCTGCGTGATCTCCAGGGGCCGAGAGTGCGCGAGCATGGCGTCGGCCATGCCGCGGACCTCGGCGGGCGTCTCGCCCTTGGCGCGCAGCGCGACCACGAAGGCCGCGATCCGCGCGGGGCTGGCCTCGCCGGACATGATCAGGTCCATCGCCCAGGCGGTGTCCTCCGCGGAGAGATCCTCACCCGCGACGAGGCTGCCCAGCAGTCCCGCCCAGTTTCCCGCCTTGGTTCCCACGTTCTTCACTCCGTCTTCAGCGAGCGGGTCTTCAGCGAGCGGCGGCCCGGGGCCGCGCGCCCCGCAGCGGCGGTGCCTCCCGCCCGGGTGGCCGCGCCGCTGCGCAAATCATCCCGCAACGCGCGGTCAGGCGGGTACCGGCTTGCCCTGCGAGCGCAGGACCTCTGCGACCGTCTCCGCGGCGGCGAGCGGGTCCAGCGGGTGCACCAGGACCGCGTCGGCCTGGGACCAGGTCGCCAGCCATCGGTCGTCCTTGCGGCGCACCGCGACCACCACCGGCGGGCACTGATCGATCTCGTTCTTCAGCTGCCTCGACACGCCCATGCCGCCGGTCGGCTGCGCCTCGCCGTCCAGGATCACCAGGTCCACGCGTCCCGCGTCGACCTCGCTGAGCACGTCCGCGACGGTGCCGGCCTCGACGTAGTGCAGCCGCGCGAGATCCGGGGCCGGGCGGCGCCCGATCGCTGTGATGATCGCCTCCCGGACCTCGGGGCGATGGCTGAACACGAGAACGTTCGTGGTCGGTGTGCTCATCACTAGCTCCTCGCTGGTCGGCGCAGGATGGGTCCGTCGGATGCTATCGGCCCGACCGGGGCGAACAGTAGCCGCCCGGGCAAATCGATCAACCGGAAGTCGATCAGCTCGGCCGGTCCGCGGCGGGTTGCAGCGCGTCCCAGCCGAAGGATTCGCCGCCGTGCCGCTGGGCGAGACCGGCCATCCGGGAGCTCTCCTGTGAGCAATGCAACGCATCGAGTTGCTGGACACGGAGCGCGATCAGTGCGGCCAGGCCCGGCGCGGCGTGCTCTTCACCGCGCCCACCAGGGCGAGCGGCGTGCTCTTCACCGCGCCCACCAGGGCGAACGGACCAGCCGTCGGCGTCCAGCAGGGCCCGTGCCGACTCGATCGAGTGATCCGGGAGGGTCAGGTGGTGGCGCAACACCGCAGGTAGTCCGGGGTGCCAGCGGGCCGACCGCGCGAGGACGGCCGAGGCCGCCTCGGTTTCGTCGAACGCGGTCACGACGATCTCCAGGCCGGGGTCGTCGATGCTGATCACGGGCCTGCTCCGGGCGCGGCGGCCCGCTCTGAAGGCCGACCAGCTCGCGCGGATGCCTTTCACGGTGCGTTACCTCCGGGTTGCAATCCGATCACCCTCCGGCGGACGGCCGGACCCGAGGGCGCGAGGGGAAAACGTGCAAGACATAATGCGTCGCGTGACAACGGCAGCGCCCTCAATCAGTCAACGCGTGCATTCGCTGAACCGGCCGAACATGGTCAGCGTAGGCACCATCGTTTGGTTGGCCAGCGAGCTGATGTTCTTCGCTGGGCTCTTCGCCATGTTCTTCACGGTGAAGGCGCAGAGCGAGGGCGAGTGGCCACCACCGCCCACCGAGCTGAACCTCCCGTACGCCCTCCCGTTCACGATCATCCTGGTGGCGTCCTCGTTCACCTGCCAGTGGGGCGTGTTCGCGGCGGAGCGCGGCGACGTCTTCGGTCTCCGCCGGTGGTACGTGATCACCCTGATCATGGGCACGATCTTCGTGCTCGGGCAGGCCGGTGAGTACTACACCCTGGTCACCGAGCACGCGACCACGATCGCTTCGTCGGCGTACGGCACGGTCTTCTACATGACGACCGGCTTCCACGGTCTGCACGTCATCGGTGGGTTGATCGCCTTCGTCTTCCTGATCATCCGGACGAAGCTCAGCAAGTTCACGCCGGCCCAGGCCATCGCGGCCATCGTGGTGTCGTACTACTGGCACTTCGTGGACATCGTGTGGATCGGGCTGTTCGCCGTGATCTACCTCGTCCCCTGATGGATGAAGCAGGGTCCTTGGCCCATGAAGCAAGGTCCCTGTGATCGGCTTCTCGAACGAGGTCGAAACCGAACACCCCGAACCGGACAGCAAGGGTTGCCGCTCTCATGACCACCAACAAGAAACGGAACCGCGCGGGCTCGAAGCTTAAGCGGCGGATCTCCGGTGTACTGGCGTTGGGCATCGCGCTGGTGGGTGCCGGTGGGCTGTACACCGTCGTGACTCCCGAGCCGCAGACCGCGCACGCCGCTGCGGACCCGGCTTTGGTGAGGCAGGGCGAGCAGCTCTACAACAACGCCTGCATCTCCTGCCACGGCTCGAACCTGCAGGGCGTCCAGGACCGCGGTCCGAGCCTGGTCGGCGTCGGCGAGGCCGCCGTGCACTTCCAGGTCGCGACCGGCCGGATGCCGATGGTCCGCCAGGAAGCGCAGGCGACGCGCAAGCCGCCGAAGTTCAACCCGGAAGAGATCGACGCGCTCGCCGCCTACGTGCAGACCTACGGCGGTGGGCCGGAGTCGCCGAAGAAGACGGGCGAGGCGCTGCAGGGCGGCAACACCGCGCGCGGCGGCGAGCTCTACCGGCTCAACTGCGCGTCCTGCCACAACTTCACCGGGCGCGGCATCGCGATGTCCTCCGGCAAGTTCGCGCCGAACCTCCACGAGGCGACCGAGCGCGAGATCTACGAGGCGATGCTCACCGGCCCGCAGAACATGCCGAAGTTCTCGGACCGGCAGCTCACGCCGGAGGAGAAGCAGGACATCATCGGCTACATCAAGTCGGTCACCGACGGAAACAACAACCCGGGTGGCAACGACCTGGGCGGCTACGGGCCCGGGCCGGAAGGCGTCATCGCCTGGGTGGTCGGGCTCGGCGCGCTGATCGGCCTCACCCTGTGGATCGGAGCCAGGGCATGAGTGAGCAGAACAAGGAATACACAGAGGCCGAACTGGCCGAGATGAGCCGCGACGAGAAGGTCCGGCTGGGCTTGGCGCTCGACGACGTCGAGCTCGTCGAGTACCGGGACAACTTCCCCGTCCAGGGGACCCGGGCCGAGCGCCGCGCGGAGCGCGCGGTCGCCGCCTGGTTCACCCTCGCCGGGCTGTCGGCGCTGGCGTTCATCGCGGTCTTCGTGTTCTGGCCGTGGAGCTACCAGCCGCCGTCGGACGAGCGCGCGCACTTCATCTACTCGCTGTACAACCCGCTGATCGGTTTCTTCTTCGGCCTGTCGATCCTGGCCGTCGGCATCGGCGTCGTGCAGTACCAGAAGAAGTTCATCCCGCACGAGGTCGCCGTCCAGCAGCGGCACGACGGTCACGGCTCCGACGAGGTCGACCGGCAGACCACCGCCGCGCTGCTCGCCGACTCGGGCGTCCGCAGCGGCATCTCCCGCCGGTCGATGATCCGCCGCACCGCGGGCTTCGGCGCCGGTGCGTTCGGCGTCGGCGCGGGCGTGTTCGCCATCGGCGGCCTGGTCCGCAACCCGTGGGCGACCGAAGGCCCGGAGTCACTGCAGCACACCGAGTGGCTGTCGGAGAACGGCGAGAAGACCTACCTGCGCCGCAACACCGGCAACCCGCACGAGATCTCCCTGCTGCGGCCGGAGGACATCGACGCGGGTGGCTTCGAGACCGTCTTCCCGTTCCGCGAGTCCATGCGGCACGACGAGCACGAGCTCGAGGCCTCGATGAAGAAGGGCGACGCGCCGGTCATGCTGATCCGGCTTCGCCCCGGCAGCCAGCCGGTCAAGCGCAAGGGGCAGGAAGACTTCAACTACGGCGACTACTACGCCTACTCGAAGATCTGCACCCACGTCGGCTGCCCGACCTCGCTGTTCGAGCAGCAGACCGGGCGCCTGCTCTGCCCGTGCCACCAGTCGCAGTTCGACGTGGTCAACACCTACGCCAAACCGGTGTTCGGTCCGGCCACCCGGGCACTGCCCCAGCTGCCGATCGCGGTGGACGAAGAGGGCTATTTCGTGGCCAAGGGCGACTTCATCGAACCGGTCGGCCCGGCATACTGGGAGCGTAACGCATGAGTTCGATCACTCAACCGACGAAGTCGGAGAGCGCTGCGTACCGCAAGGTGGCCACCGCGGCCGACGAGCTCGACTCGCGGTACCAGCTGGCCAAGGGCATGCGGCGGCAGCTCAACAAGGTCTTCCCCACGCACTGGTCGTTCCTGCTCGGGGAGATCGCGCTCTACACGTTCATCATCCTGATCGTGACGGGCGTTTACCTGACGCTGTTCTTCGACCCCTCCATGGAGGAGGTCGTCTACAACGGCGTCTACCAGAACCTCCAGGGCGTCCCGATGTCCCGGGCGATGGAGACGACGCTGAACATCTCGTTCGAGGTGCGCGGCGGCCTGTTCATCCGGCAGCTGCACCACTGGGCGGCGCTGCTGTTCGTCGCGGCGATGGCGGCGCACATGTTCCGGGTGTTCTTCACCGGTGCCTTCCGCCGCCCGCGCGAGAGCAACTGGACCATCGGTGCCCTGCTGTTCATGCTGGGCATGTTCGAGGGCTTCTTCGGCTACTCGCTGCCGGACGACCTGCTCTCCGGCACCGGTATCCGCGCCACCCTGTCCGGCATCGTGCTGTCGATCCCGGTGCTCGGCACCTGGATCCACTGGGCGCTGTTCGGCGGTGAGTTCCCGGGCACGGAGATCATCCCGCGGTTGTACGTGCTGCACGTGCTGGTGATCCCGGGCGTCATGCTCGGCCTGGTCGCGGTGCACCTGGCGCTGGTCTGGTACCAGAAGCACACCCAGTTCCCCGGCGTGCGGCGCAAGGAGAACAACGTCGTCGGCGTCCGGATCATGCCGACCTTCGCGCTCAAGGGCGGCGCGTTCTTCGCGCTGGTCACCGGCGTCTGCGCGATCCTGGCCGGCGTCTTCCAGATCAACCCGGTCTGGAACATCGGCCCGTACAACGCCTCCCAGGTGTCGGCGGCCTCGCAGCCCGACTGGTACCTGATCTGGGCGGACGGCATCCTGCGGATCTGGCCCGCGTGGGAGCTCTACCTCGGGCCGTACACGGTTCCGCCGGTGTTCTTCGCCGGTGTCATCGGCATGGGCATCCTGTTCACGCTGCTGATGACCTACCCCTTGATCGAGCGCAAGCTCAGCAAGGACAACGCGCACCACAACCTGCTCCAGCGGCCGCGTGACGCGCCGGTCCGCACCAGCCTCGGCATGATGGCGCTGACGCTGTTCGGCGTGCTGATGATCTCGGGTGCGAACGACATCGTCGCGTTCCAGTTCAACATCTCGCTGAACGCGATGACCTGGGCCGGCCGCATCGGCCTGCTGGTTCTCCCGCCGCTGGCGTACTACATCACCTACCGGGTCTGCCTGGGCTTGCAGCACAGCGACCGCGAGGTGCTGGACCACGGCGTCGAGACGGGCGTTATCAAGCGCCTGCCGCACGGCGAGTTCATCGAGGTCCACCAGCCGCTGGGCCCGGTGGACGACCACGGCCACCCGGAGGCGCTGCCCTACCAGGGCGCTCCGGTGCCGAAGAAGATGAACAAGCTCGGCGCGGCCGGCCGCCCGGTGAAGGGCAGCCTGCTCACCCCGGACCCGTCCGAGGAGACCGCAGCGCTGGAGCGCGCTCGGCACGACGACGTGGCCCGCGACGCGGAGCGCGAGCTGACGGCGGGCAAGCCGCAGCAGCCCACCGAGTAAGACGAGCACGCACGAGGCCCGGTACCCGAGAGGGTGCCGGGCCTCGTCGTTTTCGGAGCGATCGCGCGGCGGGCGAGGGGCGACTACGTTCTCCGGCGTGGCAACGATCAGGGATCCAGAAATCCGCGCCTTCCTCGAAGCGGGCACCCGCACCGGCAAGCTCGGCTTCACCGCGAGCGACGGGCGACCGCTGGTCGCGCCGGTGTGGTTCGTGCTGGACGGCGACGAGGTGGTGTTCAACACCGGCAAGGACACCGCGAAGGGCCGTGCGAT
This sequence comes from Saccharopolyspora sp. NPDC045941, assembly GCF_056431445.1. Lineage (NCBI taxonomy): Bacteria > Bacillati > Actinomycetota > Actinomycetes > Pseudonocardiales > Pseudonocardiaceae > Saccharopolyspora > Saccharopolyspora sp. NPDC045941. The sequence goes on from NZ_JBWKKU010000009.1 coordinate 19,829, forward strand.
CGCTCGCGATCCGCGGCTCGTGCTGTGCGTCGACCTGCCCGAGCCGCCTTACGCCTTCGTGCAGGTGCAGGGCGTCGCGGTGACGTCCGAGGAGCCCGGCGAGCTGCTGCGGACGGCGACCGAGATCGGCGGCCGCTACATGGGGCGGGACCGGGCGGAGGAGTTCGGCCGCCGCAACGGGGTGCCCGGCGAGCTGGTGGTCCGCATCCGGCCGACGAAGGTGATCGCCGCCCTGGACATGACCGGGTGAGCTCGGCCGTCAGTCGATGGCGGCGTAGGGGGTCCGGCCGGTGGTGGCCTTCTCCAGCCAGGTGCGCCAGGATCCGGCGGCACCGGCCGGTTCGGCCCACGGGATGCTGCACCGGACCATGCGGGTGCCCCCGGTGGTCAGCCAGCGGTAGACGACGCGAGCCTCGTCGGCGGTCGTGCCGTGCAGCGGCCCGGCGCCGGGGATGACGGTCTCAGCCGATGCCTGCAGCAGGTTCACGATCGGCATCGGCGGGACGCCGCGCCGCGCGTTGCCCGCGGCCGCGAGCCGCCCGTGCCGGATCACCGACAGGTGCCAGCCGCCGCGGCCGTCCGGCCGGGCCGCCACGAGCTCGGGCACGCCCGTCAGGGCGGCCAGCCGCTGCCCGCGGTCCAACGACCGCACGAGCGCGGCCAGCTGGTCGCGGTGCGCGGCGGCGTCTTCGAAGCGCTGTGCCTCGGACAGCCGGTCGAGCTCGCCCCGCAGCTGCTCCAGCAGGTCGGAGCTGCGGCCGCGGATGACGTCCTGGATGGAGATCACCGCGGGCTCGTACTCGGCGGCGCTCTGCCGCCCCGCGCAAGGCGCTCCGCAGCGCCCCAGCTCGTACAGGGCGCACGGACGGCCGCTGGGTTCGCGCGCCGAGATGCGTTCGGTGCACCGGCGCACCGGCACGGCGGATTGCAGCGCCTCGACGGCGGCGGCGGCCGCCTGGCGGGAGCCGAACGGCCCCAGCGCATCGGGTTTCGGGACGCGCACCACCGACAGGCGGGGGAACGGTTCGTCGGTCAGCACCACCCACCAGGCGCGCTGCGGGAACTTCGACCGCCGGTTGTAGCGGGGCTGGTGCGCGGCCAGCAGCCGCAGCTCCCGCACCTCGGCCTCCAGCGGGTGAGCGCACTCCACGTGATCGACCCGCTCGGAGATCAGCACCATCTCCTTGACGCGGCTGCGCCGCTCCCCGGCGGTGAAGTACTGGCGGACGCGCCGTCGCAGGTCGGTCGCCGTGCCCACGTAGAGCACCTCGTCCTTCGGCCCGCGGAAGAGGTAGACGCCCGGCGAGTTCGGCAGCCCGTCGGCGAGGCCGCGCTTGCGCCGCTGCTGCGGCGCGACGTCGGGCAGGTGACCGAGCAGGTCCTCCAGCGTTCGCACCCCGAGCGCGCCCACCCGCTCCAGCAGGGCGTGCAGCACGTCCACGGTGGCGCGCGCGTCGTCCAGCGCGCGGTGCACCGGAACGGTGCGGGCGTTGAGCACCCGGGCGAGGGTGCCGAGCTTGTGGTTGGGCGTCTCGTCCCTGGTCAGCACCCGGCGGGACAGCCGCACGGTGTCCACCACCTGCGGCTTCGGCCACCGCAGCCCGAGCCGCTCGCAGTTGGCGCGGAGGAACCCGATGTCGAACGGCGCGTTGTGGGCCACCAGCACGCTGCCGCGGCTGAACTCCAGGAAGGCGGGCAGCACCGTGTCGAAGCGAGGCGCTTCGACGACCATCGCCTCGGTGATGCCGGTGATCGACACGACCGCGGGCGGGATGCCGCGCTCCGGGTTGACCAGCGTGGCGAACTCGCCGAGCACTTCGCCGCCGCGGACCTTGACGGCGCCGATCTCGGTCACCGCGTCCTCGTTGCGGTCACCGCCGGTGGTCTCCAGGTCGACGACGACGAAAGTCACCTCGTGCAGCGGGACTTCCTCGGCGGTGAGCATCTCGTCGAAGGACAGTTGCGGGTGCGCGGACATCGGCGATCACGTTACGTCCTGCTACCGACAGGCCAGGTGGATGCGGGGTTCTGGGACCTGGGCCATTAGCCTGTGGGGGTGGTACCGCCGAAGCCAGGGGCAACCGACGCCCCAACGCCCGACGAGTCTGCTGTGGACAGTGCACAGCAGGCCGGCGGTGGCCCGCCCGTCGACTGGGACGGGCTGCCCGGTCCGCTGCGCCTGCGGCTGGCGGAACTGGCGGCCTGCTCGCTGGCCGAGATGCGCGCGTCGGACGTGCCGGCCCAGCTCCGCCCGGTGGTCCGCTTCGCGCCGGCCAAGCGGGCCAAGCTCGGCCAGTCGGCGCTGATCGCGGCGCTGCGCGACTCCGGGGTGTTCCGCACCGCGGTCGTGGACTGGTGCGGCAACCACCGCCCGGAGGCGCTCGCCCTGGACGACCCCGATCCGGTCGTGGTCGCCGCGGCCACCGTGCTGCTCGGCTCGCCGATCGCGCCGCACTACGTAGAACTGATCGCGTTCCGCGCGGAGCAGGGCCAGTTGCGCGGCGAGCGCGACTCCGCGACGGCGCGGGTCGAGCGGCTGACCGCCGACGTCGAGCGCTTGCGCGGAGAGCTCGCCGAGGCCAAGAACGCTGCCGAGCGCGTAGGCAACGAGAACAGCTCGGAGGCGGACCGGCTGCGCAAGCGCCTGCGTGAGCAGGGTGTGCGGCTCAAGGAAGCCAAGGACGCCGCGGAGCATGCGCGCGGCGAGCTGGCGAAGATCCGTGCGGAGCACGAGGCGGAGATCGAGGAGATCGGCGCGGAGCGCGACCGCGAGCGGACGCGAGCGCAGGAGGAGCGGCGGCGCGCGGAGCGCGCGAGCTCCGAGGTCGAGGTGGCGCGGCAGTCCGCCCGAGAAGCCCGTCAGGGCGACGAGGTGCGGTTGGCGCTGCTGCTGGAGACGCTGGAGGGCGCCGTAGGCGGCCTGAGGCGCGAGCTGGGGGCGAGCGGGAGCGGGCCTCGGCCCGCGGACGTCGTGCAGCGCGTCAGGGCGCATTCCGGCGCGACCGGTGAGGTGCCGGACGTCGCCGCGCTGGACCGGTTGCTGGCGCTGCCCGCCGTGCACCTGATCGTCGACGGCTACAACGTGACCAAGACCGGGTATCCGGAACTGCCGCTGTCCGATCAGCGGGATCGGTTGGCGCACCAGCTCGCCGCGTTGTCGGCGCGGACCGGCGCCGAGGTCACCGTCGTCTTCGACGGCGCCGACGTGCTGGCGGTGCCGACCGCCGGCCCGCGCGGGGTCCGGGTGTTGTTCAGCGAGCCCGGGGTGCAGGCCGACGACGTGATCCGGGACCTCGTTTCCGCCGAGCCGAAGGGGCGGCAGGTAGTGGTCGCGACCTCGGACCGGGCCGTGGTCACCTCGGTCCGCCGGCGCGGCGCCTACGCCGTTTCGTCCGCGATGTTGCTGGCCCGGCTCAACCGCGTCTAGCAGCTTGCCGACGCAATCGACCGCCTGGCGATTCGCGGGCGCGTGGCCGATGTCATAACCGATCACCAGCGTGTCGTGCGTCTCTCGATCGAGTGGGTTCGAATACAACAATTCCAGGTGACCGGCCTGCATGATCCGTCACCGTGAGCGCATGACTCTCATCCGTTAGAGGTCTTGTGCACGAAGGCACAAATTTTTGGACCCACTTCTGGACCTTGCGGCTCACCTTTCGTAACCTACTCGGGACCTCGTGGCGATCAGTTGCCCAGACCGGGCGGCCCGCGGGGCACCGTTGAACCGGCTTGTCGGGGAGTCGGGCCGTGTCGGGCAGGGGGCAGCCGACCGGTAAGCGGGCGAGCAGAAGGAGCAGTGCGCGACGTGGAGTCGCACCGACTTAAGCGCTCTTTGCGAGGTGCCCTGGCCGCAACCGCGGTCGCAGCCGTCGTTGGCATGACCTCCGGGCCGGCGCTCGCAGACCCACAACTCCCGAACAACGCGTCGGACGCGGCGAAGCAGGTGCAGGAGCTCCAGCACCAGGCCGAGCAGCTCACCGAAGAAGCGAAGAAGGCCGAAGACGACCACGACGCCAAGAGAGCGGAGCTGGATCGGGCGAACCAGGAGGCCGGCCAGGCCGAGCAGGTCGCCAACCAGGCCCGAGCCGAGGAAGAGCGGTTCCGCGGCCAGGTCGACCAGCTCACCCACGCGTCCTACCAGGGTGCCCGGCTGAACAAGCTGTCGGCGCTGCTGGTGAGCGAGACCCCGGAAGACTTCCTCAACCGCGCGTCCGCGCTGGACGCGCTGGCCAAGGACAACAACGACGCGGTCAAGGCGCTGTCCACGGCCCGGCAGCAGGCGGAGACCGCCGAGCGCGCCGCGCAGGACGCCCGCAACCGCGCCGTGCAGGCCGAGGCCGATGCCGCGCGCATCGCCGACGAGCTGGACCAGAAGACCAAGGCGATGAACGACCAGATCGCCAAGGCCAGGCAGCGCTACAACCAGCTCAGCGACGCCGATCGCGACTCGCTGCAGTCTGACGGCGATACCGGTGTCGGCTCGATCGCCGGTGCCGGTGCGGCCGTCCAGGCGGTCAACGCCGCGCTGGGCAAGCAGGGCTCCGACTACGTGTGGGGCGCCAAGGGGCCGTCGACCTTCGACTGCTCCGGGCTGACGTACTGGGCCTACAAGCAGGCCGGCGTGACGATCGGCGGCTCGACCAAGACCCAGGTCACCCAGGGCCGCAGCGTGTCGGCGAGCGACCTCAGGCCGGGCGACCTGATCTTCTACTACAGCCCGGTCAGCCACGTCTCCATGTACATCGGCAACGGCAAGGCGGTGCACGCCCCGACCGAGGGCGACGTCGTCAAGGTGACCGACTACAAGAAGATCGGTCCGGTGACGGCGATCCGCCGCGTCGCGGGCTGAGCTGACGTTCCGCATTCGGGGCCGGCGCCACCAGGTGCCGGCCCCGGACGCATGTCGGGGGACCCGGACGGGCCGCCGATGTGATCGGGAATACCATGCGCCCCGTGCATGCACCGGGAGTGTTTCGGGCGTGGCTGGCGGTAGTCGCCGCCGGCGCCGTGCTGGCCGGGGTTTCCACGATTCCGCTGCCGTTGCCGGACCTTCCGCACACCGCGTCGGTGCGCGCCGGCTTCGCCGTGCCTGCGACGCCGGACGCGGCGGTGCGGGACCTGCTGGAGCGGCGGGCCGCCGCGGTCCAGGCCGGTGACGAGGCGGCGTTCGCGACCACAGTGGACCCTCAGTCGCCGCCGGACTTCCAGCGGCGCCAGCACGAGCTCTTCCGCAACCTCACGACGATCCCGGCGACCGAGTGGAGCTACGAGCTCGACGGCGCGGCCGGTGACCGGCCGCCGGTGCCCGCGGCGGACGAGACCTGGGCCCCGCAGGTGGTGCTGCGCTACGCGCTGACCGATGTGGACGGTGCGCCGACCCAGCGGACGCTCGGCTACGTGTTCGCCCGGCGCGGCGGTTCCTGGTACCTCGCGGACGACGCCGGCGCCTGGCGGGGCCCGTGGGACTTCGGGCTCTGCCACGTGCAGCGCACCGCCACCGGCATGGTCATCGGCCACGACCCGGAACCGGTGGAGCGGGTCTCCCGGCTGCTGGACGATGCCGTGGCGGACGTGACGGCGGTCTGGGGACCGGACTGGACCCGGCGCGTGGGCGTGCTGGTCCCGGCGTCCCAGGAGGAGCTGCGTTCGCTGGTGGGGCCGGAGTTCGCGGTGGACGGCATCGCGGCCGTCGCGGTGGCCGACCGGGTGGACACCGACGCTCGCCGGGCGGAGGGCCAGCGGGTGGTGCTCAACCCCAAGGCGGCCGACCGGCTCTCCGACCAGGCCCTGCGCGTGGTGCTGCGGCACGAGATCACCCACGTCGCGGCCCGCGCGGACACGGCGGCCGACGCTCCGATGTGGATGCTGGAGGGCTTCGCCGACTACGTCGGCTACCGCGGCAGCGGGGTGGCGCCGAAGGACATCGCCCCGGACCTCATCCGCAGGCTCCACGAGGCCGGGCCGCCGACGAGGCTGCCCGACGACCGCGAGTTCCACCAGGCCGGGCGTCGCCTGGACCTGGCCTACCAGCAGTCCTGGTCGGTGGTGAGCCACCTCGCCGACCGGCTCGGCGAACGACGCCTGGTAGACCTCTACCGCCGCGTGGCGGCCACCGGCTCACCGGCCGAAGTGGACGATGCCCTGCGCGAGGAGACGGGCCTCACCAGGGCCCAGCTGGTGGCCGGCTGGCGAGCCGATCTCCGTCACACCTTCGGTTGATCTCCTGGGCCAGCTGAGGTTGGTCAAGGCGTCGTCGGCGATCCGCATCGCGGGATCGGGGTTCGACCGCGCCCAGTCGGCCGGTTCGCCGACCGAAGTGCGACGCGTCCCAGGCGGCGTGCAGGGTGACGCTCAGCGGTCAGTAAGAACGCGCTGACCCCGGTCGCGGCCAGCAGCGCCGCTGAGGGCCGCCGATTTCGCGGGAAACCGGCGGCCCTCAGTGCTGCAACGAGCCTGCTACGAGTAGATCGCCTCGATGGTGGCCGCGTGGTTCTCGGCGACCTTGTTCCGCTTGAGCTTCATGCTCGGCGTCAGCTCGCCGGTGGCCTCGGTGAAGTCCTCCGGCAGGATCCGGAACTGCTTGATCTGCTCCGCCCGGGACACCGCCTTGTTGGCCTCGTCGACGGCCTTCTGCACCTCGGCGCGCAGGTCCGGGTCGTCGATCAGCTCGGTTGCCGGGGTCTTCTCCGGCCGGGAGTTGTTCGCCAGCCAGGACGGCAGGAACTCCGGGTCGAGGGTGATCAGCGCGCCGATGAACGGCTTCTGGTCGCCGACCACCATGCACTGGCTGATCAGCGGGTGCGCCCGCAGCGCGTCCTCCAGCATCGCCGGGGCGACGTTCTTGCCGCCCGCGGTGACGATGATCTCCTTCTTCCGGCCGGTGATCTTCAGGAAGCCCTCGGCATCCAGCGAACCGAGGTCGCCGGTGTGGAACCAGCCGTCCTCGAGGGACTCCTTGGTGGCGGTCGGGTTGTTCCAGTACTCCTTGAACACCACGTCGCCCTTGATCAGCACCTCGCCGTCCTCGGCGATGCGCACCGACGTGCCCGCCACCGGCTTGCCGACGGTGCCGACCTTGAACGCGCTCTCCACGTTCACCGCGGCCGCGGCGGTCGTCTCGGTGAGCCCGTAGCCCTCCAGCACCGGCACGCCGACGCCGCGGAAGAAGTGCGCGAGCCGCTCGCCCAGCGGCGCGCCGCCGGATACCGCCGCTATGCAGCGGCCGCCGAGGGCCGCCCGGAGCTTGCCGTACACGAGCTTGTCGAACAGCGCGTGCTTGAGCTTCAGTCCCAGGCCCGGGCCGCCCTCCTCCTGGGCGCGGCTGAACGCGACCGCGGTGTCCTCGGCGACGTCGAAGATCCGGCCCTTGCCGCTGCCGTGCGCCTTCTGCTTGGCGGTGTTGTAGACCTTCTCGAACACCCGCGGGACCGCCAGCACGAACGTCGGCCGGAACGAGCCGAGGTCGGTGACGAGGTCCTTGATGTCGCTGGTGTGGCCGAGGGTGACCCTGCCGTACACGCACATCACGGTGATCGCGCGGGCCAGCACGTGCGCCATCGGCAGGAACATCAGCATCGAGTTGCCGGGCCGGGTCAGCTGCGGGAAGGCCTCGATGTCCGCGCGCACCTCGGCGAGCATGTTGCGGTGCGTGAGCACGCAGCCCTTGGGGCGGCCGGTGGTGCCCGACGTGTAGATCAGCGTCGCGACGTCCTCGGCGCGCACCGCGCGGCGGCGCAGGTGCACGTCGCGGTCCTCGACCTCCGCGCCGAGCGCGGTCAGCTCGTCGACCGCTCCGGCGGCTCCGCCGCTGGTCGGGCCGTCGATCTGCCAGACGTGGGAGACCTCGGAGAGCCGGCCCACGGCCTTGTCCACCTCGGCGCGGTGCGCCTCGCTCTCCACGATCACGGCCTTGGCCGCGGAGTCGGTGAGGATCCACTCGACCTGGTCGGCCGCAGACGTCTCGTAGATCGGCACCGTGACGCAGCCGGCCGTCCAGATCGCGAAGTCCAGCAGGCTCCACTCGTACCGGGTCCGCGACATCAGGCCGACCCGGTCACCGGGCTCCAGGCCTGCGGCGACCAGGCCCTTGGCCACCGTCAGCACTTGCGCGGCGAAGTCGGCGGCGGTGACGTCGACCCAGGTGCCGTCCACCCGGCGCCGGAAGCTCACCGTGCTGCCGAAGCGCTCCGCGTTGGCCCACACCATGTCGGTGAGGTTCTCGTCCTCGGCCACAGTCGTTGTGGCGGGTGCGCTGAACTCTCGCACGTCGAAACCTCCCAAAACACACCAGTCAGTGGGGCACAAACCTAACGCCGATAGTTACTGAGCGGTAGTCCCCGTTGTGCGCCCGCTCCAGCCAACACAGCGTAGTTGCCCCGATGATCGGCATGGTGCCGCCGGTTGGCGGCTTGCGCCGCTCGAACGGTGCAGGTGGGCATCGGGTGCTCCCAAAGCGGCCCTCGAACGGATTAGGTTCGAGGGGAGGAGTTGTCGGCGGAGGGGAGTTGGACTTGCGCGTCCACGTCGTTTCGGACGTCCACGGCAACGTCGAGGACCTCAAGCGGGCCGGGGACGGCGCCGACGCGCTCGTGGTGCTCGGTGACCTGATCGACTTCGTCGACTACCACGACCACGGCAAGGGCATCCTCGGGCGGGTGTTCGGCCCGGAGAAGGTGGCCCGGTTCGCCGAGCTGCGGCGCAGCCAGCGCGGCCCGGAGTTCGGCGCCTACGTGCGCTCGCTGTGGGCCGGGCTGACCGATCCGGCGGCGGTGGTCGAGGAAGCCGTGCGCGAGCAGTACGCCGAGCTGTTCGCGGCGCTCACCGCGCCCACCTACGCCACCCCGGGCAACGTCGACGCGCCGCACCTGTGGCCGGAGTTCGTCCGCGACGGCATCCGGGTGCTCGACGGGGAGAGCGCCGAAATCGGCGGCCTGACCTTCGGTTTCGTCGGCGGCACCGTGCTGCCTGCGGGTGCGACGCTGCGCCGCCACGCCGCCTGGGTGCCGTACCTGCGGCCCGAGGACGAGTACGACGCGGCCGTCGCAGCGCTGCCCGAAGTGGACGTGCTGTGCACCCACCTGCCGCCCGCCGTGCCGGAGCTGACCTACGACGTGGTGGCGCGGCGGCCGGAGAGCGGCTCGGCCGCGCTGGTCCGGCGGATCGCCGCAGACCGGCCGCGGTGGTCGCTGTTCGGGCACGTGCACCAGCCGCTGGCGCGGCGCATGCGGATCGGGCGCACCGAGTGCGTCAACGTCGGGCATTTCCAGCGCACCGGGCGGCCCTACGTGCTCCGCTGGTGAAGGTGAGCAAAAACCCTGCTCCTCCACGCCGCTACCGCTGCCCGCACCCGGTAACCTGCGGCGCATGGTCGATCAGTCCACCCAGTCCATCGTGATCGAGGCGCCGGCCGCGCAGATCATGGCAGCCATCGCGGATTTCGGCGCCTACCCGGAGTGGGCGGAAGCGGTGAAGGAGACCGAGGTGCTCTCGCAGACCTCGGGCGGTGACGCGGAGCGGGTGCGCTTCGTGCTGGACGCCGGAGTGGTCAAGGACACCTACGTCAACGTCTACGACTGGGCGGGCGACGGGCTGTCGGTGAGCTGGAACCTCGTCGAGGGCCAGGTGCAGAAGGCACAGCGCGGCAGCTACCGGCTCAACCCGCTGTCCGGCGACCGCACCGAGGTGACCTACAGCCTGGCGGTGGACCTGGCGATCCCGATGATCGGCCTGTTCAAGCGCAAGGCCGAGAAGATGATCATGGATACGGCGCTGAAGGAGCTCAAGCGCCGCGTCGAAGGCACGAAGTAAGCAAGCATCCGTTGCGAATCCTGCTGTTCACCGGAAAAGGCGGGGTGGGCAAGACCACCCTCGCCGCCGCCACCGCGGCCCGCGTCGCCGGGCACGGCGGCAAGGTGCTCGTCGTCTCCACCGACCCGGCGCACTCGCTGGGCGATGCGCTCGACGTCGAACTCGCCGCGTTGCCGCGCGAGGTGCGGCTGGACGGTTCGCGAGCGGTGCTGCACGCTGCCGAGGTGCAGACCCGCGGGCTGGTCGACGGCGCCTGGCGCGAGCTGCGCGAACACCTGCGGACGATGCTGCAGGGAGCCGGTGTCGACGAGGTCGACGCGGAAGAGCTCACGGTGCTGCCCGGTGTGGAGGACCTGCTCGCGCTGTCCGAGGTGCACCGGCTGGCGGTGAGCGGGCCGTGGGACACCGTGATCGTCGACTGCGGGCCGACCGCCGAAACGCTGCGCCTGCTCGCGCTGCCCGAATCGCTCGCCGGTTACCTGGAGCGGCTGTTCCCGGCGCACCGCCGGGCCGTGCGCGGCTTGCTCGCCGGCATCGCCGGTAGCGAGCAGGTGGAGCGCTGGGACTCCGTCGCCGATGGGCTCGGGCGGCTCGCGGAGCGGCTCGCGGCCCTCAAGGACATGCTCGGCGACGCCGGGACCAGCGTCCGGCTGGTGCTCACTCCGGAGACGGTGGTGGCCGCCGAAACCCGCCGGACGCTGACCGCCCTGGCGCTCCAGCAGATCCGGGTGGACGGCCTGGTGGCCAACCGAGTGGTGCCGCACCCCGGATCGGCGCGCGGCGCCGCGGCGGGCTGGTTGCGCACCCGCCGCCACGAGCAGGAGAAGGTGCTCGACACGTTGCGGGCGGCGACGGATCTGCCGCTGCGCGTGGTCGAGCACCGCGCCGCCGAACCGGTCGGCGCGGAGGAACTGCTGGCGCTCGGCGACGAGCTCTACGCCGACGCCGATCCGCTGGAGAACCCGCCGAACCAGCCGTCCATGCAGGTCACCGGCGGTGGACGCGCGCTGGACGCGGAATACTCGCTGCGGATCGCGCTGCCGCTGCACCCGGCGGCGGAGCTGGACCTGGCGCGGATCGGTGACGAGCTGGCGATCACCGTCGACGGCCGCCGGAGGCTGATCGCCCTGCCCGCGGTGCTCCAGCGGTGCGCCGTGACCTCGGCGGTCGCCGGCGACGACGGGCTGACGGTGCGGTTCCGGCCCGACCCAGAGTTGTGGATGCGGTGAGACCGGTGGACGAGATGCGCGACGAATCCCGGCACGACCAGCTCCTCGACGAGCTCCGGCAGCTGCTCGACGTGATCGCGGGCAAGGCGGAGGACTACCTGAGCAGCTGCGACCAGGACGGCGAGCCCGGCAGCGGAACGAGCTGCGGCTGGTGCCCGCTGTGCGCGGCGGTGGCGCTGCTGCGCGGTCGCCGCCCGGAGCTCAACGACCAGCTCCTCGGGATCATCCAGTCGCTGCGGCAGATGCTGTCCGATCAGCGCCCGGCCGAAGCGCCCGAGGAGTCCGAAGAGGACGTTCCGGCGCCGTCGAAGGTGCAGCGGATCGCGGTGCGGCGGGTCGCCGGCCCGGTGCTGGCGGACGGCGAGGCCGCGTCGAGGTGCTGACCATCGGAGTGGACGTCGGCGGGACCAGCGTGCGGGCCGGCGTGGTGGACCAGCACGGCGAGATCCTGGAAACCCACCGCGTGCCGACGCCGGCCACCGGACCCGAGCTGAACGCGGCGATCGCGGACACGGTTCGCGCGCTCGCCGACCGGTACCCGGTCGCCGGGGTCGGTCTGGCCGTCGCCGGCTTCGTCAGCGAGGACCGCAGGGTGGTGCGCTTCGCGCCGCACCTGGCCTGGCGGCACGTCGCGGTCGCCGACGAGCTCGCCGAACGGCTCGGGCTGCCGGTCGTCCTGGAGCACGACGCGAACGCCGCGGCCGTGGCGGAACAGCGCTTCGGCGCGGCCGTCGGCGCGCGGGTGGCCGCGCTGGTGGCCATCGGCACCGGAATCGGCGGCGCGCTGGTGATCGGCGGCGAGGTGTTCCGCGGGGCCTACGGCGTCGCCCCGGAACTGGGGCACCTGCGGGTCGTCCCGGACGGCAGGCAGTGCTCCTGCGGCAAACGAGGCTGCTGGGAGCGGTACTGCAGCGGCACCGCACTGGCGGCCACGGCGCTGGAGCTCCGCCGGGAGGCGGGGGAGCCGGTGCTGGTCGAGCCGACCGGCGTCGACGTCGCGCACGCGGCGGAAGCGGGCGACCCGCTGGCCCTCCGCGCGGTCGCGGACTTGGCCCGCTGGCTCGGCGAAGGCCTGGCGCTCGTCGCGGACGTCTACGACCCGGAGGTCGTGGTGATCGCGGGCGGGGTCTCCGACTCGGCGCACCTGTTCCTCGACGCCGCCCGAGAGCACTACGCCCAGGCGGTCACGGGAGCCGGCCACCGCCCGCTGGCGCGGATCGCGGTGGCCCACTACGGGGATTCGGCGGCCCTGATCGGCTCGGCGGCCCTGGCCCGGGAACACGTCCTGACCGAAGCCCCGCACCTGACCTGACGCAATTTCAATGGAAATCGAAGGTCCGATTTCCATTGAAATTGCGGAAGTTGTCCACAGGCTCCGGTGTGTCGGGCCCCGACACGCCGGAGGTCCGCAGTTTCCATTGGGCATACATCAGGAGAAGCACCCACAGTCCAGGGAGCCTCTGAGGTTCCGCTACCTGCACCGCCACGCAGAACGAGGTTGGAAAAACCTCATTGAAACTGCGGACGCCTCAGACCTGGGCGCCGTCGTCGTTGCCGGTGTTCGGCGGCGGGCCCTGCCGCAGCCTCAGCAGGAGCCAGCCGATGCCCGCGCTGATCAGCACCAGGCCCAGCGGCATCGAGAGCGAACTCGACATCCCGGCGAGGCCGGGCACCAGCAGGACCAGCACCCCGACCGCGATCACCGCGATCCCGAGCAGCGTCGTCGGTCGCGGCGTGGGCAGCGGCGGCGGCTCCGGCGGGACGAAGTGCTCTTCCTCCTCTTCGGGCCCCGGCGCCCAGTCCCGCGGCCCCGCGTCGCGCGCGGCCTTCGGCTCGACCTCGGCGACGTCGGCGACCGCGCTCGCGGTGCCCGCGGCGTCGGTGGCGTCCCCGGGGGCGTCCTCGGGCCACCTCGCGAACGTCGAGTCCCGCTCCAGATCGGCGACGATCTCGGCGAATGCGGCGTCGATGTCCTCCGGCCCGTCGGGGTTGTCGCGGCGCGTGTTCATACGACTTCCTCGGCCCGTTCGCTGTGGATGCGTTGCAGGAATTCGACACTGCCGCTGAAGATCGCGGGCGCGTCGTGGTCCAGCGTCGCCACATGGAAGCTGTCGGCCAGCACGACCTCCGCGAGATCGCCGCTGGCTACCCCGTCCAGCACGAGCGCGGAGTTCACCGGCTCGACGATGTGGTCGATGGCCGACCGGAACAGCAGCAGCGGCTGGCGCACCCGGTCGAGGTCGGCGCGCACGACGCCCCAGAACTCCTGCAGGCTGGCCATCGCGCGCAGCGGCAACCGCTGGTAGGCGAGCTCGAACCCGCCGGCGCCGTGGCCGGGAAGCAGTGGGCAGCGGACCGTGAACCCCTCCGCCGCCAGGTGCTCGCCCCAGGCGCGCATGCTCTGCGGGGTGCTGGTGAACCCGTGGCAGAGCAGCACGCCGATGTCCTCCGATCCGTTGTGCGTGAACGGTTCGGCACCGGGGAGCACGGGCACCGCGGCCTCCCAACAGCATCGGCGAGCCAGTACCTCTTCATCGTCGCATGCGCGGCCGACATGTGGGGCGGATTGGCGGTGCCGTCGTGATCGCTCCAGGGAGAGCGCGAGATCGCCACTTCGAGGCCGCATTGTGCCCGATGTCGCGGCTCCGTAGGCTGAGCAGGGAAGTCGGCGGGGCAAGGAGGCGGCAGCGCGGTGTTGTACTGGGTGATGAAGCACTTCCTGCTCGGGCCCTTGATGAAGCTGTTCTGCCGTCCAAAGGTCGAAGGCGTCGAGCACGTGCCGACCACCGGCGGCGCGATCCTGGTCAGCAACCACCTGGCGGTCGCCGACTCGTTCTTCATGCCGCTGATGATGCCGCGCCGGGTGACGTTCCTGGCCAAGCGCGAGTACTTCACGGGCAAGGGCATCAAGGGCAAGTTCAAGAAGTACTTCTTCTCCGGCGTCGGGCAGGTGCCGATCGACCGCTCCAGCGGCGCCGCCGCGCAGGCCGCGCTGGACACCGGCGTACGCCTGCTGCGCGAGGGCAAGCTGCTGGGCGTCTACCCGGAGGGCACCCGGTCGCCGGACGGCCGGCTGTACAAGGGCAAGACCGGGGTCGCTCGGATGGCGCTGGAGTCGAAGGCGCCGGTGATCCCGATCGCGATGTTCGGCACCGACCGGGTCAACCCCATCGGGTCGAAGATGTGGTACCCGCACAAGGTCGTGGTGAAGGTCGGGCCGCCGCTGGACTTCTCCCGCTACGAGGGCATGGCGGGAGACCGGTTCGTGGAGCGGTCCATCACCGACGAGATCATGTACGCCCTGATGGAGCTCTCCGGCCAGGAATACGTCGACGTCTACGCCGCCAAGGTGAAGGACGACCTCGCCGCGCAGGGCAAGCACGTCGCGGGCTGGAAGGAGCCGAAGCCCGCCGAGCGGCTCCCGGAGTCCAAGGCCGGCTGACGGCCCGCATACGCTGCTGGAACGGCGGGCACCTACCCTTGCCCGGTGCGGTACTTCTACGACTGCGAGTTCATTGAGGACGGACACACCATCGAGCTGGTGTCGATCGGGATGGTCGACGAATCCGGCCGCGAGTTCTACGCGGTGTCCACCGAGTTCGACGCGTCTCGGGCCGGTGCCTGGGTGCGGCAGCACGTGCTGCCGCAATTGCCGCCGCCCGCCGATCCGTGCTGGCGCTCCCGCGCCCGGATCCGCGAGGACCTGTACTCCTTCCTGACCGCCCGCAACGGGAACGTCGAGCTGTGGGCCTGGTACGCCGCCTACGACCACGTCGCGCTGGCGCAGCTGTGGGGCGCGATGCCGATGCTGCCGTCGCGGATCCCGAAGTTCACCCGCGACCTGCGGCAGCGCTGGGAGGACCTCGGCAAGCCGAAGCTGCCCGCCGCGCCGGACAACGCGCACGACGCCCTGGCCGACGCCAAGCACAACCTCGAACGCTGGAAGGTGATGGAGGAGGTCCGCCGCAAGCGCGGCTTCGCCTGATGACTCGCGTGGCGATTTCGCGCGAAATCGCCGGGTGACCCGCTCCGGACCTCGCACGTTCCCAGCTCCGCCGCCGCGACCGGTAACTTCCCGGATACTTGCTGCAACGATCCAGTTCGTGACACGCTGTGGTCAGGGGGAGATGCAGATCACGTCCTTTCTGGGCTGAATTCGAGGAGGCGGCGAAAAGCGATGCCGGCTGGAATGCGTGTCGGAGTGCTCACCGGTGGCGGCGACTGCCCCGGGCTCAACGCGGTGCTCCGCGCGGTGACCCGCAAGGGGATTTCGGTGCACCAGCACGAGATCCTGGGATTCCGCAGCGGGTGGCTGGGCCCGGTGGAGGGCCTGACCATGCCGCTGACCCTCGACAAGGTGGAGGAGATCCTCAACCGGGGCGGCACCATCCTGGGCTCGTCGCGCACCAACCCGTACAAGGTCGACGACGGGATCGCCCGGCTCAAGGCGACCCTGGAGGAGAACCGGGTGGACGCGCTGATCGCGATCGGCGGCGAGGACACCCTCGGCGTCGCCGAGCAGCTCACCCACGACGGCGTGCCGGTTGTCGGCGTGCCCAAGACGATCGACAACGACCTCGACGCCACCGATTACACGTTCGGCTTCGACACGGCGGTGCACATCGCCACGGAGGCCATCGACCGGCTGCGCACCACGGCGGAGTCGCACCACCGGGCGCTGGTGGTCGAGGTGATGGGCCGGCACGCGGGGTGGATCGCGCTGCACTCCGGGCTGGCGGGCGGCGCGAACGTCATCCTCGTGCCGGAGCAGCCGTTCAGCGTCGAGAAGGTCTGCGCCTGGGTGGAGCAGCGCTTCGAGCGCCAGTACGCGCCGATCATCGTGGTAGCCGAGGGGGCGGTCCCGGAGGGCGGCAAGGAACTGCTGCTGACCGGCGAGAAGGACGCCTTCGGCCACGTCCGGCTGGGCGGTGTCGGCACCTGGCTGGCGGAGGAGATCGCGGCGCGGACGGGCAAGGAGTCGCGCGCGGTCGTCCTCGGCCACGTGCAGCGCGGAGGCACGCCGACGGCCTACGACCGGGTGCTGGCAACCCGCTTCGGCCTGCACGCGATCGACGCGATCACGGAAGGCGACTACGGCAAGATGGTGGCGCTGCGCGGCACGGACATCGTCCGGGTGCCCCTGAGCGAAGCGACGGCATCGCTGAAGACGGTGCCCCTGGAGCGCTACGCAGAAGCCGAAGTCCTCTTCGGCTGAAGCCCGGAGAAGGGGTGTCGTCCAAGGTGGCGACGCCCCTTCGTCCATGAGGTGGCCGGTTCTTCCTCCGGCTGCGCTCGCCGGAAGCCGACCGGATCGGCACTCGTCTGATCCACTGTGGACGCCCTGGTTCCGGCGTACCGGGATCTCGCCGACATCTGGCGCTAAGGCGTGCGCATCGACCGGTCGATCGCTGGCGGCGTTCCAGCATGTGGACGTATTCGTTCCACCGGTTAGGCTAACCCCTCGCTCGCGCCTGCGGGCACGATCCAAGAACTTCGGAGGGGTGCAGCCGTGTCCACGCAGCCGGTCGCCGAGCGGGAGCCCGTGCTCATCCGCTCGGCTCGGGACGTCACCGAACTGGTCAACTCGGGTGCGGCGCGGGGCAGCCACGCGAAGATGATCGTGCTGCTGGCCCTCGGCGGGATCTTCCTGGACGCCTACGACCTCACTTCGCTGGCCTACGGCATCACCGACATCAAGCAGCAGTTCGGGCTCTCCCCGGCCGGGGCCGGCGCCGTCACCGCCTCCATCAGCGTCGGCGCGATCTTCGGCGCGTGGCTCGGCGGCCTGCTGGTGGACCGGCTCGGCCGCTACCGCGTGTTCATGGCCGACATGCTGTTCTTCGTGGTCTCCGCGCTCGGCTGCGCGCTCGCGCCGAACATGGAGGTCCTGATTTTCTTCCGGTTCCTGATGGGCTTCGGCGTCGGCATGGACATCCCGGTCGCGATGGCCTTCCTGGCCGAGTTCTCCCGGCTGAAGGGCAAGGGGAGCAAGGGTTCCCGCACCGCGGCGTGGTCGCCCGCCTGGTACGTGGCCACCAGCGGTTGCTACCTGGTGATCATGGCGCTGTACTTCGTGCTGCCCGACGAGCACCACGGCCTGCTGTGGCGGTTCACCGTCGGCTTCGGCGCGGTGCCCGCGCTGGTGATCCTGCTGGTGCGCAACAAGTACATGAACGAGTCGCCGTCCTGGGCGGCCGACCAGGGTGACCTGGAGCGGGCCGCGAAGATCCTCCGCAAGTCCTACGGCGTCAACGCAGTGGTGGCGCCGGACGCGGAAGTGGTGAAGCCCCAGGCCGAGCGTCGCGGGCTGCGGGACTTCGCGCAGCTGTTCCAGCGCCGCTACCGCGCCCGGACGTTCCAGGCGCTGGCCATCGGCCTCGCCCAAACCTTCGGCTACAACGCGGTCGCCTACGGGCTGCCGATCATCATCGCGAGCATCCTCGCCCAGGGCGCGCTGAACACGATCACCGCCTCGCTGGTGCTCAACCTGGTCTTCGCGGTCACCGGTGGTCTGCTCGGCATCCGGCTGGCCAACACGGCGGGTGCCTGGAAGATGACGTTCATCGGGTTCGGCGTGCAGCTGGCGTCGATGGTGGTGCTGGCGCTGATCGGCAAGCCGTCGGCGACCGCGTACGTGCTGTTCGCGATCTTCGCGCTGGGCGCGTTCATGTTCGCGCAGGCCTCCGGGCCGGGCGCGCACTTCATGAGCTTCGCGTCCTTGAGCTACCCGACGACGATGCGCGGCACCGGGATCGGCTTCAACCAGGGCACCCTGCGGGTCGGCTCCACGCTGGCGCTGTTCTTCTTCCCGGTGCTCAGCGCGGCGCTGGGCAGCGGCGTGTTCTGGGTGATCGCGCTCGCCCCGCTGATGGGCCTGGTGGCGCTGCTGGCCAAGCGCTGGGAGCCGGTGGGCTACGACGCCGACGCGGTCGAGGCCGAGTGGCAACGGGAGAAGGCCGCGGTGAGCTAACTCGGCGTTTTCCAGACGACGACGTCCAGCGTCAGCTGCGAATCCTCCGCTTCGCGCACGACGATCCGCCCGTAGGTGCCGCTGGTCGTCTTCACGCAGAACGCGGCGCCGGTGGCCAGACTGCTACTGCTGACCGAGCTGACGTAGCCGGCCCGCATGCAGTCCTCGAAGGTCGCCTGAGCGGTGGCTACCGCGATGTCCTCGCGTGCGAAGAGGTAGCCAGCGCTGTAACTCACGTCGTACCCGGAAATATCTTCTGTCCGCTTGGCGACCCAGATCGGCTCGCTGGAGTCCAGATCCACGGCGTAGCCGTCGGTCAGCACGATTGGCTTGTCACCGGTCTCGCGGCTGACCGCAGGATCGACGGTAGCGGAGCTGGTCGGCGACGCCGAGGTGGTGGTCGGCGGCCGCGGTGTGGTCGGGTCGGCCGCCGTCGGGCTGCTCTGGGGCGGCAGATCGGTCGCCTGGCCGCTCGGCTGATCGGGCACCGCCACCAGCGATCGGGTGGCGACCACGGTGATCAGCACCGCGCCCGCGACGACCCCGATGATCGAGAGGACGACCCTGAGGCCGGATCGGATGATCTTCGACGGTCGGCCTTCGTTGACGCGGTGGGGTGTTCCGGAACAAGATCGGCACACCACCGGCCCAGCGGGAAACGGAGCGCTGCAATGTCGCGTCGCGGTCAGATCACCATGTCCGAGGACGAGATCGTCGACTTCATCGCCCAGCGCCGGGTCGTGGTGCTGGCGACGCTGAAGGCCGACGGGCGACCGCACCTGGTGCCGATGTGGTTCGTGCACGACGGCCCGGTGATCGAGGTGTGGTCCTACGGCCGGTCGCAGAAGACGCTGAACCTGCGTCGCGATCCGCGGGCCACGCTGTTGCTGGAGACCGGCACGGAGTACGGCGAGCTGCGCGGCGTCTCGCTGGAGTGCGACGTGCAGCTCCTGGACGGGCCGGAGGACGTCGAGCGCATCGGGCTGGGCTTGGCGGAGCGCTACGGCACGGCGGCTCCGGGCGAGCTGGTGGCGAGCGAGGAAGCCCGGGCCGTCCTGCGCGCCAAAGCCGCGAAGCGGGTCGGGCTGCGTTTCACCCCCACCCGGACGATCACCTGGGACCACCGCAAGCTCGGCGGCGGCTACTGAATCGAAGCCCGCAGGGCTTCCGCGATGTGGGACGGCTCTCCCGGCGTTAAAGGTGTAGCGCGCAGCCCCTATTCTGGGAACGTGAACTGGACCGTCGACGTCCCCGTAGATGACCTGCCCGAGCTGCCGCCGTTGCCGCCGGAGATGCGCGCCCGCCTGGACGACGCGCTGGCCCGCCCTGCCGCGCAGCAGCCGCAGTGGCCGAACCCGGACCAGGCCGGCAGCGTCCGGAAGGTGCTGGAGAGCGTCCCGCCGGTGACCGTGCCCTCCGAGGTGGACGAGCTGCGCCGGCACCTCGCGGCGGTCGCCCGCGGCGAGGCGTTTCTGCTGCAGGGCGGCGACTGCGCGGAGACCTTTGCGGACAACACCGAGCCGCACATCCGCGGCAACATCCGCACGCTGCTGCAGATGGCGGTGGTGCTGACCTACGGCGCGAGCATGCCGGTGGTCAAGGTCGGCCGGATCGCCGGTCAGTACGCCAAGCCGCGTTCCAGTAACACCGACGCGCTGGGCCTGCCGTCCTACCGCGGCGACATGATCAACTCGCTGGTCGCCACCGAGGACGCGCGCCGCCACGACCCGTCGCGGCTGATCCGCGCCTACGCCAACGCCAGCGCCGCGATGAACCTGTCCCGCGCGCTGACCAGCGCCGGGATGGCCGCGCTGACCAAGGTGCACGACTGGAACAAGGACTTCGTGCTCAACTCGCCGGCCGGCGAGCGCTACGAGTCCGTCGCCGCCGAGATCGACCGCGGCCTGCGCTTCATGGCGGCCTGCGGCGTGGACGACTCCAGCCTGCACTCGGTGCAGTTCTTCGCCAGCCACGAGGCGCTGGTGCTGGACTACGAGCGCGCCATGCTCCGGCTGGACACCACCAGCGACCGGCCGCGGCTGTTCGACCTGTCCGGGCACTTCCTGTGGGTGGGGGAGCGGACCCGCCAGCTGGACGGCGCGCACATTGCGTTCGCCGAGCTGATCTCCAACCCGATCGGCCTCAAGATCGGCCCGGGCACCACGCCCGAGCAGGCCGTGGAGTACGTCGAGCGGCTGGACCCGAACAACGAGCCCGGCCGGCTCACCCTGATCAGCCGGATGGGCAACGGCAAGGTGCGCGACGTGCTGCCGCCCATCGTGGAGAAGGTCACCGCCTCCGGGCACCAGGTGATCTGGCAGTGCGACCCCATGCACGGCAACACCCACGAGGCGAGCACCGGCTACAAGACCCGGCACTTCGACCGGATCGTGGACGAGGTGCAGGGCTTCTTCGAGGTGCACCACCGGCTCGGCACCCACCCGGGTGGCATCCACATCGAGCTGACCGGTGAGGACGTCACGGAGTGCGTCGGCGGCGCCCAGGAGATCTCCGACGCGGACCTGGCGGGCCGCTACGAGACGGCCTGCGACCCGCGCCTGAACACCCAGCAGTCGCTGGAGCTGGCGTTCCTGGTCGCGGAGATGCTGCGCGGCTGAACCAGCGGGAAGCATTCGGGAGGGCCCGGAACCCAAGCGGTTCCGGGCCCTCCTTCTGTCACTCGGCGAGCGCGATGTCCAGGGCGTGCCCGACGTGCAGGCGGGTGGAGTCGAACAGCGGCAGCGGGCTGTCGTCCGGGCCGAGCAGCAGCGTGATCTCGGTGCAGCCGAGGATCACGGCCTCGGCACCACGCTCCGCCAAGCCCCGCACGATCCGCACGTACTGCTCGCGGGAGGCGTCCTCGACGCGGTTGCGGGTCAGCTCCCGGTAGATCACGTCGTGCACCACGGTGCGGTCGGGTTCCTCCGGGACGATCACGTCGATGCCGTGCCGGTCGCGCATCCGGGCCCGGTAGAAGTCGAGTTCCATCGTGTAGCGGGTGCCCAGCAGGCCGACCCGGGTGAGGCCGGCGGCCGCGATCCGCGCGCCGGTGGCGTCGACGATGTGCACGAACGGCACGTCGATCGCCGCCTCGATCTCCTCGGCGACCTGGTGCATCGTGTTGGTGCAGAGCAGAACCAGATCCGCCCCGGCGCGGCGCACCTGGCGCGCGGCGTCTGCCAGACGCCGGCCCGCCGCTGCCCAGTCCCCGGCCTCCTGCATGGCCACGATCTCGGCGAAGTCCACGCTGTACAGCACGCTAGGCACGGTGTTGTAGCCGCCGAGTCGAGCGCGGCTCTCCTCGTTCAGCAGCCTGTAGTACTCGGCGGAGGATTCCCAGCTCATCCCACCGAGCATCCCGATCGTGCGCATGCGTCCTCCTCGTCGAACGGCGTCGTGCCAGACAGCCTCGCCTGTGACAGCCGGTGCCGGTGAGCCGGGTGTTGCCCAGGAGGTCGTGCACTGCCGCGGGACGAACGGTCAGGGCCGTGATTCGTGCACTTCGCGCGGCAGGTGGGCGGTCGTGACCGTGCGCGAGAACTTGCCGAAGGTGCTGCTCAGGCCCAGCGGGTCGAAGCGGACCAGGGACAGTGCGCCGAGCGCCGCGGCGCCGATGCCGACCGCGACGAACGGCCAGTTGTACATCGCCTGCTCGCCGTCGGGGTAGTAGGCCAAGACCAGCGCGATCGAGGCACCGACCACGTAGGACAGCGCGCGCGGCGTCCAGGCGAAGCCCGCACCCAGCGCCAAGCCCCACGTCGTGTACCACGGCAGCAGGACCGGCGACAGAAACGCGCCGAAGCACAGCACGATCGCCGCGCGGCGCACCGCCTCGGGCCCGCCGTCCCGCGCCTGCCACCAGTTCCAGGCCAGGATCGCCACCAGCAGCACCGAGCCGAGCGTGCGCGTGGTGCCCACGAACGGCCAGATGTTGGTCTCGCCGAACACCTGCACCAGGCTGTGCACCGCTTGTCCGACGGCGGTCGGCGCGGAGAGGTAGTTGACGATCATGCCGGGCGCCGACAGCGCGGAAAGCCACCCGAACCCGACCTTGGCGAGCGCCGTGCAGGCCCCGAAGACCACCACGAACACGCCCACGGCCGGGAAGACGGCGCGGACGAACCGCCGCCACAGCGGCCCTTCCAGGCGGGATGCCCAGATCCACACCAGGAACGGCAGCGCGAGCCCGGCGGTCGCCTTGATCGCCATCGCCGCCGACACCAGCGCGATCCCGGTGACGTTCTTGCCTTCGAGCATCAGCAGGGTGCCGACCGCCAGCAGCCCGATCATGAGCATGTCGTTGTGCGGGCCGCCGACGAGGTGCACCACCGTCATCGGGCTGGCCGCGACCAGCCAGAGCGCGACCGGCAGCCGGCCGCCGAGGTGCCGGACCAGGCCGGGGAGGGCGCAGATCAGCAGCGCCAGGCCGCCCAGCAGCACCAGCCGCATCACGATGACGCTGGCGATGACGTCGTGGCCGGCCAGCAGGATCACGCCCTTGGCCACGCCCATGAACAGCGGGCCGTACGGCGCGGGCGTGGTCTGCCAGGTGGGGTGCACGTTCTCCGGGATCGGCCCGGTCAGCGCGGACGGGCCGACGCCGTAGGGGTCGAGGCCGTTGAGCGCGAGCAGGCCCTGGCCCAGGTAGCTGTAGACGTCGCGGGTGAACAGCGGCGGCGCGATGAGCATCGGGCCGAGCCAGGCGGCGGTCGCCCACAGCACGCCGCGGGAGGTCACCAGGTTCGCGATCACCCCGCGGCCGAGCCGCACCCACGCCCACACCAGCAGCGCGAAGCCGACGTAGACGACCGTGACCGCGACGTCGCGCCCGTGCCCGTAGCGCAGCACCGAAAGCGGCCCGGAGCCGAGGACGGGATCGTGGACGAGCGTGCCGGCGGCTCCGAAGGATCCGATCAGCAGCAGCACGGACCCGATCGCGCCCAGTGCGATGGTGCGCAGGGGCAGCGGGCGCCGAGGCCGGCGTCCGCCGAGACTGGGCTGGCCGGCTGTGGTGTTGGTGGTCCGTTCGGACCAGTCGGGAGCCGACTCGATCGAAACACTCGGGGGCATTGTGCTCCCAATAGTTCCACAACCGGCCGCGCGAGCCGCTGTGACCAGGCGAGATCCGTCGTGTCGTGGGCGACGCTCCCGCTTTTCGGTGATCGCCGGGCGCCGAGTACGCCCTGGTAGACACCGGCGGCGGGAAAACGTTACACCGCCGAGAAGAGATCAGGATCACATTGCGGATCGCGCGGTTCTGCCGGGTCGTGGGGGCGGGCCCACGACCCGGTGGCTCAGAACGCGGTCACGTGGATCGTCGACCCGGGCTCGACCTTGCTGCCGGGGAGCGGCAGCTGCCCCAGGATCATCATGCCGTCGCGCTCGAAGAACGCCTGCACGTCCAGCTGCAGGCCCAGCGCGGCGACCTGCTGCTTCGCCTCGTCGACCCGGACGCCGTTGAAGCTGGGCACCTCCACCGCGTTGGACAGCACCACGCCGATCCGCGGCTTGCCGACCAGCCGGATCTCGCTGCCGATGGCCGGGTCGGTGCTGATGACGTGGTCGCCGGCGATGTCGGAGTCGAACTGGCGGCCCGCCTCGTAGGGATCGAACCCGGAGTTGCGCAGCGTGGTGAACGCGTCGTCCTTGCTCATCCCGCGCACGTCGGGCACCTTCACCGGCGGCGGGCCCTTGCTGACGATCACGGTGACCTCGGCGCTGATGTTCAGCGGCGTACCGGGGCCGGGGTTCACGCTGATGACCCGGCCTTCGGGCACCGTCGTGTGGAACTGGTCGGCGGACTCGTCGTGCTTGGGTTGCAGCTTGACGTTGCGGATCGCGCTCTCCGCCTCGGCGAGCGTGGTGCCCTCGGCGATCTCCGGGACCTTCGGCTTGCCCAGCGAGATGACGAGGTCCACGGTGCTGCCGCTGCGCGCCTTGCTGCCCTCGTCCGGGTTGGAGCTGATCACCACGCCTTCCGCGACGGTGTTGTCGTAGGACTTGGTGACGTTGCCGGTCAGCCCGGCGCCTTCCAGCGCCTGCTGCGCGACGGCCTCCTGCTCGCCGACGAGGCGCGGCACCTGGACCGAACTGCCTAGGCCCAGCCAGAACGCGGCGCCACCGACCAGCGCGGCCAGCGCCAGGACCACGACGGTCCACACCAGCACCGTCCGCCTGCCGCGACGCCGGTCCCGCTGCGGGCCGGTGGCCGGGGCGGCGACGGCGGAGAACTCCTGGGTATGGTCGCCGGTGGCGGGGCGGGCCATCGCGCGGGTGCGCTGCGGCCCGACGGGGTGCGTCTCGCGGACGGCCGGGATCTGCTCCGTCGGCGGGTCCCCGGCCGCGGGCGCCATCTGCGTGGTGCGCTCCTCGGACGCCGGGACCGGCACGGCGACCGGGGCGATGCCGAGGTCGGTGCGGACCTGCTGCAGCTCGGCGAGGAACACCTCGGCGTTCTCCGGGCGCTGCGCAGGGTCGCGGCGCGTCGCGCGGAACACGAGGTCGTCGATGGCCTGCGGGATCTCCGGCACCAGCTCGCTCGGCGGCGGGACGTCGTCGTTGACGTGCCGGTACGCCACCGACAGCGCGGTGTCGCCCACGTAGGGCGGGCGGCCGGTCAGCATTTCGAAGAGCACGATCCCGGCGGCGTACACGTCGGAACGCGAGTCGGCGGCCCCGGTGGTCACCTGCTCCGGCGACAGGTACGCGACGGTGCCCAGGATGATGCTGCCGCTGGTCGTGCCGGCTTCCGCCGCGGCCCTGACCAGCCCGAAGTCGGCGACCATGACCGAGCCGTCCCGGCCGATCAGCACGTTCTCCGGCTTGACGTCGCGGTGCACCATGCCCGCCTGGTGCGCGGCGCCCAGCGCCGAGAGCACCGGCGCCATGACGCTCAGCGCCATCGCCAGCGGCAGGCGGCCGCCGCAGTCCATGATCAGGTCCCGCAGCGTGCAGCCCTCGACGAGCTGCATCACCAGGAACACGTGGTCGCCGTCGGGGCGGTGGTCCACGCCCTGGTCGTAGACGGCGACGACGTCGGGGTGGTGCAGCCGGGCCGCGGCGCGCGCCTCGCGCTCGAAGCGGTCGACGAACGACCGGTCGCCGGAGTACTGCGCGTCCATCACCTTGAGCGCCACCGGCCGGTCCAGCCGGGTGTCCAGGCCGCGGTAGACCGTGGACATGCCACCGCGAGCGATCAGCGAATCGACCCGGTAGCGGCGTTCGAGCATGGCTCCGACGAGGCTCGCGCCACCGCCGGAACGTGTCTCAGGAGTCATCTTCCGCCCACCGCCGGGTACCTTTCCGCCCCCGATTGTGGCAGGCCGCGCGGGCGGCACCGGGGATGGCTCCGCGGTCGGGCTCGGGATCGATCACGATCATGATGGTATGCCGGGCGCGACCCGTGCGGTGTGCGGCATCGCGGTCGGTCATGTGGCAAGGTGTGCAGCGTGAGTGCGATCCCTGCTGCCCCGGATGTGCTCGCTCCCGATGTGGAGGTCGTCCCGCTGCCCGACGTCGCCGAGCGACTCGGTCAGCCAGTGACCCGGGTGCACCAACTGATCCGTGATGGACATCTGCTCGCCCTGCGCAGGAACGGAGTGCTGGGCGTGCCCACCGCGTTCCTCGTCGACACCGAAGTGGTGAAGGGCCTGGCGGGCACGATCACCCTGCTCCGGGACAACGGCTACCAGGAGGACGAGATCCTCCGGTGGCTGTTCACCCCGGACGACTCGTTGCCCGGCACGCCGATCGACGCGTTGCGCGGCGACCGCGGTCGAGAGGTGAAGCGGAGGGCCCAGGCGATGGGCTTCTGAGGTCCGGCCGACCGGACGACGAAACGCTGCTCAGCCTGCTCAGGGCTCGTGAGCACTTTGTACTCGCGAGGCCGTTGAGCTGCGCGAACGCGGCAGTCGGCGCCGGTCAGCCGGTGATGCGCCGGGCGGCGAGCTTGCCGGACAGCAAGACCGGCGGAACGCCCACGCCCGGCGTCGTGCCCGAGCCGGCCAGCACCGCGTTGGTCAGGCCGCGCACCAGGTTGCGCGGCCGGAACGGACCTGTCTGCGCGAACGTGTGCGCGGCCGAGAACGGGGTTCCGGCGGCGTGGCCCTGCGCCGCCCAGTCCGCCGGCGTGATCAGCTGCTGCTCCTCGATCGCCGCGCCGAAGCCGGTGAACCCGCGCCGCTCCAGCTCGCCCAGCAACTCGTCGCGGTAGGCGGGACCGATCCGGTCCCAGTCGATCGGCCCGGTGCGCAGGTTCGGGCAGGGCGCGAGCACGTAGTGCAGCTCGCGGCCGTCGGGCGCCAGCGACGGATCGGTCGCGGTCGGCCGGGTGATCAGCAGCGACGGATCGGTCATCAGCCTGCCGTCGCGGATGATCTCGGTGAACGTGCTGTGCCAGGCCGCGCCGAAGGAGATCGTGTGGTGCGCGTCGGACCAGCCGCGTGTGGTCCCGGCGTGTAGCACCACCGCCGACGGTGACCAGCGCAACCGCCGCCGCGTGCGGTGGCCGAGGAGCTCGTGCACGACCGGCAGGTCGGGCGTGAGCACGAACGCGTCGGCCGCGATGCGGGTGCCGTCGGACGTCCGGACCGCGGTGATCCGGTCGCCGCGCCGCTCCAGCTCCGCCACTTCGGTGTTGTAGTGGAACGCGACGCCCGCGCCCGCTGCCGCGTCGGCGAGCGCGGTCGGGACAGCGTGCATGCCGCCGCGCGGGAACCACACCCCGTTGACGGTGTCCATGTACGAGATGACGGCGTACAGGGCGAGCGCTCGGCGCGGGTCCAGGCCCGCGTATAGAGCCTGGAAGGAGAAGACCCGGCGCAGCCGCTCGTCGGCCAGGAACCGGCCGATCGCCGGGCCGAGCCGGCCGAAGCCGCCGAGCGCCGCGAGGCGCGCCAGCTCGGGAGAGAGCAGGTCCAGCGGCGAGTCGAAGTTCGCGTCGATGAAGCGGTGCATCTCCGCCCGGTAGACCTCGGTCAGCCAGCGCCGCAGCCGCCGGTACCCGGCCGCTTCCGCAGGCCCGGCGAACCGCCGCACCTCCTCTTCCATCGCGTCGGCGTCGGTGTGCACGTCGAGCGCCGAGCCGTCCGCGAACCGCGCCCGGTAGGCCGGGTGCAGCGGGATCAGGTCGAGGCGGCCGGCCACCGATTCGCCCACCGCGTGCAGTGCCTCGTCGACGAGCTCGGGCATGGTCAGCACGGTCGGGCCGGTGTCCATCCGGTACCCGGCGACCTCGTGCAACCCGGCCCGCCCGCCCGGCAGGCCAGCCCGTTCGACGACCGTCACCCGCCGCCCGGCGCCCGCGAGGTGCAGGGCCGCGGTCAGCCCGGCCAGTCCCGCACCGACGACCACGACGTGATCGGTGCGGCCGGAGACGGTGCGCATCAGTGGCTGCGGTCGGTGACGGCGATCGCGAGCTCCGCCAGTCGTGACGCGGCCGGTTCGGCCAGCCCCGCGGTGTGCAGCGCGAGCATCGCCGAGCCGGTCAGGTCGGTGATCCGCTTCTCGACGGCCGCGACCGCGCCGAGCCTCGTCAGCACCTGCCGGGCCTGCTCGACGCGGTCCGCGTCAAGTTCGGGATCGCCGAGCACGTCGCGCAGCAGGTCCAGCGCGGGCTGGTCGGCCTGCTCGCGGGCCGTCGCCACGGCCTCGGCGATCAGCACCGTCCGCTTGCCTTCGCGCAGGTCGTCCCCGGCGGGCTTGCCGGTCACCCCGGGGTCGCCGAAGACGCCGAGCAGGTCGTCGCGGAGCTGGAAGGCGACGCCGATGTCGGAGCCGAACCGGCGCAGCGCCTCCAGCGCGTCCGGGCCGGCCCCGGCGGCCTCCGCGCCGAGCTCCAGCGGCCGCTGGACGGTGTAGGACGCGGCCTTGAGCTGGCAGATCTGCAGCGCGGCCTGCGTCGTCTCGTCGCCGCGGTACTGGCCGAGCACGTCGAGGTACTGGCCGGCGAGCACCTCGGTGCGCATCGCGCGCCACGGGCGCAGCGCCCGGGCCAGCGCCTCCGGCGGGATGCCGGCGCTGTGCAGCAGGTCGTCGGCCCAGGACAGCGCCAGGTCGCCGAGCAGCACCGCGGCGGCGCGCCCGAACTGGATGCCGGTGCCGGAGAACCCGGACTCGCGGTGGATCTGCTCGAACTTGCGGTGCACGGTCGGGTTGCCGCGGCGGGTGTCCGATTCGTCGATCAGGTCGTCGTGCACCAGCGCGCAGGCCTGCAGCAGCTCCAAGGCGCTCGCGGCCCGCAGCATCGCCTGCGCCGCGGGGCCCTCGGCGGGCCCGCCTGCCGCACGCCAGCCCCACCAGGCGAAGGTGGGGCGGATCCGCTTCCCACCGCCGAGGACGAACCCGGCCAGCTCGGCCACCGCGGTCGCGAACGCCGGGTCGAGGTCGGCTGCCTCGGCGCTGCGGGTCTGCAGGTAGTCGGTCAGCGTCCGCTGGACCTGACCGGGGAGGTCGGTTTCCACGACGACGGTGTCCTTGCCGGTCGCTTGCAGGGTGGTCGAATTCGATGGGGGCACACCTCCATCCTCCGCGACGCCATCGGGTGACGGCCGCCGGGGCCGCTCCCAGCCGCTGGGACGATGCCGGAGGAGTCCGGGAACCGTCCCTATCCTGTTCGGCATGACGGCGGTGGTGGATCGGTTGCGGACCGAGAAGACGACTTTCTCGGTGGAGTTCTTCCCGCCGCGAGGCGACGACGAGGAGCGCATCCTCTGGCGGGCCATCCGCGAGCTGGAGCCGCTGGACCCCGCCTTCGTCTCGGTGACCTACGGCGCGGGCGGCTCCAACCGGGACCGCACCATCCGGACCACCGGCCGCATCGCGCAGGAGACCACCCTGACGCCGATGGCGCACCTGACCGCAGTGGACCACTCCGTCGCCGAACTTCGCAACGTCATCGGCTGGTACGCCGCGTCCGGCGTGCAGAACGTGCTGGCCGTGCGCGGTGATCCGCCGGGGGACCCGAACGGCGAATGGCGCCGGCACCCCGAGGGCCTGACCTACGCGGAGGAACTCGTCCGGCTGGTGCGGGAGCTCGGCGAGTTCTGCGTCGGCGTCGCGGCCTTCCCGCACGGCCACCCGCGCTCCGCGGACCTGGAAACCGACGCCGACCACCTGGTGCGCAAGATCCGCGCGGGCGCGGGCTTCGCCATCGCCCAGCTGTTCCTGGAGCCGGAGTACTTCCTGCGGCTGCGCGACCGGATGGCCGCCCGCGGCTGCGACGTGCCGCTGCTGCCGGGCATCATGCCGATCACCACGCCGCGGGTGCTGGGCAAGTTCGGCGAGCTCGCCGGGGTGCCGGTGCCCGCCGAGGTGTCGGAGCAGCTGCTGCCGCTGGCGGAGGATCCGGCGGGGTTCCGCGCCGCAGGCGTGGACCTGGCGACGCTGCTGTGCGAGCGGCTGATCGCCGAGGGTGTCCCGGCGCTGCACTTCTACACCCTCAACCGCTCGAAGGCGACGCGCCAGGTGGTCGCGAACCTCGGCCTGGGAGCCGGCTAGCGACTGTTTCCAGGCTCGTTTTGCGTGGCGGTGCAGGTGGCGGCCCCCTGCGGGAGTTACGGCCGCCGTCTGGACTGTGGGATCCCCGACTTACGCATGTCCAATACGCGGCGTCGGGGACTGGCCTCGCCCAGTAGTCCGGAAGGGCGGGCACCGTCTGAGAACCCGCGGCGGTGCGAGTTGCGTAGGTGGGCCAAGCGGCTTCGCCGCTTCAAAGATGAAGAACAACTAACAACCCTTTAGGTGTTCTGGTCCGCCCGGCTGCGCACGTGGGAGCGCAGCGCGAGCGCCGCGACGGCGGCCGCGGCGCAGAACGTGAGCCCGCCGACCAGTAGCGCCCAGCCGATCCAGTCCATCCCGGTGGCGCTGGAGAACTGGTAGGTGGCCGACATCTCGCTGACCGCGCCGGGCTGCAGCGACCAGGAGACCGTGCCGGCGCTCTCCTCGCCGTTGGTGTTGGTGATCTCGCCGGGCGCGCTGATCTTCAGGTCGACGCCGGAGTCGGTGTCGGCCAGCGGCGTCAGGTCCGCCGAGCCCTCGAAGATCACCAGCGAGCCGGACCTGGACAGGTGCAGCCGGTAGCGGGCATCGGGGCTCATCGCCTCGGCGAGCTGCTCGACCTCCGGGAAGGTCAGGTCGTGGAACGACAGGTGCGAGCCGACGCGGGGGCCGTCGCGGAACGGCGTGATCTGCACCCGGTCGGCGACGTTCTCGGGCGGCTGCAGGCGGAGCGGAGCCTGCCCGTCGGCGACCTGGGTGGCGAGCACGACCTCGCCGGACACCTGGTCCTCGCCGGAGATGTTCAGCGAGGCGTTGGCGTGCAGGCACCCGCTGAGCAGCGCGCCGAGCACGGTGATCAGGACCAGCAGGAGCGCGGTGCGGCCGCGCGGGGTCTTGTCCTCCACCCGGGCGATCTTTCCATCCGGCGAGCCTTTTCGCCGCCCGCGAACGCCCGCTTTCGTCGAGGCGCGTGACCGCCGGTGCCGTGATAGTGGGTTGTTGCTCTTGAAGCGGCGCAGCCGCTCGGCCCACGCACCCAGCTTGCGCCACCCGTCTGGGGTTCTCCCGGCAAGGACAGCCCCGACGTGGTGAATCGGTCGGGGATCCCGGGGCGGGAAGGCGTCCGGGGTTCCGCTACCCGCGCCGTTAATCGAGATGAGTTCTCCAACAGGTTCGATAGCGTGGCGGGCATGGGAGTTGACCACAGCGGTGTGCACGAAATCAGCGACCAGTTCGTATCCGAGCTGGTCGCGCTCGACCCGATCGCCGGAACCTACCTGGGCGTGCCAGGCCGGGACGAGGAGCTGACCGACTACTCGCCGGACGGGCACCGGGCCCGCGCGGAACTCGCCCGCCGCAGCCTCGCGGCGGTGCAGGCGGCCGATCCCGCCGACGATTCCGAGCGCGTCGCGCAGGCGGTGTTCGCCGAGCGCGTCGGTCTGGACCTGGAGCTGCACGAGGTCGGGGCGGACATGGCCGCGCTGAACGTGATCGCCAGCCCGGTGCAGGAACTCCGGCAGGTCTTCGACCTGATGCCGACCGACACCCCGGAGCAGTGGCGCACCATCGCCCGCCGCCTGTCGGTGATGCCCGAAGCGGTGCTGGGCCTGCGCGCCGGGCTGCTGGCGGCGGCTGCGGACGGCAACGTGTCGGCGGCCCGGCAGGTCCGCAAGGTCGCGGAGCAGTGCGACACCTGGTCCGGGCGCGGCGGGCAGTCGTCGTTCTTCGCGGCGATGGTCGGGCGCGCCGAGGGCGTGGACGAGTCGCTGCGCCGCGACCTGGACACCGCGGCCGAATCGGCCGCCGAGGCGTACGCCGGACTCGCCGACTTCCTCCGCGGCGAGCTGCTGCCGAAGGCCCCGGAGAAGGACGCCGTGGGCGAGCAGCGGTACCGGTTGTGGTCGCGCTACTTCACCGGAGCCCGCCTCGACCTGCGGGAAGCGTACGAGTGGGGCTGGCAGGAGTTCTCCGGCATCGAGGCGGAGATGAAGCAGATCGCGAACCGGATCAAGCCGGGGGCGACGCTGGCCGAGGCCGCGGCCGTGCTGGACGCCGATCCGCGCTACCAGGTGCACGGGCAGGACCGGTTCGAGGAGTGGATGCAGCAGCTGTCCGACCAGGCGCTGCAGGACCTGCGCGGCACGCACTTCGAGATCCCGGACCCGCTGATGCGGCTGGAATGCCGGATCGCCCCGCCGGGCGGCGGCGTCGGCGCCTACTACACCGGTCCGACCGACGACTTCTCGCGGCCCGGCCGGATGTGGTGGTCGGTGCCCGCCGACCGGCAGGACTTCCCGACCTGGCGCGAAGTTTCCACCGTGTACCACGAGGGCGTGCCGGGGCACCACCTGCAGGTCGCGACCGCGGTGCACGAGGCGCAGCGGCTCAACAAGTTCCAGCGGCTGGCCTGCTTCGTCTCCGGCCACGGCGAGGGCTGGGCGCTGTACGCCGAGCGCCTGATGCGCGAGCTCGGCTACCTCGAGGACGACGGCGACCTGCTCGGCATGCTCAACGACCAGCTCTTCCGCGCGGCGCGCGTGGTGGTCGACATCGGCATGCACCTGGAGCTGGAGATCCCGGCGGGTACCGGCTTCCACGAGGGCGAGCGCTGGACGCCGGAGCTGGGCCTGGAGTTCATGCTGAGCCGGACCATCACCGACCCGGCGCAGGTCCGCGACGAGATCGACCGCTACCTGGGCTGGCCGGGCCAGGCGCCGTCGTACAAGCTCGGCGAGCGGCTGTGGCGGGCGGCCCGCGACGAGGCCAAGCAGCGCCACGGCGCGGCCTTCGACGTGAAGGAGTTCCACACGCAGGCCCTGCGGATGGGCGGCATGGGCCTCGACACCCTCCGCGAGCAGCTGGCCCTGCTGTAACGGCATCGACCCGGGCCGTGGGTCTTCCGGGGTACCGGGAGACCCACAGCCCCGTGGCCGGAAATCGAACCTCAGCCGCGGGCCACGCCGCCCGCCAGCGCGATCAGCTGGGTTCCAGGGGGAGGGAGCGCCCCAGGACCGCGAAGGGGCGCGGGTCGCCCGTGAAGCGGTAGTGGCGCAGGACGTCCGCGAAGCCCACCCGGCGGTACAGCTTCCAGGCGCGGGTCGGGCCTTCCGGCGTGGAGAGCAGGACCTTGCCGCCCTGCGCGCCGGAGAGCAGGCGGCGCAGGATCTCCTCGCCGAGGCCGCCGCCCTGGCTTCCCGGGTGCACGTGCAGCTCGGTGAGCTCGAAGTAGTCGTCCAGCCAGCTGTCCGCGTCGCCGCCGCTGCTCAGCAGCCCGCGGCGGACCTGCTCGTGCCACCACTGCCCGGGGGCGCCCAGATAGCCGTAGCCGATGCCGATGAGCTCGTCGTGGTCGCTGAACGCGCCGATGCAGCGCCAGCCCGCGCGCAACATGTGCGCCGACCACATCGGGGCGCGCTGCTGGGCGGTCGTGGGCGGGTAGTTCATCGCGGTCACGTAGATCTGCAGGGCCTCGGGCAGCCGGGCCCGGAGCTGCTCCGTGGTCAGCTCGGTGATCCGGTCACAACGGGGGGATGGCGCGGCGGTCACGGGGCGAACATTAGACCCTCCGCGGCGTGCGGTCCTTTCCGCGGCCGATCGTGCCACCGCGGCGTCCCGGCCGGGTGCCTGATTCGGCCACTCGGGTGATCATCTTGGCTGGTCATGACTCGAACAGGTGAGCTAGGGCTCATTGCTTGAGTCCGTCGGTGGTGCGCGCTAATCTGAAGATGTTCGAACGGAAGTTCGATGAACGTTTGTTCGAACATCGAGTCCGGCGGTGGGGTGGGGGAAGCACCCCGCCGCCGGACCTGCCGGCTCCCCACGGCAGGCGTGGACGGCTTCGTCGTGCAGAGGAGATACGCCGATGTCTTTTTCCACTGACTTCTCGATTCCGGCTCCGCGGCACTCCGTGGAGAACCACGAACCGACGCCCGAGGCGGACACGCCGGCCGGTTCCCTGTCGTTGCTGCTCGACGCCCGCAGCCGCCTGCACGAAGCGGAGGAGGCGGACCGGCCGAGCGAGCGGTACGTGGCCGCGCACGTGGCGGCGTTACGCGCCGCGACGGCGATGGTGGTGGCGCGTTCCTGGCAGCGCGAGAACGGCCGCCCGGCCAGCGTGTGGACGATGCTGACCGCCGCCGCCCCCGAATTCCGCGAGTGGGCGGCCTACTTCGCGGCGCGCTCGGACCGGCGGGCCGCGGCGGAGGCGGGGGTGCCGACCATCACCCGGCTGGATGCCGACGGGCTGTTGGCGCGCAGCCGCGAATTCCTCGAGATCGTGGGCCGGAGCCTGCTGGGGGTGGCTCGATGAACGGAACTGAAGTGGGGCTCGACTACGGGCGGATGCTCGACCTGCTCGGCATCGAGGCGCAGCTGCTCACGGCGGCGACGCACGACGCGCACGTCGACGCGCCGGTGTGGGGCGCGTCCGGGCGGACCTTGGGGCAGACGATCCGGCACCTGGGCGATCTGTGCGAGGACACGCTGTCCTGGCTGGGCGCGACGGCGGCCGAACAGCGCTGGGACCTGCCGGATCGGCCAGCGCTGCGAGAGGTGACCAGCCGGTTCGCCGTTCGTCTGGCCGACCTGCTCGCCGAGCTCGGCTCCCGGCCACCGCACGACCGGTGTCCGACGTGGTGGCCCGAGCAGCACACCGTGCGGTTCTGGCTGCGTCGAATGCTGCACGCCACGACGGTGCACCGGGTGGACGTGCAGGCCGCGGCGGGAGTGCTGCCGACGCCGATCGAGCCGGATGTGGCCACCGACGGCGTCGACGAGGTGCTGCGGCTTTGGTTCGGCTACCGGCTGCACGCGCTCGGCATCACCGCGACGCGGCCCTGTTCGGTCGGGGTGTACGTGGCCGACCGCAACTGGCTGGTCACCGCGGACCAGAACGGGACCGCGGTGGTGAGTTCGGAGGACGTGTCGACCACGACGCCCGATGCGGTCGTCGGCGGCGATGCGCCCGCCGTCTACCTGTGGATGTGGGGCCGGCTGCCCGATCGAGCGGTGGAGACCAGCGGCGATCTCGATGCGATCGCGCAGCTCTGGGGCCTGCTGCAACTGGCGACCCGCTGAGCCGTCGAAGCTCGTTCTGCGTGGCGGCGCGGACCTCGTCGCGGAGGGAGATCTCGCCGGTGAGCGCGCGACGGCTCAGCCGGCGAGCTGGATCCAGATCACCGTTCCATCCTGCCCGGAGCGTGCCCGCTCCGGCGTTGGCGAACGGAGTCAGGCGCGCAGCCGCAAACCCTTCGGCGTGGCGCGGAATCCTGCTTCGGTGAGCACGTCGGCCAAGCGGGATCCCCAAGCGCCCTCGCCGTCGGCGCGCTGCACCGCGAGCTGCTCCAACCAGCCGTCCCGGACAACGCGGGCCAACCCCGCCGCAGCGCTGCGCAACGCGGATTCGTCGTCGGTGAAAGACAACAACGACTTTCCGCCGCGCTCGACGTAGAACACCGCTTCGCCGGACACGAGGACCACGAGCGCTCCGGCCTTGCGCCCGGGCCGATGCCGGGTTTCGCCCATCACCGCAGGCCATTCCAGCGCGCCCCCGTAGGGCTGCGCCGGGTCGGCGGCCGCCAGCACCACAGCCTCGCCGTCGCCATCCTCGCGGGACAGCGCGCGCAGGCGATCGATCGCGCCGGGCACCGCGAACTGCGCGGCCCCGAGTTCCTCGACGACGTATCCGCGCCGGCAGCGCCCGGATTCCTCCATTGCCCGGAGCACCTTGTACACGGCGGAAAATCCGCCCGTGACGCGTTCGATGTCCAGCGCTCCGCGCGTCAGCACCCCGTGCCGTTCCAAGAACGCCTCGGCCCGCGCATGCGCCCGTCGCGTCGGTTCGCTGGACGGCTGCGGCGCCAGCGACCAACGCCCCGACACCGTCGGCGGCCCGCTGCGGCTGGGCATCGAAGGCCGACCCGCGCGCAACCTCGCGTAGCGGCCACGAGGCGCGCTGCGGCGCGGTTTGTGCGCTGCGCCGCGTCCGGACACCAACGCTCGCAACGGCGCCAAGGTGTCGTTCGTGACCGCGCCGGACCAGACCAGATCCCACAACGCCGAAGTGACCGCATCGTCGGCGGGCGCGGTCTCGCCCTGCTCCAGCAGCAGCGCAGCCGACCGATCTGCCAGCTGGCGGAAGAACAGCGCACCACCGTCCAATGCGGACACAACAGCGCGGTGCAACGGGGAATCGGCCGTGGTTTCCTCCGGCAGGTCCGGCAACAGCAGGTCGGCGACATCGGTGGGCGCCAGCGCGATCCAGCCGTCGCCGCCGGCCAGCGAGCCCGCGCCGACCCAGCTGACCTCGCCGGTCGCGGTCAGCTCGTCGAGCAGCGCGGGGGAGTAGCCGGGCAGCCGGGCGGGCAGGATCAGCGACTCCAGGCCGCTCGCCGGAACCGGCGCGCCCGCGAGCTGTTCGACCACGGCGTACACGTCGTCGACCGTCGGCGCGCTGCGCAGCCGCGCCCCGATGCCGTGCCACGCGGGCAGGAAACGGCCCAGCGCGGCCGGTTCCACCGGCTCGACCTCGGCGCGCAGCCGGGCCAGCGACGCCCGGCGAAGCCGCCGCAGCACGTCGGCGTCGCA
Organism: Saccharopolyspora sp. NPDC045941; assembly: GCF_056431445.1. Lineage (NCBI taxonomy): Bacteria > Bacillati > Actinomycetota > Actinomycetes > Pseudonocardiales > Pseudonocardiaceae > Saccharopolyspora > Saccharopolyspora sp. NPDC045941. The sequence continues at coordinate 55,916 of NZ_JBWKKU010000009.1, forward strand.
GTACTCCAGCACGCCGCCGCCACCGACCTCCAGCGGCCGCAGCTCGCCGCGGACCAACCGCCCGGTGCCGGTCAGCCGGTCCAGCACGCCGTGCACCACGGCCACGCCCAACCCGAATCGCTGCGCCGCGGCGTCGGCGGTGAACGGCCCGCGGCAGCGCGCGTAGCGGATCAGCAGGTCGCCCAGCGGGTCGGCGACCGGCTCGGTGAACGCCTCCGGCACGCCGACCGGCAGCGCTACGCCCAACGCATCGCGGACCTTGCCCGCATCCTCGATGGCGATCCAGCGCTCGTCGCCCGCGATGCGCACCCGCAGCACCCGGCGCTGTTCCGCCAGGTCCGCCAGCCACTCCGGCCTCGCGCCTCGCGCCTCGGCTTCGGCCGTGGACAGATCTCCCAGGAAACGCAGGAGGTCCACCGCGGACTCGGCGTCGCGGGCTTGCCGATCAGGGGCGAGCCGCTGCAGCTGCTGCTCGATCTCGTCGAGCGCCTCGGGATCGAGCAGCTCCCGCATCGCCTCCGAGCCGAGCAGCTCCGCCAGCAGCGTCGAATCCAGGCTCAACGCCGCCGATCGGCGCTCCGCCAGCGGCGCATCGGTCTCGTACAGGAACATGCCGATGTAGCCGAACAGCAGACTGCGCGCGAACGGCGACGGCGTCGGCGTCTCGACCTCGACCACCCGCACCTTCCGCGCCGCGACCTGCGACATCAGCTCGGTCAGCCCGGGCAGGTCGTAGACGTCCTGAAGGCATTCCCGCATCGCTTCGAGCACGATCGGGAACTGCTCGTACTGCGCAGCCACCGTCAGCAGCTGCGCGGCCCGCTGCCGCTGCTGCCACAACGGTGTGCGGCGACGGGGATCCCGGCGCGGCAGCAGCAGCGCCCGCGCCGCGCACTCCCGGAACCGGGCCGCGAACAGGGCCGAACCGCCGACCTCGTCGGTCACGACCTGCTGCACCTCGTCCGGCGGCAGCAGGACGTCTTCGGCGGTCGGCAGCACCTCGGCGCCGGAGTCGTCCAGCGCGTCGGCCAGCCGCAGCACGATCCCGTCGTCGGAGGAGGCCACCTGCGGCTCGATCCCGCGCCGCTCGCGGATCCGGGCGCCGATGGCCAGCGCCCACGGGCCGTTGACCTTGGCTCCGAACGGCGAGTGCACCACCATCCGCCAGTCGCCGAGCTCGTCGCGGAACCGCTCCACCACGATCGTGCGGTCGTCCGGGACGTGCCGGGTCGCCTGGCGCTGTTCGTCCAAATAGGACAGCAGGTTGTCACGGGCCCACTCGTCCAGCCCGGCGGCCGCCACGCGGGACTGCGCCGCCTGGGTGTCCGCGCTGGTCAACTCCCGCACGAAGGCGCCCAGCGCGCGCCCGAGCTCCAGCGGCCGCCCCGGCGAATCGCCCTTCCAGAACGGCATCCGGCCCGGCACGCCCGGCGCGGGAACCACCACGACCCGGTCGTGGGTGATGTCCTCCACCCGCCACGCCGAGGTGCCCAGCAGGAAGGTGTCGCCCACCCGCGACTCGTAGACCATTTCCTCGTCGAGCTCGCCGACCCGCACCCCGCCCTTGCCCGCCTCGTCGGCGGGCGTGGTCACCACGAAAAGGCCCCGGTCCGGGATCGTGCCGCCGGAGGTCACCGCGAGCCGCTGCGCGCCCGGCCGCGCGCGCAGCTCGTCGTTCACCCGGTCCCAGACGATGCGAGCCCGCAGCTCGCCGAACTCCTCGCTGGGATAGCGGCCCGCCAGCATGTCCAGCACCGCGTGCAGCGCAGAGTCCGGCAGCCCCGCGTAGGGCGCGGCGCGCCGCAGCAGCGCCGCCAGCTGCGGCACCGGCCAGGTGTCCATCGCGACCATCGCCACGACGTGCTGGGCCAGCACGTCCAGCGGGTTGCGCGGGAACGCGAGCGACTCGATCAGCCCGTCCGCCATCCGCTCGGACACCACGGCGCAGCCGACGAGATCGCCCCGGAACTTCGGGAACACCACGCCCCGCGACACCGCGCCGACCTGGTGCCCGCCGCGCCCGATGCGCTGCAGTCCGGATGCCACGCTCGGCGGCGTCTCCACCTGGATCACCAGGTCCACCGCGCCCATGTCGATGCCCAGCTCCAGCGACGAGGTGGCCACCACGCAGGCCAGCCGCCCGGACTTCAGCTCCTCCTCCACCACCGCCCGCTGTTCCTTCGACATCGAGCCGTGGTGCGCCTTCGCGACGATCGGCGGGGCGCCGCCGCCGATCCCGGAACCGCCCACCGCCTCGGCCGGGAACCGCTCCAGGGGCACCGGCTCCTCGGCCGCGAGTTCGTTGATCCCGGCGGTGAGCCGCTCGGCCAGCCGCCGGGAATTGGTGAACACGATGGTCGACCGGTGCTCGCGGATCAGCTCCAGGATCCGCTCCTGCACCGACGGCCAGATCGACGTGCGCTGCTCCGCGCCCGCCGCCGGGCCCTCGACCTCGCCGGTCGGCGCGCCCAGCTCAGCCATGTCCGGCACCGGCACCTCGACCCGGACCTCGACCTCCTTGGCGTTCGCGGGCTGGATGGTGCGCACCGGCCGGCCACCGGCCAGGAACGTCCGCACCTCTTCCACCGGGCGGACCGTCGCGGACAGCCCGATGCGCTGCGCCGGCTTCGGCAGCAGCTCGTCCAGCCGTTCCAGCGAAAGCGCCAGGTGCGCCCCGCGCTTGGTGGCGGCCACCGCGTGCACCTCGTCGACGATCACCGTCTCGACGCCGCGCAGCGACTCCCGGGCCGCCGAGGTCAGCAGCAGGAACAGCGACTCGGGCGTGGTGACCAGCACGTCCGGCGGGGTGCGGGTGAACGAACGGCGCTCGTCGGCCGGGGTGTCCCCGGTGCGGATGCCGACCCGGATGTCCGGCGGGGCGCTGCCGAGGCGTTGTGCGGCCTGCCGGATCCCGGCCAGCGGCGCGCGCAGGTTCCGCTCCACGTCGACGACCAGCGCCTTCATCGGCGACACGTAGAGCACCCGGCAGCGCTGCTTCGCGTCGGCGGGCGTGCCTTCCGCGGCCAGCTTGTCCAGGGCGGAGAGGAACGCCGCGAGCGTCTTGCCGGAGCCGGTCGGCGCGACGACCAGCGCGTGCTCGCCCCCGGCGATCGCCTCCCACGCCCCGCGCTGCGCCTCGGTGGGCGCGGCGAAGGCCCCGCGGAACCAGTCGCGGGTCGCCGCGGAGAAGCCGTCCAGCACATCGCTCACCACTACATGCTGGACCAACGCCCTGACACCGACACCCGCGACCGGCATCGCCGACCGTCCACAAGGGCCCGCCGGGAGGTGATTCGGCACGAATGCGGGGGATCGGTACTTCCCGCCGCCGCTGACGTGGCAGCATTCGAGCCCGGAAGCTTCAGCGTGGGAGGGGGACGGGTGCGCGTCCTGTCAGTGGATCTCGGCACCTCGAACACCGTCGCGGTCCTGTCCGCGCACGGTCGGCCGCCGCGGGTGGTCGAGGTCGACGGCTCGGCGACCATGCCGTCCGCGGTGTTCGCCACCGAGGACGGCGGGATCATCGTCGGCCGCGACGCCGAACGCCGCGCCCGGCTCGACCCGTCCCGGTTCGAGCCGAACCCGAAGCGCCGGGTCGACGAGAGCACCCTGCTGCTGGGCGACAACGTCATCACCGTCACCGACGCGCTGGCCGCGGTGCTGCACCGGGTCGCCGAGGAGACCACCCGGCAGCTCGGCGGCGCCCAGCCCGACGAGGTCCGGCTGACCCACCCCGCGCAGTGGGGCACGGTCCGCCGCAACGTGCTGCTGTCCGCCGCCCGGTTGGCCGGTTTCACCTGCAACCTGGTGCTGATCCCGGAACCGGTGGCCGCGGCCGCGCACTTCGCGTCCTTCCCGGACCGGACCCTCGGCGCCGGCCAGGCGCTCGCCGTCTACGACCTGGGCGCGGGCACCTTCGACTGCGCGATCGTCGGAGCCACGCAGAACGGCTTCGCGGTGCTGGCCGAGGACGGCCTGGCCGACCTCGGCGGGTTGGACGTCGACCAAGCGCTGCTGGAGCACGTCGGGCGGCAGGTCTCCAACAAGGACCCGCAGCGCTGGCAGCGGCTGCTGCGCCCGGAGAGCACCGGCGACCGGCGGGCCCAGCGCGCCCTGCGCGAAGACGTCCGCGCCGCGAAGGAAGCGCTCTCCCGGCACCCGCAGACCGAGGTGCCGATGCCGGAGCCCTTCGAGGACGTGCTGGTCACCCGCGCGGAGCTGGAAGCGCTGGTGCGGCCGAGCATGTTGCGCAGCGTCGAGCTGCTGGCCGCCGTGCTGCGCTCCAACGCGATGAACCCGGAGCGCCTCGCCGGCGTGTACCTGGTGGGCGGTTCCAGCCGGTTGCCGCTGGTCGCCAGCCTGATCGGCGAACAGCTGCGGATCGTGCCGACGACGCTCGACCAGCCGGAGACCGCCGTTGCGCTCGGGGCGCACCACGTGTCCCGCGACGGTGCCGCGATGTGGACCCAGGACATCCGGTCCAGCCCGCAGTCGGGCCCGGTCGCCATCCCGCAGACCGGCCAGCAGCAGGCGCCGTACCGGGAGCCCGACACGGTCCGCACGTACCCCGTCGCGCCGCCCCAGCAGCAGCCCCACCCCCAGCCGCCCGCGGACGTGTCCCGGCGCAACCGCAACATGCTGGTCGGCCTCGGCGCGGTCGCGACCGTCGCGGTGATCGTCGCGGTCGTGGCGATCGTGTTCCGCGCCACCAACGGCTCCAGCGCGCCCAGCGCGGCGGATTGCTTCCAGCCCGGCACCGTCAACGCCGAGGGCTTCACCGCCTGCCTGGGCAACCTCGCCGGCACCGTTCCGGAGCACGCCAACTGCGCGCCGGGCTGGCAGCGGATCATGCCCGGCCTGCGGGAGCTCGACGGCACCGTGGTGTCCTGCTCGATCGGCAATCCCAACGAGGGCACCCAGATCGTCTACACCCAGCTGGACACGATGGAGGCCGCGCAGCGGCGCGCCGACCTGCTGCTGGAGTTCAACGGCGTGACCAGCGACCAGGTCGAGGCGGAGTGGAGCGGCAACGGCCTGACCGGCACCTACCGCGCGGTCACCAGCGACACCTTCGGCACCCTGGTGTTCACGGTCGAGGACCGCCCGCTGGTCGGCATGGTGCTCAAGCCCAACGGCGACAAGCAGCTCGACCCGAACAAGCTGGCCGACGAGTTCGAGAAGTCGGTCCAGCCGGGCACGGCCTGATTCAGCGCCGGTTGCGGCGCTCCCACAGGAAGCGCACCGCGAGCACGATGACCGCCAGCAATCCGGCGCCGATCACCACCTGGCCCAGCGGCGTCGACAAGCCGGTCGGATCGGCCTGCAGCAAGAGCAGCACACCACCAGGGTACGGGCGCCGCGTAGGCTGGCGGGCGATGCGCCACACTGCTTTCCGCCAACGCATGGCCGACGAATTCGGCCGGGTCCGCGCCGAGATGCTGGCCCAGGATCACGTGTTCTCGTCCCTCGGCGGGCGGACCGTCGACCAGGCGCTCGAGGCCGGGCTGTCGACCAAGGAGGTCTGGCAGGCGGTCTGCGAGTCCTTCGAGGTGCCCGCCGAACGGCGCTAGGGAGTGTTTCGAAATTGGTTTGCGTAGCGGTGCGGGTGGCGGCCCCCCTGCGGGAATTACCGCTGCCCCCTCGCTGCGGGATCCCCGACATCATGAATGACCAATTCACCACGTCGGGGCTGTCCTCGCTGGGAGAACTCCAGAGGAGTGGGCACCGTGGACCCGCGGCGGTGCGAGTTGAGTCCCACGCCGCAAGCGGCTACCGCCGCTTATAAACCACGACCTAGGACCCCGCTTCCTCCGTGTGCTCCGCGGTGCGGGGCTCCGCGGGCCGGCGTTCCGGGATCTCGAAGTCGGCCCACAGGTTCTGCGCGCTGATCTGCTGCTCGGGACTGCGTCCGGCTTCCAGGTAGTGCTGGTAGGCGCGGCGCCGCTCCTCCTGCATGTGCCGCCACGTCTCGGCCTGCACCAATCGGCTCTGCTCCGGCGTGGGGTTGCCGTCGGCCACGGCCTTCTCGGCCTGGCACAGCGGCTCGATCTCGGCGATCCGCCGCTCGTCGGCCAGCCGCTGTTCGGGGGCCTCCTCGATGGGCGGCTCGTGGTGCCGGTAGCGGACGTAGGGGTTGTCCGGCGGCAGTCCGCCGCTGACCCGCCCGTAGAACCCGAAGAACATCAGCAGCAGGCCCGCGATCAGGCTGAACACCACGTTCTGCAGCTTGAAGGCGAACACGTTCCAGGGCGTGTTCAGCAGGCCCAGGTTGATCAGCCCGGACAGGAAGAACAGCACCCCGATCGCGGCGGTGGTGGTGGAGGCGACCGGGCCGCCCCAGGCGGCGGCGCCGACCAGGATCGCGCCGACCACCACCGAGACCACGGCCAGCAGGCCGTTGCTGGACAGGCCGATGACGTCGATGCCCCTGGTGGTGAACAGCGGCACCCGGTTGGCCAGCCCGAGCACGCCGAAGGCCAGCAGGAACGCGCCGAAGATGCCCGCGGCGACCCGGTAGAACCGGCTCAGCGGGTGGTCTGGTGGCAGGTAGCGGTCCATTCGCATGGTCGGCACCTCCTCGGGGCCGGGCGGCCGGTTCGCCAGTCGGTCTTCCGAGTGTCCGCCTCGAACACGGTGATCGCACTGTCACACGGTCGGGTGACATCGCTGGCGTGTCGGGAAGTTGATCGAACATCCGTTCGTCTAAGATGGGGCGCGTGGGATCGGACCGCCGACGCACCCCGCGACGGAATTGTCGGTCCCTGCCCGTAGCGTCTGATCTGACACACGACGACGAAGTTCGACTCGACCGAGGTGGACCCCCGATGGCAGCGACACCGGACAAGGGCAAGGCGCTGGAGCTCGCGCTCGCCCAGATCGACAAGCAGTACGGCAAGGGGTCGGTCATGCGGCTCGGCGACGAGTCGCGCGCGCCGATCGAGGTCATCCCGACCGGTTCCATCTCGCTGGACGTCGCGCTGGGGATCGGCGGTCTGCCGCGAGGCCGCATCGTGGAGATCTACGGTCCGGAGAGCAGCGGTAAGACCTCCGTCGCGCTGCACGCCGTGGCCAACGCGCAGAAGCTGGGCGGCACCGCGGCGTTCATCGACGCCGAGCACGCGCTGGACCCGGAGTACGCCAAGGCGATCGGGGTGGACACCGACGCGCTGCTGGTGTCCCAGCCGGACACCGGTGAGCAGGCGCTGGAGATCGCGGACATGCTGATCCGCTCCGGCGCGCTGGACGTCATCGTCATCGACTCGGTGGCCGCGCTGGTGCCGCGCGCCGAGATCGAGGGCGAGATGGGCGACAGCCACGTGGGTCTGCAGGCCCGGCTGATGAGCCAGGCGCTGCGCAAGCTGACCTCCGCGCTCTACAACGCCAAGACCACCGCGATCTTCATCAACCAGCTCCGCGAGAAGGTCGGCGTGATGTTCGGCTCGCCGGAGACCACCACCGGCGGTAAGGCGCTGAAGTTCTACTCGTCGGTGCGCCTGGACGTGCGGCGGATCGAGACGCTGAAGGACGGCTCGGACGCGGTCGGCAACCGGACCCGGGTCAAGGTGGTGAAGAACAAGGTCGCCCCGCCGTTCAAGCAGGCCGAGTTCGACATCATCTACGGCATCGGCATCAGCCGCGAGGGCTCGCTGATCGACATGGGCGTCGAGCAGGGCATCATCCGCAAGTCCGGCGCCTGGTACACCTACGAGGGCGACCAGCTCGGCCAGGGCAAGGAGAACGCCCGCAAGTTCATGCGGGAGAACCCGGACATCGCCAACGAGATCGAGAAGCGGATCAAGGAGAAGCTCGGCATCGGCGCGACGCTGGACGCGGAGAACGCCGAGCCGGCGCCGGTGGACTTCTGATCCGGCCGACCACCTGCTGATCGCCTCTTGGACATTGGGTGCAGATGAACGGTGACGGTACGCGTCGGGGGAGCGGTGCGCGGCGCCGCTCTTCCGGCGACGCCCCGCCGGAAGCCGCGGCCGACGAGAAGTCGCGGCGCAAGCCGGACGATCCGGAGCAGCTGGCCCGGGACACGGTGTACCAGCTGCTCGCGGCCCGGGCGCGCAGTCGCTCGGAGCTGCGAAAGGCCTTGCTGCGCAAGGAGATCGACGAGGAAGTCGCCGACGCCGTGCTGCAGAAGTTCGTCGACGCGGGCCTGGTCGACGACGCCTCGTTCGCCGAGGAGTGGGTGCACTCGCGGCAGCGGTACCAGGGGCTGGGGCGCAAGGCGCTGGGCTTCGAGCTGCGCCGCAAGGGCGTCGACGAGAACCTGGTCGACGCGGCGTTGTCCACTGTGGATGTCGATGCGGAGGAGGAGCGGGCGCGAGAGCTGGTCCAGCGCAAGCTCCGGGCGATGGCGAACCTGGACCACGCGACCAAGATGCGCCGCCTCGTCGGGATGCTGGCCCGCAAGGGCTATTCCGAAGGCCTCGCCTTCCGCGTGGTGCGGGAGGAGATCGAGCGCTCCGGCGACGACGGGCCGGACCCGGACCTCGAATCCCCGTGACCGACAGCGTCGCGGCTTCGTCCGCCCGCTGAGTGAGCAGACCTGCCGAGCGGCCGGTGCGCGATGGCGCGCCGCCGATATCAGGAAGGCGGCGGTCTGCGCGATGAGCTACACGCCGTCCGTCCGGTACGAGCCGATGCTGGGCTCACTGTGCGAGCGGGACCCCGATCCCGGCGTCCGGGCCGATGCCGACCTGCTGCTGGAGGTCATGGCCGAGGTCGGCACGGGCGGGGTGTGATCCAGCCGGGCGGGTCGCGTGTGGGCCGCCTCTCAGAATGGGACGACGGTACCGGAATGTCGCCGCCGGATCGTAGAGTCGCCAGCCATGACGACCTTCGCCGACGTGCGGCACATCGTGTGGGACTGGAACGGCACGCTCCTCGCGGACAACGACGCAGTGGTGGCGGCGGTGAACGCGGTCTGCACGGCCTACGACCGCGAGCACATCGACATCGACGAGTGGCGGTCGGTGTTCAGTCGCCCGCTGCTGCAGTGCTACGAGCGGCTGCTGCGGCGATCGCTCGGCGAACAGGACTGGGCGCGCATCGACGTGCTCTACCACGAGGCATACCGGGAACTGCTGCACACCTGCGGACTCGCGCAGGGCGTGCCGCACGCCCTGAAAGACTGGGCGTCCGCCGGACGCACCCAGTCGCTGCTTTCGATGTGGTTCCACGACGAACTGGTCCCGCTGGTGACCGATATGGGCCTGCATGCGCTCTTCGAGCGCGTCGACGGGCTCCGCGACGACATCGGCGGCGGGTCCAAGGCCGAGCACCTGCGCCGCCACCTCGCGGCGCAGGAGATCGACGCGCGCGGCGTGGTGCTCATCGGCGACGTGCTGGACGACGCGCACGCGGCGGAGCAGGCCGGCACCAAGTGCGTCCTGGTGACCACCGGTGTGATGAGCCGGGCGGCGCTGGAGACGTCCGGATTCCCCGTGGTGGATTCGATTCCCGAGGCGCTGACCACCATCGCCGCCTGATCCTCACCAGGCCGACGGCGGGCTCGTCGTGACGATCCGGGTCCACGGCCCCGGCGGCACGTCGACGTCGTCGACGAACCGCCAGTCGACGACGTCGTGCTGCCCATCGAGCTCGCGCAGGCCGAGGCAGCCGTTCAGCGCGGGCGAGACGTCCATGCCCGCTCCGTTGAACCGGGTGTTGGCGGGTCGGCGGTCGTCGGCGCCGAACACGTAGGCCGCGTCGTCGTACTCGCCCGGCCCGGCGTCCTCGATCTGCCCGAAGCAGACCGCGGTGCCGTGCTGGATCCGAACCCAGCGGTTCTTCATGAAGCTGGTGGAGCGGTCCGCGGCGCGGCCCGCGTAGCCCGGATCGCCGGCCCACGGCACCACCCGGCCGCGCCGCTCGAACGCGGCCGGATCGTTGCGGTCGTCGAAGGGAAGGTCCAGGTAGAACGGGTTCTGCCGCGGCGTCATCCTGGTGGGGAAGAAGTCGTTGGCGGCGGTGCGCCGTTCGGTGTCGCACCGGCCGGCCCGCTCCACGCCGTCGCAACCGCCGTAACTCGCCAGCCAGTCGGCGTCGTAGGCCGACAACCGCTGGCTGCCGTCCGGCGAGCCCGGGTCGAGCACCTCGCCGACCCAGAACGTGGTGGCCACGATGCCGGTGTGCGGCGGATACGCCCGGCCGCCCGGTTCTGCCGCGTCTCCGCCGCAGGCCGCCGCGATCAGGACGGCGACCACGATCGCGCTCGCCGTCAGCAGAGCCATCTCAACAGGTAGGTCCACGGCAGGCGGGCGCAGACGGCCTCGGCCTTCGGCCTGACGTTCTCCTTCAGCCGGTAGTCGTCCGTGGTCAGCGAACCGGCGCGGGTCAGGGTGAGCCCGAAGCTCAGCCCGGTGGTGCCGTCCGGGGCCGCCGGTGTCGTCCACACCGCGGACGCCCAGTTCGCCGAGGCGGCGAACCACGGGCTGGTCGTCCAGTAGCGCCAGATGCCGTCCTGATCGCGGCGGTAGACGGCGAGCTGGGTGGGCGCGGTCGACTTGTACCAGGTGCTGAGCTCGTAGGTGTTGTTCGGGTGCGCGGTCGGCGCGGCCTCGCCCATGTCGAGCTGCTGCAGGAGTTTCGCCTCGCCGCTGGCGTATTCGGTGATGTCCAGCCGCTGCGCCCAGTGCCCGTCGTGCGCGTCGGCGATGCGGGTCCATTGTGGATTGTTCTGGCCCCAGCTGCTCTGCACCCAGCCGCGCGGTCCCGGCTCTTCCAGCGACGCGTTGACCAGCCCGTCGCGCGGCGCGGGCGTCGGCGGGTGGACCAGCGGGCGGAACCCGCCGCCGATCACCTGGTCGACCGTGCGCACCACCGTGCCGTTCGCCCGTCGCTGCGCCAGCCAGGACGCGAACTGGTCCAGCACGGCCGGGCTGATCGACAGCGACCCGCAGAAGTCGCAGGTCTGGTGCAGCACCAGCGGAACCCAGCCGCCGCCGGAGGCTTCGGCCCGCAGCACCACCTGCTGCAGGTCCGCCAGCGTCCAGTCGGGGGTGACCGTGTCGGTGCCGCGCACCACCAGCGGGTTCACCGGCGGTATCGACTCGGCCGGGGCGCAGTCCGAGCAGCTGTTCTTGGTCCGGAGGCTGCCGGTGACCCGCGCGCTGTTGTAACCGCAGTCCGCGGCCGCCTGCTCGGCCTCGCGGCTGAAGCTGCCGTACGGGTAGGCGAACGAGGTGGGCCGGAAGCCCCAGCCGACGAGGTTGGCCCGGTCCTGGCAGATCTCCCGGCGGGCTTCGTCCGGTGCGTCCCCGGCGAGGTCGGGGTGGTTGACGGTGTGCCCGCCGATCTCGTGCCCGGCCGCGGCGAGCGAGCGCAGGTCGTCGAGGCTCAGGTAGCCGCGAGTGCCGATCGATCCGGACACGACGTAGAAGGTGCCGCGCATCCCGTGCTTGCTGAGGATCCGGGCGCCGGAGGTCTGCGAGACGCTCCCGTCGTCCACGGTGAAGGTGACCACGGTGTGCGGTGTCTGGGCGTCGGCATCGCCTGGCATGCCGAGGAAAACGGCCAGCAGGGTGGCGCTGGCGCAGGCGAGGGTTCTCTTCAAGCCTCTGCGAGCCGGGCGTGTTCCGTCCATCGCACCTGACCGCCAACTGGTCGACGGATACTGACCGGCATCACGCTACGGACGGCACAGGCGGAGGAGGAACCAGTCGCTGCGGGGTGCCGGTTACCGCGTTTGACGGAGGCCGTGAGACTTTTCGGGCTGCTGCAGCGGCTGCTCACAACTCGCCTCGTGGCTGCGGAGGCTGTGCACCTCGCCGCGCGGCTTGAAGTGAATGGCCTGTGCACCTCGATAGACGAGGTGAACAGGCCTCGCGCCATCCGCCCGCAGCGGCCTGGACCCGGCTAGGGGCGCAGCGCGGCCGCGTCGCGGGCGAGCTGCTCGATCTGCGCCCAGTCGCCGGCGGCCAGCACGTCCTTCGGCGCCAGCCACGAGCCGCCCACGCAGCCCACGTTGGGCAGCGCGAGGTAGTTCGGCGCGGTCTGCGGGCTGATCCCGCCGGTCGGGCAGAACCGCAGGTCCGGCAACGGCCCGGCGATCGCCTTGAGGAACGGCACGCCGCCGCTGGGCTCGGCGGGGAAGAACTTCATCGCCGTCGCCCCGCGCTCGGCCAGCCGCATCGCCTCCGACACGGTGCTCGCGCCGGCCAGGAACGGCGCCCCGGATGCCTCGACGTCGTCGAGCAGCCGGTCCGTCGTGCCCGGCGTGACGAGGTAGCGGGCGCCGGCGTCGGCGGCCCGCTTGGCCTGCCCGGGTTCGGTGATCGTGCCGGCCCCGGCGACCATCTCGGGCACCTCGGCGGCGATGCGCTCGATCGCGGGCAGCCCGGCAGGGGTGCGCAAGGTGACCTCGATGGTGCGGATCCCGCCGCGCAGCAGCGCCTCGGCCAGCGGCACCGCGTGCGCGACGTCGTCCAACGCCACGACCGGCACCACGGGCGCGAGTTCCAGCACGTCGGCTGCAGTGTTCATGGGTGGTTCATCCGTTCCTAGTGCGTGTGACGTTCCGCCGGGGACCCGTGCGCACTTCGTGTCGCCATAGCGGCTCGAAGTGCTCACGGGTCCTGACCAGCGCTGTCATGCTGTCACGTCGGCGGGCTGCGCCGTCGGCGGCGCGAACACGCTGGCACCGCGATCGGCCCGCCCCACCGCCTGCCGGAACGCCGCGAACAGCTCCCGGCCGGTGCCGTACTGCGTCCCGGGCGCGGCCGGTGCGTTGTCGCGCGCGGCGAGTTCGTCGTCGGGCACCAGCACCTCCAGGGTGCCGCGGTCGGCGTCGAGCCGGACCACGTCGCCGTCGCGGACGCGGGCCAGCGGCCCACCCGCGCTGGCCTCCGGGGTCAGCTGGATCGCCGCCGGGATCTTGCCGGAGGCGCCGGACATCCGGCCGTCGGTGACCAGCGCGACCTGGTGGCCGCGGTCCATCAGGACGCCCAGCGCGGGCGTCAGCCCGTGCAGCTCCGGCATCCCGTTGGCCTGCGGACCCTGGTTGCGGATCACCACCACGACGTCGTGGTCCAGCTCGCCGGCCTGGAACGCGGCCGTGAAGCCGTGCTGGCCGTCGAAGACCCGGGCCGGGGCGGTGACGGCGCGGTGTTCCGCGCTGACCGCGGAAACCTTGATCACCGACCGCCCGAGGTTGCCGTCGAGCACCCGCAGTCCGCCGTCGGGGGCGAACGGCTCGTCGACGCCGCGCAGCACGTCCGGGTCCAGGCTCTTCGCCGGCGCGTCCCGCCAGACGAGCTCGCCGTCCTCCAGGAACGGCTGCTGCCGGTAGCGGTCCAGCCCGGGGCCGGCGACCGTGTTGACTTCCGCGTGCAGCAGGCCCGCGTCGAGCAGCTCGCCGACGAGCGTCTGCACACCTCCGGCGGCGGCGAAGTGGTTGATGTCGGCCGAGCCGTTGGGGTAGACCTTCGCCAGCGACGGCACGACGGCGGACAGGTCGGAGAAGTCGTCCCAGGTCAGCTCGATGCCGGCCGCGGCGGCGATGGCCACCAGGTGCAGCGTGTGGTTGGTCGAACCGCCGGTGGCCAGCAGCGCGACGACGCCGTTGACGATGGCCCGCTCGTCGATGATCTCGCCGATCGGCGTGCGGTCGGGCTGCACGACGCGGCGGGCGGCCTCCTCGGTGAGCGCCTTGCGCAGCGGGGTGCCCGGCGGCACGAAGCTCGACCCCGGCAGGTGCAGGCCCATGACCTCGACGACGAGCTGGTTGGAGTTGGCGGTGCCGTAGAACGTGCAGGTGCCGGGCGAGTGGTACGACGCCGACTCCGCTTCCAGCAGGTCCTCGCGGCTGGCCTTGCCCTCGGCGAACAGCTGCCGGATGCGGCTCTTCTCCCGGTTGGGCAGCCCGGAGGGCATCGGCCCGGCAGGCACCAGCACGGTCGGCAGGTGGCCGAACGACAGCGCGCCGATGAGCAGGCCCGGCACGATCTTGTCGCACACCCCGAGCAGCAGGGCGCCGTCGAACATCTCGTGGGAGAGCGCGACGCCGGTGGCCATCGCGATGACGTCCCGGGAGAACAGCGACAGCTCCATGCCGGTGCGACCCTGGGTGATCCCGTCGCACATGGCGGGCACACCGCCCGCGAACTGCGCGACGCCGCCGGCCTCGCGGACCGCGTCCTTCAGCCACGCCGGGTACTCGGCGTACGGCTGGTGCGCGGAGAGCATGTCGTTGTAGGCGGAAACGATCGCGATGCCGGGCTTGACCGCTCCGCGCACCGCGAGCCGGTCCGGGCCGCTGCACGCGGCGAAGCCGTGCGCGAGGTTGCTGCAGGGCAGCTCGGTGCGCGCCGGACCGACGGCCCCGGCCGCGCGGATGCGCTCCAGGTACGCGGCGCGGGACGCGGAGCTGCGGTCCGCGATCCGCTGGGTGACCTGGTCGACGACGTGCTGCATTGGCGGCGCCATTGATCGCCTCCGGAAGAATTGCGAAATGCGGGGCGGCGACGACGGTGGCGCCTCATGACGGCCATCACACTAACGGGTGTGGCCTGCATTTCACAATCGATACAGCTTGTTCACCTGCGGCGACCTCGACGACTCCTGGCCGGCTCGGCGCCGTTGGGCGCTCCACGCCCCCACTGCGGCCGCCGTCGGCCTGGGTAGAGCGCGCCGGTTCCTGCGGCCGCGATGACGAGGCCGGTGGTCAGCAGGACCGATGGCCGGAACCGGCGGGCGAAGGTGGCGCGGCGAGGTCGGCGCTCAGCGTCGGCAACGCCAGGTGCAGCGCGGAGTTGTTGATGGCCAGCAGGGCGAGCACGGCCAGCCCCGCCCACTCCCGCCGCCCGGCTGCCCGTTTCGGCTGATCCATGGGCCTGCACGCTAGGAAGCCCGGTCGGTCGAGCTCCTCTGCTGACCGACCGGGATGCGTGGCCCGTCGAAACCAGGTCGGTTGACAGAGGCGGTCGTGCGGCGTGCATCCATAGCTTTGGCGGCGTCGGATCGAATGCCGGACCGCGACGGGACGGCGCATCGGAAGGCTCGTGGACGTGGATCGATACGCGGACATCCTCAACAGCGCGCTGGAGCGCGTGGCCGACCTCGGTTTCGAGCGCGCCGGCGGTGAGCTGGCGAACCACGCGCCGATGGGCGCCGAGGCGATCGCCGTGCTCGGCTACTTCGACGAGGTCGCCCCGTGGATCGAGCGGTACCGCACCGGGCAGGAGCACTACGACCCACCGGAGGGCTCGAACCGGATCGACGCGGCGGACGAGTCGTCGTGGCGATCGGCGCTGGGCTCGTTCGGGCAGGTGGGGGACTGGGAGCAGCTGTTCCGGCGGGAACTGGCGGGCGAACCGTGGCGCGCGGTGCTCGCCCGGTGGTGGCCGAGGCTGACGCCGGGGATCTTCGCCGGGATGACCCACGGCGTGATCCGCACCGCGCACGCCGTGCGCGGGCTGGCGTCCGTGGACGAGCCGAGCAGCCTGCAGCTGGACGAGCTCGCGCGGGGCATGGCCTACTGGGCGGCCCGCTTCGTGCACCTGGCGGGGCGCGTCGGCTTCGACGGCACGGCGGCGTTGTCCGACGCGGTCGCGACCCTTCCGCGGCGGGGCCTGCCGGAGGCGCGCAACGTCGAGGAGTTCCAACGCGCCTGGGCCCGGATGGACCAGATCCCCGGGTACGACGCGGCGTTGCGCGCCCCGGCGTCAGCCGGTCCGCAGCAGCTGCTGAGCGAGATGACCGCCGAGTTCGCGGGGGTCTTCCTCGCCCATCCCGACTTCGTCCCGGCGCCCGCGCTGGTCCACGCCGTCACCGCACCGGCCGCGGTCCGGCTCGTCCTGCCGCACCTCCCGGCGGAGCAGCACCTGCCTTCGGTGGGCGAGCTGTGGAAGATGCAGGCGGCGCTGCTGACCACGTTCTCCGTCGGGCGCAACGAGAGGGAGGCTTCGAGGACGCTGGCCGCCGAGGTCGAGACGCCCGGTTTCGGCGAACTCGCGGCCAGGGCGGTCGAGCACGGCGATGAGCACGTCATCAAGTTCACCGAGGCATGCATGCGAGAGAACGCGTTGCGGCCCGATGACCGCTATGCCGCGGCCGCCGCTTCTGCGCTGCAGCGCACGCCGCGCGGAGCCGGAGTCACCGCCCGTCGAATCGTCACGGGCAGCTGATGGCCGGGGCTAGCCTGCGAACATGATCGTGGGACGAGCGGACGAGCTGGCTCGCATCGACGAGCTGCTGGTCGCCGCCCGGGCCGGCTGCGGCGGCGCCATGGTGATCAAGGGCGAGGCGGGCATCGGCAAGACCACGCTGCTCGCCCATGCCGATACCGGCGGCATGCAGGTGCTGCGCATCGCTTGCGTGGAAGGCGAAGCCGAGCTGCCGCACGCCGGGCTGCGCCTGCTGTTGCGGGGCCAGCGCACGGATGAGCTTCCCGCCGAGCAAGCCGGTGCGCTACGCAGCGCCTTCGGGCTGGAACCAGCGCGCGATGCGGATCGCTTCCTGGCGGGAATGGCGGTGCTGACCCTGCTGGAGCAGTTGGCGGCGCATCGCCCGCTGTTGTGCGTGATCGACGACGCCCACTGGCTCGATGCCGCTTCAGCGGAGGCGCTGCTGTTCGCCGCGCGCCGATTGGACGGTGATCGCGTCGCCGTGCTGTTCGCCGCCCGCGACTCGTACGCCCCGGACTTCCCGGGCCCGGGCGTGCCCGAGCTGCGGCTCGGCGGGCTGGACGAGACGGCGGCAGCCGATCTGCTCGCCGCCGACCTGCCCGACCTCGCCCACGCCGCGATCCTGCGCGAAGCCCGGGGAAATCCGTTGGCGCTGCTGGAAATCCGGCGCACGGGCCTGGGCTACGACCCGGGTGCGCCGCCGCCGCGCCACCCGGTCCAGCGCGGCTTCGCCGCCCGGCTCGCCGAGCTGCCGCCCCGCACGCGGACCCTGCTGCTGGTCGCGGCCGCCGCCGACGCCGGTGAGGCCGAAGCGGTGCTCGACGCGGCGAGCCGGCTCGATTCGTCCATAGTGGATCTCGCGCCCGCCGAGAACGCCGGACTGATCAGGCTTTCCGGCGGGGTGTTCGTCTTCGGCCACCCACTGCTCCAGGCCACCGCCTACCAGAGCGCCGAGCTCGTCCAGCGGCTCGCGGCGCACCGCGCCCTCGCCGCCGCCTTCGCCGGTCGGGCGGATCCGGCCCGCCGGGCCTGGCACCTGGCCGCCGCCACCCTCGAACCGGACGAGGACGTCGCGAAGGAGCTCCAACGGATCGCGGCCGACGTGCGCGGATGCGGTGGCTACGCGGTGGCTGCCGAGCTCCACCGGCGGTCCGCCGCGCTGACGCCCGATCCGCGTCGGCGGGGCCGCCGGCTGCTCGCGGCGGCGCGGGCAGCGGCCAACGCGGGCCGGCTCCAGCTGGCTTCCGGCCTGGTCGAGGAGACCGGCAGGTTCCTCACCGACCCCGTCGATCTGGCCGAGGCGGTCGACGTGGCCGCGGTGCTCGCCCACGAACAGGGCCGCCGCCCGTACCGCGAGCTGGTCGACGCGGCGGCCGACATCGCGGAACGGGCTCCGGAGCTGGCCGGGCGCCTGTTGTTCCGCGCCGCCAAGAACGCCTGGGAATCCGGTGATCTGGCTGCCGTCGTCGACGCCGCGGGCAGCGCGGACGCGCTCGGCCGGAGCAACTCCGCGCTGGTCGGCGCGTTGGTCCGGACGGCGACCGGGTTCGGCAGGCTCACCACCGGCGGAGCCGTGGACGGGATGGCCGCGCTGCGGGAGATGCGCACCGAGCTCGGGGTGATGTCCGGTTCCCTGCGCAAGCGCGCGGTCATCGTGTGGTCGTACGTGCTGCTCGGGGACTTCCGCACCGCGCGCGAGCTCGCCGCCGCGTTGGAGGCCGGCTGCCGGACGGACGGCGCGATCGGGCTGCTGCCCAACGTGCTGGTGCTCTCGGCGATGGCCAACCTGCAGCTCGGGGATTTCCAGGAGGTGCGGAAAAGCAGTGGCGAGGGGCTTCGGGTGGCCGAGGAGATGGGGCAGACCGAGGTCGCGAGCACGCTGGCGATCGTCCTCGCGCACCTGGCGGCGCTGGAAGGGGACGACATCCGGTGCCGGGAACTGCTCGACGCCGCGGTGCGCGCCGGCGCGCCGGCGGCCGCGATCCGGGCGACCCGCGCGCTGGCCCTCGCCGACCTCGCGGCCGGCCGACCGGAGTCCATCGTGGACCGAGCCGACGACATTGCCGCTGGCTTGACCAGGATGGATGCCCGCAACGGCCTGCCCGAACTGATCGAAGCGGCAGCGCGGGTAGGGCAACCGGAACGCGCGCAGGGCCCCTGCGACTGGTATTCGGACTGGGCGGCCAACCTCGGGCGTCCCTGGGCCGAAGCGGTAGCCCTGCGCTGCCGGGCCCTGCTCAGCGAGGGCGACGTCGCCGAACGGCAGTACGCCGCAGCCGTGCACCTGCATCGGGAGGGCGACGAGTTGCCGTTCGAGCGAGCCCGCACCGAACTGCTCTACGGCGAGTGGCTGCGCCGCCAGCACCGCCGCACCGACGCCCGGCCGCACCTCCGCTCGGCCCTGGACACCTTCGACCGCCTCGGCACCCTGCCGTGGGCGGAGCGCGCCCGCGACGAACTGCGCGCCTCCGGCGAGGGCCGCGGCGCGTCGGCCGATCCCGCGGTACGCCTCACCCCGCAGGAACGCCAGGTCGCCCGCCTGGCCGCGACGGGTCTAACCAACCGGGACATCGCGGCCCGCCTGTTCCTCAGCCCGCGGACCGTCGGCTACCACCTGTCCAACGCCTACCCGAAGCTGGGCGTCGCCTCCCGCCTCGAACTCGCCCGCCTCCCGGGCCTTCCCGAATGACCGCGGCGGCCGTGATGACGATCACGCTGCGGATGTGGTGTGCGTTTCACGATCGATGCAGCTTCCCGGAAATCCGGCCACGAGCACCCCGCCGCGTGCGGGATCATGGGTGGGGGAGTCGAGGAGTGAGGAGCGGGCCCATGCGGATTCGCGTGCTCGCCGCGGTGGTCGCCGCGGCCGCGGTGCTGTCGGGCTGCGGGCAGGACGCGCCGGTCGAGCCGAACGCGCTGCCCGGACCGAAGCCGCCTGCGCCGACCGCGGCGCCGACGAGCCAGGCCCCGTCGGCCGGCAACTCGGTCGAACTCGACACCTCCCCGACCCTCGCGCGGATCAAGCAGCGGCGCTTGCTCCTGGTCGGCGTGCGGGAGGACGCGCCCCAGTTCGTCACCCGGGACGGGGCGGGCGAATACCGGGGATTCGACGTCGAAATGGCCCGTGACCTGGCGAAACGCATCGGCCTGGACCCGACGCAGGTGCAGTTCCGGCGGCTGCCGTCGACCCTGCTGCTCGACGGCGTGGCCGCGGGCAACGTGGACGTCCTGTTCGGCGGGACCGCCGACAACCCGCAGTTGGCCCAGGTCGGGCCGTACGTGATCACTGGCAGCGAACGCTACCTCGTGGTCAAGTCCGACGACCGTAAGCTGGTCGAGGAGCTGCAGCGGATGCTCGACGAGGCGGTCGCGGACGGCAGTTGGCAACGCGCCTACGACGCGACCCTCGGCGCGGCCGGGATCCAGGCCCGGCCGGGCTCGTGACGGGGATTCCCGAAATGCGCTGACCACCACGACGCGACCGGGTTCGGGGACGAGGCCCCGGAGCCGCCTGCTCTCCGGAAAAGGACGTGCCGATTCGTCGGCGGATGAGCAGACTCGTAGTCCACCCCTCGTGCTCGTTGCCGGGCGGGGCCGAAGGCGGCCGTGCCCGCGGTCGAGCGCGACCCGACTCCAGTGAGGTGCCCCCAACCATGATCGACTCCGCGAGCGCTACGACCGCGGATGCCGGCCGCGAAACGACGCCACCGCGCGCCCCAGTGCTGATAGCAGTGCTGGTGGCCTCGGCGTTCGTGATGATCCTCAACGAGACGATCCTGAGCGTCGCGCTGCGCGAGCTCACCGTCGATCTCGATGTCACCACCACGACGGTGCAGTGGCTGACCAGCGGCTTCCTGCTGACGATGGCCGTGGTCATCCCGGCCACGGGCTTCCTGCTCGAACGCTTCACGCCGCGCCAGGTGTTCCTGGCCGCGCTGACGCTGTTCAGCGTGGGCACGCTGCTCAGCGCGCTCGCACCGGGCTTCGCGGTCCTGCTGGTCGGGCGCGTCGTGCAGGCGTGCGGCACAGCGGTGATGATTCCGCTGCTGATGACCTCGGTGATGCGCCTCGTGCCGCAGGAGAAGCGCGGCGCGACGATGGGCACGATCAGCATCGTCATCGCCGTCGCGCCCGCGGTGGGGCCGACGATCGGCGGCGCGGTGCTGGTCTCGCTGGGCTGGCGCTGGATGTTCTGGATCGTGCTGCCGCTGGCGGTGCTCGCGCTGGTCATGGGCGCGGTCTGGATGCGGTTGGACACCGAAACGCGGTCGGTGCCGCTGGACGTGCTCTCGGTCGTGCTGTCGGCCATCGGCTTCGGCGGCGTCCTGTACGGGCTGTCCTCCATCGGGGAGTCCAGCGGTGAGCCGCACCTGGTGGCGCCGTGGATCCCGATCGCGGTCGGCGCCGTCTCGCTCGCGGTGTTCGTGGCGCGCCAGATCCGCCTGCAGCACGCCGACCGGGCCTTGCTCGATCTGCGCCCGTTCACCAACCGCGCGTTCTTGGTGGCCCTGATCCTGAGCCTCCTGCTGTTCATCTGCCTGCTGGGCGCCGGGGCGATCCTGCTGCCGATGTACCTGCAGGCCGTCCTGCACGCCAGCACCTTCGTCAGCGGGCTGGCCGTGCTCCCCGGCGGGCTGGTCCTCGGCCTGCTCGGTCGTCCGGTGGGCCGGTTGTTCGACCGCGTGGGCGCCCGGCCGCTGGTGATCCCCGGCGCGCTGGCCATGGCGTTGTCGCTGTGCCTGTTCGCCGCCCTCGGACCGGGTTCGCCGGTGATCGCGGTCGTCGGCATCCACATCGTGCTCATGACCGGGCTCGGGCTGATGATGACTCCGCTGATGACCGAGTCCCTCAGCGTGCTGCCCGATCACCTCTACTCGCACGGCAGCGCGATCCTGGCCACCCTCCAGCAGGTCGCGGGCGCGTTCGGCATCGCGGTGTTCATCACCATCGCCTCCGTGGCGACCACCGACCCCTCCGGCGCGCCCGACGCGGTCGGTCTGCGCATGGCGTTCATCGTCGCCGCCTGCATCGGCGTGCTCGCGTTCGTCGCGTCGCTGTTCCTCCACCGCAAGCCTGCTCCGGCGGCGGACCGCGAGGAGTCGCAGGAAGAAAGCCGAGCGGTGTCCAAGTCGTGACGCTCGCCGTGCCCGGCCGGTGACTGCCGGCCGGACACGGCTCACCGCTACTGGGCCGCTGTCGGGATGGCTGCGTCGAGCAGGGATTCCGCGGCGGCCCTCGCGTATCGACCGCAGCCGGCATCGTTGAGCACCATCGAGCGGCTGGCGGCGCCGTCGGCGAGGATCGCGAGCTGTTCGACCAGGATCGCGGGCTCGGCGGCCCCGAGCGCGCCCACCAGCTCGGCCAGCCGGTCGGCGAGCCGCCGCTTCTGCTCGGCCGCGTACCGGTGCACCGGGCTCTGCGGGTCCGGGAACTCGGCCGCCGCGTCGATGAAGGGGCAGCCCCGGATCGGGCCATCGCCCTCGTCCGGCACCGCGAACAGCGCGAGGAGCCGCTCACGCGGTGCGAGATCTTCGCGGTCCAGCACGGATTCCATCGTGCGCCCGGACTCGACGAGGTGCCGGAGGTAGCCCACGACCAGCTCGTCCTTGGTGGGGAAGTGCGCGTACAAGGTGCGCTTGGAGACCGGGGCGGCGGCCGCCACCTGTTCCATGCCCGTCGCGATGATCCCCTGGCTCTCGAAAAGCGCGGTGGCCGCGGCGATGATGCGCTCGCGCCCGCCCCGGCCTCGTCGGCGCTGGACCGTCTGTTGCTCACCCACCCGCAAAGTGTACATATCCGTTTACTTAAAGTGGGTTCTGCGTGGTAGCCTCGCGGCGCGTTATGTAAACGCTTCCGTTTATCACGATCGAAGGGGAGAGCCTTGGCGGGCACCACGATGCGGAACTACTCGCCCGATCACGCCGAGGAGCTGATCCGCGGCCGGCGAGCCGTCCGCTCCTTCCGGCCGGATCCGGTCCCGGACGCGACGATGCGCGCCGTCTTCTCGCTGGCGAGCGCGGCTCCGTCGAACTCCAATACCCAGCCCTGGAGCGTCGAAGTCGTCAGCGGCGCGGCGCGCGACCGGCTGAGCGAAGCGCTGCTGGCGGCGCACGCGCAGCAACGCCTCTCCGTGGACTTCCCGTTCCGGGAGGACCTCTACGACGAGGTGCACCAGCGGCGGCGCAAGGACTTCGGCGAAGCGATGTACGGAGCGCTCGGCATCGGTCGCGAAGACCGGGAAGCCCGCGACGCCTACAACGCGGAGAGTTTGCGGTTCTACGGCGCGCCGCACGTCGCGTTGGTGTTCGCACCGTCCAATGCGGACGCTCGGATGGCCGCGGACGTCGGCATGTACGGGCAGACGCTGCTCCTGGCGATGACGGCGTACGGGATCGCCAGCTGCCCGCAGGGTTTGCTGGGCTTCTACGGGGACGCGATTCGTGAGTCGCTGGAGATCCGGGGCGGCAAGGTGCTTTTCGGTGTCTCCTTCGGATACGCCCGCGAATCCGCTCCGGTGAACCACTTCGCGGTCGGCCGCGCGGAACTCGGCGAGACGACGAGGTTCCGCGCGTAGCCGCCGGCCGGATCAGGTGGCGGTGCGCCGGGTTTCGGCGAGGCGCTGCAGGCCGTCCAGCTGCCACTCCAGGTGCTGCTCGGGGGACACCACGTCGGCCAGGCAGTCCGGTTCGCCGAGCCACCGGATGTAGTGCGGGTACTTGCCTTCCGCCCTGATCCGCTCCAGGTAGGGGTGCGCCGCCTCGGCGAGCTGGGCATCGGACACCAACCCGGTCCGTTCCCGCATCGCGCGTTCTTCCAGCAGCGCGAGCCCGGACTTCAGGGCTTGTCCGAGCACCGTGTTGACGAAGCCGATGCGGGTCGCGGCGTCCAGGTCCAGCTCGTCGACGGCGGCGAGGGCTGCGTCGTAGAGGCGCAGCGCGTTCGGTCCCAGCGGCGGCCGGCTGAACGACATCCGCGCGAACCAGGGATGCCGTTGCACCGCCGCCCATGCGGAGCGGCCCATTTCGCGCAGGCAGGCCCGCCAGTCGCCGGGCGGCGGGACGGTGATCTCGCCGTAGACCTCGTCGACCATCAGGTCCGTCAGGCCGTCCTTGCTGCCGACGTAGCGGTACAGCGCCATCGGGCTGCGCGTGCCGAGGCGGCTCGCGATCGCACGCATCGTGATCTCGCCGGCCGGGCTTTCGTCGGCTAGTGCGATCGCCGCGGCGACGATCCGCTCACGGCTGAGCTGCGTGGTGGCCGGCGGGGGCGGCGGCTCGTCGAACCAGACCAGGCCGCCCGGAGGTTTCGCAGAAGTCATTTGCCTCGGATACTAACCCGCGTGTACAACGTACATCGTGAATGTACAACGTACACAGACTCAGGTCTTGATCGTCGGCGGTGGACTCGTCGGGCTGACGACGGCGTTGGTGCTGCGTCACCACGGCGTGGACGTGACGCTCGTCGAGAAGCGCGCGACGACCTCGCCGCAGCCCAAGGCGCGCCGTTTCCACGTGCGCAGCCTGGAGATCTTCCGGGAACTGGGGCTGGCCGAGACCGTCCACGAGGCCGCGCGAGGGCTCGCCGACCACGACTGCATGGCCACCGGGCGGACCCTGGCGGAGGCCGAGCAGTTGCCGCCGTGGCGGCCGTCCGGGGCGGGCGAGTCGATGGACGTCAGCCCGGAGCCGCCCTGCCTGGTGGCGCAGAACGTGCTTGAGCCGGTGCTGCGCCGGGCGGCCGAGGATGCGGGCGCGGACATCCGGTTCTCGACCGCTCTCGCGTCATTCGAGCAGGACGCCGATGGAGTCGTCGCCGAGCTCGCGGGCTCCCGGCTGCGCGCGGCGTACTTGGTTGCCGCCGACGGGGCGCGCAGCCCGGTGCGCTCGGCGCTCGGCATCGGCCGCTCCGGACGCGGCGCCATCGGCGAGGACAACGTGAACGTCTACTTCCGCGCCGATCTCGCGGATGTGGTGCGCGGCCGGGAGTTCAACATCTGCCAGATCCAGCACCCCGACGCGCCCGGCGGGCTGGTCTCGGTGGACGGCCGGCTGGACTGGGTGTTCATGACCCCGGGCGGCGAGGTCGACCGCGACTGGCCGGCGCTGCTGCGCACCGCGCTCGGCGTGCCCGCGCCGGACCTCGAAGTCATGAGCGTGCTGCCCTGGCGGCCCGAGATGCTCGTCGCCGACCGCTACTCGTCAGGGCGGGTGCACCTGGCCGGCGACGCGGCGCACGTCATGCCCCCGTACGCCGCGGTCGGTGCCAACACCGGCATCGCCGACGCGCACAACCTCGGCTGGAAGCTCGCAGCGGTGCTCTCCGGCGCTGCGGCGCCGTCGCTGCTGGACAGCTACGACGCGGAGCGCCGTCCGGCGGGCTGGTTCGCCGCGGACCAGTCGAGCAGGCGCTCGACGGACCTGACGGCTACCCCCGATCCGACACTGGCGCATCCGTTCGTGCTGGCGGCGGGCGGGTTCCAGTACTCGACCGGGGCGATCTCCGGTGGTCCGGCGGAGGGCGGCGAGGCGGAACCGGTCACCGAGTTCGCGCCGGCCGGACGGGTCGGCACCCGGATCCCGCACCGCTGGCTGGACGCCGCCCGCACCAAGTCCACAGTCGACCTCGCCGGTCCCGGGTGGGCGCTGGCCGTGGCCGACGATCCGCGGCGCTGGCAGCCCGCCGGGATCCCGGTCCACCGCCTCGACGCCGACTTCCTGCGAGCGGGCGAGGGCATCCTGATCCGCCCCGACGACGTGGTCGCCTGGCGCGGCACCGATCCCGCCGCGCCCACGAACGTCCTGGAGGAGCTGCTCCGCGCGTGACAAAGCGAAGGGCGCCTCCGACCGGTCCGGTCGAAGGCGCCCTCCACTCGGCGCGGTGCTCAGTCGCCCGCCGTGGCCTCCGCCAGCGGCTTGGCGGCAGGAGCGAGCTGCCTGGTCTTCTTGGTCCGGCGGTTGCGCCGGTCCAGGTACGTGGCGAACCACGTGAGCAGCAGGCACATCGTGATGTAGATCGCCGCCACCACCAGGCTGACCGGGATGATCGGTCGGTCCAGCGTGGGGATGCCGCCGAGGTAGCGGGCGTAGTACAGCAGCTCCTGGTAGGTGATCAGGAAGCCGAGCGCGCTGTCCTTGAGCAGCACCACGAGCTGGCTGATGATCGCGGGCAGCATCATCCGGATCGCCTGCGGCAGCACCACGGTCCGCATGACCTGGTTCTTGCGCATCCCGATCGAGTACGCGGCCTCGCTCTGCCCCTTGGGCAGCGCGGCGACGCCGGCCCGGAACACCTCGGCCAGCACCGAGCCGTTGTAGAGCGTCAGACCGAGCACGACCGACCAGTACTGGCCGAAGTTCACGCCCAGCCCCGGCGCCGCGTAGTACAGGAAGAAGATCAGGATGACCAGCGGGATCGCGCGGAAGACCTCCACGATCGCCGTGCACGGCACCCGGATCCAGGCGTGGTCGGAGAGCCGGCCGAGCGCGAACACCGCGCCGAACGCCAGCGCGAGCACGGCGCCCATGAGGAACGCGCGGACGGTGTTCCACAGCGCCCCGAGCAGTTCCAGCTGGATCTGCTCGTAGAGCAGCCATTCCCACTTGCTCGCGTCGAACTGCCCCGTCTGGTAGAAGCGGAACACCACGTAGCCGAGCAGGCCCAGCACCACGACGGTGCTGACGACGCTGATGAGCCGGTTGCGCACGCGAGCGCGCGGTCCGGGGGTGTCGAACAGGACGCTGCTCATCGGGCCACGCTCCACCGCTTCTCGAAGCTCCGCTGGACCAGGGTCAGCGGGATGACCAGGATCATGAAGCCGACGGCGATCCAGATGAAGGCGTTCAGCGTCGGCTCACCCTGCTCGTTGAGGTAGGGGATGACCGAGCCGACCTCGGCCACGCTGAACCCGGCCGCGACGGTCGTGTTCTTCAGCAGCGCGATCAGCACGCTGACCAGCGGCGGGACCACGGCGCGGAAGGCTTGGGGAAGGATCACGTTGGTCAGCGACTGGGCGAACCCGAGCCCGATGGAGCGCGCTGCCTCGGCCTGCCCGACCGGCACCGTGTTGATCCCCGCCCGCAACACCTCGCACACGAACGCGGAGGTGTAGATGGTCAACGCGATCACCGCGGCGGTGAAGAACGGGAACTGGATCAGCTCCAGCTTGGGGTAGGCGAAGACGAAGAAGAAGAAGATCAGCGTCAGCGGCGTGTTGCGGAGCAGGGTCACGTAGCCGGCGCCGACCGCCCGCAGCGCGGGGACGGGGCTCACCCGCAGTGTCGCCAGGATCGTGCCCAGCACCAGCGAGCCGGCGGTCGCCAGCAGGAAGAGCTCGATCGTCTGCAGGAAACCCCTGGCGAGGACGGCACCGTACTCCACCAAGATGTCGATCAATGAGTACTCCTGAAGTAATCGGATGCCCAGGGCGCGGTCCGGCCCTGGGCATCCGATGACGGGATCAGTAGCGGTCCACCTTGGGTGGCTCGGCGGGCGAGCCGGACTTGCCGAGGGTGGCGTCGTAGACGCGCTTCCACTCGCCGTTGGTCGCGGCCTGCTCCAGGATGTCGTTGATCTTGTTGCGCAGGGCGCTGTCGTCGTGCGCGAGGCCGACGCCGTAGGGCTCCTCGGAGAACGGCTTGCCGACGACCTTCAGCTTGTCCGGGTCCTGCGCGGCGTAGCCCTTGAGGATGGCGTCGTCCGTGGTGACCGCCTCGACCTGGCGGTCGAGCAGCTGCTGCACGCACTCCGAGTACCGCTGGAACTCGACGATGTTCTGCGGCTCGGTGAGCTGGTCCTGCTTGACCCGCTGGATCGGCGTCGAGCCGGTCGCGGAGCAGACCTTCTTGCCCTTGATCGACTCCTTGCCGGTGATGTCGGTGTTGTCCGCGCGGACCAGCAGGTCCTGCCCGGCCATGAAGTACGGCCCGGCGAAGCTGATCTGCTCCTTGCGCTTGTCGTTGATCGTGTAGGTGCCGACGTAGTAGTCGACCTCACCGGTGGAGATCGCCTGCTCGCGCGCGGTGGACGGGATCGGCTTGTAGTCGATCTGCGTGTTCGGGTCGAACCCGAGCTGCGCGGCGATCAGCCGGGCGACCTCGATGTCGAAACCGGAGTACTGGTTGGTGACCGGGTCGCGGAAGCCCAGGCCCGGCTGGTCCTCCTTGACGCCGATCGTGACGCGGCCCTTCTGCTTCATCCGGTCGAACGTCGGAGAGCCCTGGACCTGCACGTTCTGGGCGACGTTCTGCTGGACCTGCGGTTCGCCCCCGCCGGGACCGCCTTCGCGCCCGCAACCGGTCAGCGCCAGCGCCAGCGACGCCGCCAGCACCGTCACCAGACGCATTTTCTTGGCTCGCATTTCGTCTCGCTGCCTCTCTGTGCAGTGGTCGGTCAGTGGGTGAGGATCTTGCCGAGGAAGTCCTTGGCGCGGTCGCTCTTCGGTGCGCCGAAGAACGACTCCGGCTCGGCGTCCTCGACGACCTCGCCGTCGGCCATGAAGAGCACGCGGTGCGCGGCGCGGCGCGCGAAACCCATCTCGTGGGTGACGACCACCATCGTCATGCCCTCGGCGGCGAGGCCGGTCATGACCTCCAGGACCTCGTTGACCATCTCCGGGTCCAGCGCCGAGGTCGGCTCGTCGAACAGCATCACCTTCGGCTTCATCGCCAGCGCGCGAGCGATCGCCGCGCGCTGCTGCTGTCCACCGGAGAGCTGCGCCGGGTACTTGTCGGCCTGGTTGGCGATGCCGACGCGCTCCAGCAGCTCCATGGCGGTTTCCCGGGCGGCGTCCTTGGCCTGCTTGCGCACCTTGATCGGACCCAGCGTGACGTTCTCCAGGATCGTCTTGTGGGCGAAGAGGTTGAACTGCTGGAACACCATGCCGACGTCGGCGCGCAGTTCGGCCAGGGCGCGGCCCTCGGCGGGCAGCGAAACACCGTCGATCTCGATGCGGCCGGAATCGATCGGTTCCAGTCGGTTGATCGCGCGGCACAGCGTCGACTTGCCCGAGCCCGACGGCCCGAGCACGACGACGACCTGCCCTCGAGGCACCTCGAGATCGATCGCCCGCAGTACGTGCAAGGAACCGAAGTACTTGTCGACCGCGGACATCCGGATCATCGGGGAGTCCGTGGAAGCTGCGGCCATTCGTTCTCCTGAACGCATCGGAATTGGATTCGTTGGCCGAAACTTAAGCCTCTGCTGGGGGATAGTCCAGACAGAACGGGCCAGGTGAGATTGCAACTCGGTTACGCTCCGAAGTCGCCAGTCGTGCCTGGTGCCTCACTTGTAGTAACCGCGTCGCGTGCGTCGAGGCCGCCGGGCGGGTGAATCTGCGATCTGACCAGGCGCTACCGTGGAACGGTGAGCACGAGGACCTACGAGATCCGAACCTTCGGCTGCCAGATGAACGTGCACGACTCCGAGCGGCTCGCCGGCATGCTGGAGGACGCCGGGTACGTGCGCGCGGATTCAGATGCGGCTGACGTGGTCGTGTTCAACACCTGCGCGGTCCGCGAGAACGCCGACAACCGCCTCTACGGCACTCTCGGTCACATGCGGCCGGCCAAGGACCGCAACCCGGACATGCAGATCGCCGTCGGGGGCTGCCTGGCGCAGAAGGACCGCGACACGATCGTCAAGCGGGCCCCGTGGGTGGACGTCGTGTTCGGCACGCACAACCTCGGCTCGCTGCCGACCCTGCTGGAACGCGCCCGGCACAACCACGAGGCCGAGGTCGAGATCCTCGAATCGCTGGACGTCTTCCCGTCCACGCTGCCCGCGCGCCGCGAGTCGGCCTACTCGGGCTGGGTGTCGGTCTCGGTCGGCTGCAACAACACCTGCACGTTCTGCATCGTGCCCGCGCTGCGCGGCAAGGAGAAGGACCGCCGCCCCGGCGAGATCCTGGCCGAGGTGCAGGCGCTGGTGTCCGAAGGCGTGCTCGAAGTGACGCTCCTGGGCCAGAACGTCAACGCCTACGGCGTCGAGTTCGGAGACCGCTTCGCGTTCGGCAAGCTGCTGCGCTCCTGCGGCGAGATCGAGGGGCTGGAGCGGGTCCGCTTCACCTCGCCGCACCCGCGCGACTTCACCGACGACGTGATCGAGGCGATGGCCGAGACGCCGAACGTGTGCCCGCAGCTGCACATGCCGTTGCAATCCGGTTCGGACCGGATCCTCAAGGCGATGCGCCGCTCCTACCGCTCCGAGCGGTACCTGAACATCGTGCGGAACGTGCGCGAGGCGATGCCGGACGCCGCGATCACCACCGACATCATCGTGGGCTTCCCCGGCGAGACCGAGGAGGACTTCGAGCAGACGCTGGAGGTCGTGCGGCAGGCGCGGTTCTCCAGCGCGTTCACCTTCCAGTACTCCAAGCGGCCCGGCACGCCCGCCGCGGACATGCCCGACCAGCTGCCGAAGGAGGTCGTGCAGCAGCGCTACGACCGGCTGATCGAGCTGCAGAACGAGATCTCCTGGGACGAGAACAAGAAGCTCGTCGGCCGCCCGGTGGAACTGCTGGTCGCCGAGGGCGAGGGCCGCAAGGACTCGGAGACCCACCGGCTCTCCGGCCGGGCCCGCGACGGGCGCCTGGTGCACTTCACGCCGACCGGCGCCATCGACGGCGAGGTCCGGCCCGGCGACGTCGTGCACACCACGATCACCCGTGCCGCGCCGCACCACCTGGTCGCGGACGCGGACATCACCGGACACCGGCGAACCACCGCCGGCGACCACTGGGAGGCGGGCGTGCGGCCCAAGACCTCCGGAGTCAGCCTCGGGCTGCCGTCGTTCGGAACCCCGCCGCCGCAGCCCGCCGAGCAGCAGGGATGTGCGTGTTGAGCAAGCCGGAAGGCGCGGACGAGTCGCGCCGCGAGCTGACCAAGTCGGAGCGCGAGGTCCTGCGCCGCATCGACCCCGGCTCGCGCGCGCTGGTGATCGCGTCGGTGATGCTCGTGCTCATCCTGTGCTCGCTGCTGCCGTGGGCCGGCGGTGCCGCGGGATGGCAGGTGCTGATGGGGCAGGCCGACCCGGCGCTCAAGGTCGGCCTGCTGCCGCGGCTGTTCGCGATCAACTCGACGATCGTCGGGATCGGCCTGGGCGCCCTGGCGCTGATCACCCGGCGGTGGATCGTCGCGTTCCTGGCCGGGCTCGCCGGCGTGGTGGTGACCTTCGAAGGCGTGATCGCGATCTGGTCGCGTCAGACCAGCGGCGTGGAGAGCCCGTCGATCGGCCTGCTGCTCGCGGTGGCCTGCATGGCGATCCTGGCGGTCCAGTGGATGCGGATCGTCTGGTCCCGCGACTGACCTCCCGATTCCAGGCGGGATCGAGGGTTTCGCCGAGGTTCCCGGCCGGGACCGCGGTGATCGTCTGATCCGGCTCGTAGTCTCGGCGGCATGTCACGAGACCTCGCCTGGGACGGCGGCTACAACATCCGCGACCTCGGCGGGCTGCCCGCTGCGGCGGGCAGCAAGATCCGTCGGGGCGCAGTCGTGCGCTCCGCCAGCCCGGCGTTCCTGACCGAAGCAGGCTGGGCGCAGCTGTGGGCGCACGGCGTCCGCACCGTCGTAGACCTGACCGACGACGGCGAGTCGTTGCCCGAGCTCGCGGCGAGGCCACCGGGGCTGAACAGCCTGAAGATGCCGCTGAACCCGGTGCACGACACCGAGTTCTGGGAGAACTGGGGCAATCGGCTGCACGGCACGCCGCTGTACTACCGGCCGTTCCTCGACCGCTTCCCGGACCGCACGGCCAAGGTTGTCAGCGCGATCGCGCACGCCGAACCCGGCGGGGTGCTCGTGCACTGCACTGCGGGCCGCGACCGCACCGGGATCATCGCGCTGGTGCTGCTCGCGTTCGCGGGGGTGGCGGCCGACGACATCGTCGCCGACCACCAGCTCAGCCACGACCGGCTGCGACCGATGTTCCACCGGCTCGGCAAGCCCGACCAGGAACCGTTCATCGACGAAGCGCTAGCCGAACACGGCACCACCAAGCACGAGGTCCTGCACTCGGCGCTCGACGCCTTCGACGCCGAGCGGCACCTGCGCGCCGGCGGCTGCGCCGACGCCGACCTAGACGCCCTCCGGGCGAGGCTGCTCGCGCCGCCCGCCTGACGGCGCGAGCGAAACGCCTACCGGCTGGCGATCGCCTGCTCCGCAGCCTCCAGCCACTCGCGCCACTGCGCGGCCTGCGCCTCCGCCTGCTTCGCACGGCGTTCGTCGCCCGCTGTGCGGGCCTTCTCGGCCTGCGCCTCGAACTGCTCCACCCGGTCGCGGAACTGGTCGACGCGGGCCTGCGCCTCCGGGTCGGTGCGCCGCCACTGCGCGTCGGCTGCCGACCGCACCCGGTCGGCGACCGTGCGCAGCTTGCCTTCCAGCTCCCGCATCCGCTCCCGCGGCACCTTGCCGATCTCGTCCCAACGCTCCTGGACCCGCTGCAGGTGGGCCTGCGCGGCCTTGAGGTCGGCGGACGGATCGATCTGGTCGGCCTCGACGAGCAGCTCTTCCTTCAGCTTGGCGTTCGCGGCGAATTCGGCGTCGCGTTCGGAGAACGCCTCCGAGCGGCGGCTGAAGAACCGGTCCTGCGCGGCGCGGAAGCGCTGCCACAGCGCCTCGTCGCTGTCCTTCGGGGCGCGGCCGGCGGCCTTCCAGTCAGCCATCAGCTGCTTGTAGCGGTTGGCGGTCTCGCTCCAGTCGGTGGACTCGGTCAGCGATTCGGCTTCCTCGACCAGCTCCTGCTTGTGCGCCTTGGACGCCGCGCGCTGCCGGTCGAGCTCGGCGAAGTGCGAGCCCCGGCGGCGGCTGAAGGCGTCGCGCGCCTTCGAGAACCGGCGCCACAGCTGCTCGTCGGTCTTGCGGTCGACGCCGCGGACCTTCTTCCACTCGTCGAGGATCTGGCGCAGCCGGTCACCGGCGCTCTTCCAGTGCGTGGATTCGGTGGCGATCTCCTCGGCCTCGACGACCAGCGCCTCCTTGCGCGCGATCGCGTCCGCCCGGGCGCGTTCCTTCTCGTGCTTCGCGCCCTCGACGGCCTGCTCGGCACGCGCCAGCAGGTACTCGATCCGGGCGGTCAACGCCGCCAGGTCGCCGATCACCGCGGCTTCGGCCAGCGACTCGTGCAGGTGCTTCGCGCTGGTCAGGGTGTGCTTCGGCTCGCCGGCGTGGGTGCCCAGCCGGGTTTCCAGCAGTTCGACCTCGGTGAGCAGGTCGTCGAACTTGCGCGCGTAGAGGGCCAGGCCCTCGGCCGCGTCACCGGCTTGCCAGGAACCGATCGCGCGCTCACCTTCGGGGGTGCGGACGTACACCGTGCCATCGGCGTCCACCCGCCCCCACTTGGTGGGATCTGCGGAAGCGGTCGGTACCGCCGGCGCAGCCGTGGGTGACCCGGTGGTGCTGGTGGTCGAGTCCGCGGCCGCCTTGTTGGCGACTGCCTCGGGGGTCGTGTCCTGGTGCGTCATGGCCGGCTTCCTCCTTGCGTGCCCGCTCCGATGCCCGTGTCCGGCACGGGCGCCCCGCATCGGCGGGGCCCAGCAAGCGTCGACCCGAACCGTTCGGTGGTCCGGCCGCCGCTGGCGCATTCAAACAGGTCAGGGCGCGAATCGGTACTCCGTCGCGGAATCGGTTCGCCGATGGATCGGCGCGCCGCGCGACGCGGTGACCGGGCCGGGCGCGTGACCTGCACGGGTTCATTGTCATCAGGCACCTGTTCGGTCGCAGCGGGCAGGGGGCGGGAAACCCGCGCCGTGTCCTGCCGCCGGTTGCGACTCCCTGCTCCAGTCAACTCGCCCGTGACCTCTACCGTGCACAGGTGTGATCACCCGTGTCGCTGTGGTGCCCTACCCGCCGTTGCTGGTTCCCGAACTGACCGTGCGGGCCGACCCGGAAACCGCTCGCCTGCGGGGCGCCTGTCTGCGCGCCGTGTCCAGTCTGACTGAATCTGCCGCCGAATGGGTGGCCGTTGGCGTAGATCAGTCGGGACCGGTGGTGCTCGGGCCGGACGTGGCGGGCACGTTCGCGGGCTTCGGCGTCGACGTCCAGGTCACGCTCGGCGGCGCCGGTACGCCGGATCCGCGGCTGCCGCTGCATGCGCTGATCGCCGGTCTGTTGCGCGAGCAAGCGGGAGCGCGCTCGGTGACGACGCACCTGCTGGCGCCGGACACACCGGCCGACGAATGCCTGCGGCTCGGCACCGAGCTGGCGGCGGAGGACGTCGGCCTCCTAGTGCTCGCCGACGGCACCAACCGCTCCGACGAGCGTTCGCCGTACCCACCGGACGAGCGCGCGAAGCCGGTCGACGAGCAGATCCGCGCCGCACTGGCCGATGTGGACACGAACGCGCTGCTCGCGCTGGAGCCGGAGCTGTGCGCAGAGCTGGGCGTCGAGGGTCGTGCCGCGCTCCAGGTCCTGCCCGGCGTCGTCGAGGCCGCCGGCGGAACCTGGCGCGGCGAACTGCTGTACTCGGCCACCCCGTTCGGCGTCACCTACCACGTGGCGACCTGGACCCGCACGGCCTGAACGGGTGTTGCCGCTGGTCACCCCCGTGAGCCCCAAAAAACCCACGGGTCTCGGCCGACCGGTCCGGGGCCGGGCGGACCGCTGTGCGGAAGGCCCGGCAGGCGCTTCTAAGGTCGAGGGGTGCAGTCCCTTTCGCATCTGGTGGCGATCGTCGGTCCCACCGCCACCGGCAAGTCGGACCTCGGCATCGAGCTCGCCGCGGCGTTCGACGGCGAGGTGATCAACGCCGACGCCATGCAGCTCTACCGCGGGATGGACATCGGCACGGCCAAGCTGCCGCAGGCGGAGCGCCGCGGCATCCCGCACCACCTGCTGGACGTCCTCGACGTCACCGAGACCGCCTCCGTGGCGGCTTACCAGGAGCAGGCGCGCAGCGCCGTCGAAGACGTCCTCGCCCGCGGCCGGACGCCGGTGCTGGTGGGCGGCTCCGGCCTCTACGTGCAGGCTGTCGTCGACGACCTGTCGTTCCCCGGCACGGACGCCGAGGTGCGGGACAAGTACGAGCAGGAGCTGGCGCGGGTCGGCCCGGACGAGCTGCACCGGCGGCTGCGGGAGCTCGACCCGGTGGCCGCGGAAGCCATCCTGACCAGCAACGGCCGCCGCATCGTCCGGGCGCTGGAGGTCATCGAGATCACCGGCCGGCCGTTCTCGGCGAACCTGCCCAAGCCCGGACCGCCCCGCTACGGCGCGGTGCTGATCGGCCTGGACCGCCCGGTCGAGGACCTGGACGACCGCGTCGACCGGCGCGTCACCAGTATGTTCGACGCCGGGCTGGTCGACGAGGTCCGGCAGCTGGAAGCGCTCGGACTCCGGCGAGGCCGCACCGCCAGCCGCGCGCTCGGCTACCAGCAGGTGCTCGCCGAGCTCGACGGGGAGGGCGACATGACCGCCGCCGCGGCCGAGACCGCCAAGCTCACCCGCCGCTTCGTCCGGCGGCAGCGCTCCTGGTTCCGCCGGGACGGGTGGATCCACTGGTTCGACGCCGCCGTCCCAACCCTGGCCACCGACGTCCGAACGCTGCTGACCTCGGGCACGGCTGAGCGTCAAGAGCCATCCGGGCGAAAGTAGACTGGACCCGTGCATTCCTCCCAGGGCCCCGAGTTCATCAAGGGCCACGGCACCCAGAACGACTTCGTCATCCTGCCCGACCCGGACGGCGAGCTCGCCCTCACCGACGAGCGGGTCCAGGCGCTGTGCGACCCGCACCGAGGACTGGGTGCGGACGGCGTCCTGCGGGTGATCCGCGCAGGTGCGCTGGAGGACGCCCCAGCCGACGTGCCGGCCGACGTGTGGTTCATGGATTACCGCAACGCCGACGGCTCGATCGCCGAGATGTGCGGCAACGGCGTGCGGGTGTTCGCCCGCTACCTCGTCGACGCCGGGCTGGCCGCCCCCGGTGAGCTGCCGGTGGGCACGCGCGCGGGCGTTCGACCGGTCCGGATCCACGACGACGGCCGGGTCACGGTCGACATGGGCCCGGCCAAGGTCTTCGGCGAGTCCACCACCAGTGCCTCCGGCCACTCCTTCGCGGGAGTCGCGGTGGACGTCGGCAACCCGCACCTGGCCTGCGTGGGCGACGTGGACCTCGCCGAGCTCGACCTGAAGACGGCGCCGCCGCACGACCGCCACCTCTTCCCGCACGGCGTGAACGTCGAGTTCGTCCGGCCGCTCGAGGGCGACCACATCCAGATGCGCGTGCACGAGCGCGGGGTCGGCGAAACCCGCTCCTGCGGCACCGGCACGGTCGCCGCCACGGTCGCGGCCCTGCGCGCGGCCGGCGCGGAAACCGGGCGCCGGGTGGTCCACGTCCCGGGCGGTACCGTCGAGGTGGAGGTCACCGCGACGACCTCCACGCTCACCGGCCCCGCCGTGCTGGTGGCGCGCGGGAACCTCGATCCCACCTGGTGGCAGCGGCCGTAAGGTGGGCGTCACAACAGTGCAAACGGGTAATGGCGGGCGCGACACGTGAAAATCGGTCGCGGACCGTGGGACAATGGTTTTGATATGAAAAATTCCCTGACCTGGTCCGCCGAGCCCGACCGCGATGCGGTCGAACCCGACGAATACGACCCCATCCTCACTGCAGAACCGTCCACGGGCGAGATGGAGCGCGCAGACCGTGCGTCGCTGCGGCGGATCGCCGGGCTGTCCACCGAGCTCGCGGACATCACCGAGGTCGAATACCGCCAGCTCCGCCTGGAACGCGTGGTGCTGGTCGGAGTCTGGACCGACGGCGACGCGGCGCACGCCGACGCGTCGCTGGACGAGCTTGCGCGGCTCGCCGAGACCGCGGGCTCGCAGGTGCTGGAAGGCATCATCCAGCGTCGCGACCGCCCGGACCCCGGCACCTATGTCGGCTCCGGCAAGGTCCGCGAGCTACGCGACATCGTCGTCGCGACCGGGGCGGACACCGTCATCTGCGACGGCGAGCTCTCGCCCGGCCAGCTGCGGCAGCTGGAGGAGAAGCTCAAGGTCAAGGTGGTCGACCGGACCGCCCTGATCCTGGACATCTTCGCCCAGCACGCCCGGTCCAAGGAGGGCAAGGCGCAAGTCGAGCTCGCCCAGCTCCAGTACTTCCTGCCGCGCCTGCGCGGTTGGGGTGAGGCGATGTCCCGGCAGGCCGGTGGCCGGGCGGGGGCGAACGGCGGCGTCGGCACCCGTGGTCCCGGTGAGACCAAGCTGGAGACCGACCGGCGGCGCATCCACAAGCGCATCGCCAAGCTCCGCAAGGAACTCGCCGCCATGCGCACGGTGCGCGGCACCAAGCGCGGTCGCCGCGAATCCAACGAGGTCCCCAGCGTGGCCATCGCCGGCTACACCAACGCCGGGAAGTCCAGCCTGCTCAACGCGTTGACGGGCGCCGGGGTGCTGGTGGAGGACGCGCTGTTCGCCACCCTGGACCCGACGACCCGCAGGGCGGGCACGCCGGACGGCCGCGAATACACGCTGACCGACACGGTCGGTTTCGTCCGGCACTTGCCCCACCAGCTGGTCGAAGCGTTCCGCTCGACCCTCGAAGAGGTCGGCGGTGCGGACCTGCTGGTGCACGTCGTGGATGGCTCCGAGGCCTCGCCGCACGAGCAGGTCGCCGCGGTGCGCGAGGTGCTGAACGAGATCTCCGAGGACCACGAGACGGCGATGCCGCCGGAACTGCTGGTCGTCAACAAGATCGACTCGGTCGACGCCACCCGGATGGCCGAGCTTCGGCGGCTGTTGCCCGCCGCGGCGTTCGTCTCCGCGCGAAGCGGCAAGGGCATCGAGGAGCTGCGCGAGGCCATCGCCGAGCGGCTGCCCCGACCTGACGTCTTCGTCGACGCGCTGGTGCCGTACACCCGCGGCGAACTCGTCGCGCGAGTGCACGCGGACGGCGAAGTGGTTGACGAGGAGCACACCCCGGAGGGCACCAGGATCCGCGCGAAGGTCCGGCCGGACCTGGCCAGCGCGCTCCAGCCGTTCGTGGGAATCGGGTGAGCACTGCCGGTGCGGGTGGTGCGGCTGTCGCCGCGCTGCTGCTGTCGGTGGCGTCGGGAGTGGTTCCGGCCGCCGCCGCGGAGCAACCGCTCGCACCGGTCGGGAAGTGCCGTGTCGGGGACAAGCGCCTAGCCGAGCTGTCCGGTCTCGCGTCGGACGGCTCCGCCTGGTACGCCATCAGCGATGGCGGCAGCTCGCTGCGGGTGTTCGTGCTCGACCCGACCGATTGCTCGGTCCGCGGAGTCCGGACGGCCTCCAACGATCCGTACGACGTCGAAGACCTCGCGCTGGGGCCCGACGGATCGCTCTGGCTGGCCGACACCGGGGACAACCGCCGCCGCCGGGACAACATCGGATTGCACGTGATGCCGCCGGGCGGCGACGCGACGCTTTACCACCTCACCTACCCGGACGGGCCGCACGACGCGGAAGCGCTGCTGCTCGACCGGGCCGGCGTGCCGCACATCGTCACGAAGGAACCGCTCGGTACTGCCGGGGTCTACCGCCCGAGCGCTCCCTTGGCGGCGGACCGCACCGCTCCGTTGGAGCGGGTCGGTTCGATCTCGCTGCGCTCCACCCAAACCCCGGGCGGTCCGGTGCGCGGCGCGTTCGGTTCGGTGCTGGTGACGGGTGGGTCCGTGAGCCACGACGGCACGCTGGTCGCCATCCGCACCTACACCGAGGCGTACGTGTACAACGCGCCGGACGGCGACCTGGTCGCGGCGTTCCACCGCGAACCACTGCGCATCCCGTTGCCGAACGAGCAGCAGGGCGAGGCGATCGCTTGGGAACCGGACGGTGCATTGCTGTCCGGGTCCGAAGGAAACCAGCCGGTCCGCCACATCCCCGGAGTCGCGGCGGCCGCGCGAACGTCCGGTGCGCAGGGCGAAGACACTGCGGCTCCACCGCCGGGCGGCGACGTGGACCAGGCCCAGCCGCCGACCGCCCCGGGCGGTACCGGGATGTCGACGGGGCAGGCCCTGTTCCTCGCGGCCGCGCTGTCCGGACTGCTCATCTTCGTGACCCGTCGGCTGCGCCGCCGCGCCCGCTAGAACCGCCGACCCGAGCGGCCTTCACGGGTTTCCATCAATTGCGGGGTGACCACCGGAGTGCACTCGCCGTCGCCGCTGCGGGATTCCCCGGCTCATGCCGAGCCCGGGAATCCCGCAGCGAGCGTCCGGTGGGGGCGCCGGTTGCCTGAAGCTCAGAGGCGTCGCAGCACCGCGACGACCTTGCCCAGGATCGCCGCGTCATCGCCGAGGATCGGCTCGTAAGCCGGGTTGTGCGGCATCAGCCACACGTGGTCGTCGGTTCGCTTGAACGTCTTCACGGTCGCTTCGCCTTCGATCATCGCGGCCACGACGTCGCCGTTGTCCGCGTCGGGCTGCTGGCGCACGGCGACCCAGTCGCCGTCGGTGATGGCGAGGTCCACCATCGAGTCACCGACGACCTTGAGCAGGAAGAGCGTGCCGTCTCCGACGATCTCCTTCGGCAGCGGGAAGACGTCCTCGATGGACTCCTCCGCCAGGATCGGGCCGCCGGCCGCGATCCGGCCCACCACCGGCACGTACGCGGGCTTGGCCTGCCCGGCCATCTCGGGGGAGTCGGGCTCGCCGCCGACGAGCACGCCGACGGTGCGTGGTCGGTGCGGGTCTCGGCGCAGGTAGCCCTTTCGCTCCAGCACGCGGAGCTGGTACGCCACCGAGGACGTCGAGGTGAGCCCGACGGCGTCGCCGATCTCGCGGACGCTTGGCGGATACCCGTGCTCGCGCATCCACTTCCTAATGGCCTCCAGCACCTTCAGCTGGCGGTCGCTGAGCTCGTCGGTCCCGCTGGGCTGCTCGGGCAGGGTGTTCACGTCGGCCCGGGAGTCGTCGTCCTTGACGTCCTGTACGCGGCCCTTGATCGAGCCGGTCGCATTCCTCGCCACCGCTGCCTCCTGTCCGTGTGAACTGCTCCGTGTGAACTGCGGTGCTGATCGCGGGGGGAGTGTCGGTCCGCCCGATTTCCACAGTAGACGCGAGAAACCCAGAGATCAAACACCTGTTCGAGTTAATTTTGGGCCTTAAGTCTCGCCTTGCGGTGTGCTCGTGGTACACAATCGCACGCAGGTTCGATCGAACATTCATTCGATCATGAATTCAGGTGCGGGAGGCGTCATGACCACGTTCATCGATGCGGCGAGGCGGGCGCGTCCCGTCGAGCGGGAGGTCGCCGACCGGCGGCAGGTGGGCGAGTCGGTCGCGGCGCCGCGACCGCGCCACGGCGTCCGGCGGGCGCCCGGTCGCGTCGTCTTCCGCGCGCCGGATGCGCCGGCCGAGGAGCCCGTCGCGGCGTGCGGCCGGGCTCGCCGGAACGGCGAGTGGCTTTGGCTGACCTCGGTGGCGATCTTCACTTTCCTCATTGTCATGCTGGTGGGGTTCTTCGGGCTCGGCGACGCGCCGGTGGCGGGCGGCGACGCGGTCGTCGAAGTGCACGCCGGGGACACGTTGTGGGGGATCGCGGGCCGGGTGGCGCCGGACAGCGACCCGCGCGCCGTGGTCGCGAAGATCGTCGAGCTCAACGGGCTGGACGAGGCCGCCCTGGAGGCGGGCCGCCTGCTGGTGGTCCCGGTCGGCGATTGATCGGTGTCCGGGTCGGTGCCGGGGGTGGCGTCGGCTGGTGATCGATCGACTGCCGGGCACCGCCGGGTGGTCGTCGTCGGGTGGGCGTCGGTGTGATGGCGGCTGGTTGCGGCCCGGTGTCCGGGGGTCCGGAGTCGCGGCTTCGGCGGCGACCAGCGGGTTCTCGCGGTCGGTGTTGAGCGGCGTCGGCCGGGCGCGCCGAGAGGGCGTGTCGAGTTTGCGTCGCGGTACGCCGCGGATTAGAGTCGACCACAACATCTAGTAGTTACGTCCGTGTATTTAGTCCATAGGTTGGGCTTGTAGGGTGTTCGAGCGCCCACGGACGGTGAGTTGGTCGACGGTCGCCGAGGTGTGGTCGCGGCCAAGCTGGGGAAGGGGGGTGAGGGCCGGTGCGGTGCCCGTTCTGTCGCGGCGAGGACTCCCGGGTCGTCGATTCGCGCGAGGTCGAGGAAGGCCAGGCGATCCGGCGCAGGCGATCGTGCTCGACGTGTGGTCGGCGGTTCACGACCATCGAGGAGCTGGTGCTTTCGGTGGTCAAGCGTTCCGGCGTCACCGAGCCCTTCAGCCGCGAGAAAGTGGTCCGCGGCGTGCGGCGCGCCTGCCAGGGGCGCCCCGTCGAAGAGGACGCGCTGCAGCAGCTCGCGCACCAGGTGGAGGACACGGTCCGGTCCCTCGGGGTCTCCGAGCTGCCCAGCCACGAGGTGGGGCTGGCGATCCTGGGGCCGCTGCGGGAGCTGGACGAGGTCGCCTACCTGCGGTTCGCGAGCGTGTACCGGGCGTACTCCTCGGTGGAGGACTTCGAGAAGGAGATCGCCGACCTCCGCGCGGCGCGCCGCGCCGCGCAGGCCGGTGCGGAGCAGAACGCGGAGACCGGCCGTGAGTAAGCCGCGTCGGCGGACGCCCCGCCGAGGGGGCGGAAACGCAAAGCGTCAGCCGGCGGCCCAGGGTGGGGCGCCGCTGAGGATTGAGGCACGACCGAACCGGACGGGGAGCCCGGACGGGGCCGACGAAGCACGACGAGCGAGCGACACGCGCGCGATCAAGAAGGAAGAGGGTCAGGTCATGACAGAGACCGTCGGTAGCCCGGCCGGCGCATCGGGGGAGTCGGCAACAGGTGCCCGCGAGGGCATCCGGGTGCAGCGCGTCTACACCACGGAGGGGGTGCACCCCTACGACGAGGTCAAGTGGGAGCGCCGCGATGTGGTGATGACCAACTGGCGGGACGGGTCGGTCAACTTCGAACAGCGCGGGGTCGAGTTCCCCGACTTCTGGTCGCTGAACGCCGTCAACATCGTCACCAGCAAGTACTTCCGCGGCGCGGTGGGCAGCGACGAGCGGGAGAGCAGCCTCCGGCAGCTCATCGACCGCGTCGTGCTGACCTACGTCGCGGCGGGCGTCGAGCACGGTTACTTCGCGACCGACGCCGACGCCGAGATCTTCGAGCACGAGCTGACCTGGATGCTCATGCACCAGGTGTTCAGCTTCAACTCGCCGGTGTGGTTCAACGTCGGCACCAACTCCCGGCAGCAGGTGTCGGCCTGCTTCATCCTGTCCGTCGACGACACGATGGAGTCGATCCTCGACTGGTACAAGGAAGAGGGCCTGATCTTCAAGGGCGGTTCGGGCGCGGGCCTGAACCTGTCCCGCATCCGCTCCTCGCGGGAGCTGCTGTCCTCCGGCGGCACCGCGTCCGGCCCGGTGTCGTTCATGCGCGGTGCGGACGCGTCCGCGGGCACCATCAAGTCCGGCGGTGCGACCCGCCGCGCGGCGAAGATGGTGGTCCTGGACGTCGACCACCCGGACATCGAGGAGTTCATCGAGACCAAGGCGCGCGAGGAGCACAAGATCCGCGCGCTGCGCGACGCCGGTTTCGACATGGACCTCGGCGGCGCGGACTCCAACTCGGTGCAGTACCAGAACGCCAACAACTCGGTGCGCGTCTCCGACGAGTTCATGCGCGCGGTGGAGAGCGACGGCCGGTTCGGCCTGCGGGCCCGGATGACCGGCGAGGTGCTGGACACGGTGCAGGCCCGCGACCTGTTCCACAAGATGGCGAAGGCCGCCTGGGACTGCGCGGACCCGGGCATCCAGTACGACGACACGATCAACGACTGGCACACCTCGCCGGAGACGGGCCGGATCACCGCGTCCAACCCGTGCTCGGAGTACATGCACCTGGACAACTCCAGCTGCAACCTGGCCTCGCTGAACCTGCTGAAGTTCCTGCGTGATGACCTGACCTTCGACGCCGAGCTGTTCGAGAAGGCCGTCGAGTTCGTCATCACCGCGATGGACATCTCGATCTGCTTCGCGGACTTCCCGACCGAGGCGATCGGCGACACCACCCGCAAGTTCCGGCAGCTGGGCATC
Source organism: Saccharopolyspora sp. NPDC045941 (assembly GCF_056431445.1). Classification (NCBI taxonomy): domain Bacteria; kingdom Bacillati; phylum Actinomycetota; class Actinomycetes; order Pseudonocardiales; family Pseudonocardiaceae; genus Saccharopolyspora; species Saccharopolyspora sp. NPDC045941. The sequence goes on from NZ_JBWKKU010000009.1 coordinate 98,024, forward strand.
GGCTACGCCAACCTGGGCGCGCTGCTGATGGCGACCGGCCACGCCTACGACTCCGACGGCGGCCGCGCGCTGGCGGCGGCGATCACCTCGCTGATGACCGGCACCGCGTACAAGCGGTCGGCGGAGCTGGCCGGCGTGGTCGGCCCGTACGACGGTTACGCCCGCAACGCCGAGGCCCACCAGCGCGTGATGCGCAAGCACGCGGCGGCCAACGACCTGGTCCGCACCTACCACCGCAACGACGCCGCCGTGCACAAGCTGGCGACGAAGGTGTGGCAGGAGGGCCTGGAAGTCGGTGCCCGCAACGGCTGGCGCAACGCGCAGGCCTCCGTGCTGGCCCCGACCGGAACCATCGGCCTGATGATGGACTGCGACACCACCGGCATCGAGCCGGACCTGGCGCTGGTCAAGTTCAAGAAGCTGGTCGGCGGCGGCTCCATGCAGATCGTCAACCAGACGGTGCCGCGCGCGCTGCAGGCGCTGAGCTACCAGGACGAGCAGATCGAGGCCATCGTCGAGTACATCGCCGAGCACGGCCACGTGGTCGACGCGCCGGGCCTGCGGCAGGAGCACTACGAGGTCTTCGACTGCGCGATGGGCGAGCGCTCGATCGCGCCGATGGGCCACGTGCGGATGATGGCCGCGGTGCAGCCGTTCATCTCCGGCGCGATCTCCAAGACGGTGAACATGCCGGAGTCGGCGACCATCGAAGAGGTCGAGCAGCTGTACTTCGAGGGCTGGAAGCTGGGCCTGAAGGCGCTGGCGATCTACCGCGACAACTGCAAGGTCGGCCAGCCGCTGTCGGCGGGGAAGGGCGACAAGGGCGAGTCGGAGAAGGCGGTCGAGAAGCAGATCGAGTACCGCCCGGTCCGCAAGCGCCTGCCGAAGAAGCGCCCGAGCCAGACGGTGTCGTTCACCGTCGGCGGCGCCGAGGGCTACCTGCACGCCGGTTCGTACCCGGACGACGGGCTGGGCGAGATCTTCGTCAAGCTGGGCAAGCAGGGTTCGACGCTGGCCGGTGTCATGGACGCCTTCTCGATGTCGATCTCGGTGGGTCTGCAGTACGGCATCCCGCTGGAGTTCTACGTCTCGAAGTTCCAGAACCTGCGCTTCGAGCCGGCCGGGATGACCGACGACCCGGACATCCGGATGGCCAGCAGCGTGCTGGACTACCTGTTCCGCCGGCTCGCGCTGGACTACCTGCCCTACGAGAAGCGGGCCCAGCTGGGCGTCTTCACCGTCGACGAGCGGGAGGCGCAGGTCAACGGCACCGATGTGGCGCCGGCCGGGCAGGACGCGGCCGTCGAGCTGGACACGATGCGTTCCACTGTGGACTACTCGAAGAAGTCCGCGGAGTCGAAGTCCGAGGAGCAGCGGGCGGGCAGCTCGACCGAGCTGCTGGAGCTGCGCCTGGGCAAGGCCGCGGACGCGCCGCTGTGCATGACCTGCGGCACCAAGATGCGTCCGTCGGGCTCCTGCTACCTCTGCGAGGGCTGCGGTTCGACCTCCGGCTGCAGCTGAGGCCGGGATTCATCGCGAATAGCACAACATCGGGCACCTGAAGCCAAGGCGTGAAGGTGCTGCTGGAAGGGGAGTCGGCCGAATCGGCCGGCTCCCCTTCCACGTGCGTGGGGGAGTGGGCTCGACCGGCCGCAAGGTGACCGCGAACCTGGCTCTCACGCTGGACGGGCGTTGCGGGCCAGGCGATTTCGGTGCGATCGCCCCGTGCACGACCACCGAGGTCGCGCGGATACCGCTGGCCGCGGTGACCGTTCCGCCTTCTCTTGATCAGCCTCGACGTGCTGCAGCGGCCGAACTCAACGCGCCCTGCAGCGCGCCGAGGCACGTCTCCCGCAGTTCTGCGCGGGAAAACGCCTCATTCGCCAGCCATTCCACGCAGATCGCGCGGACGAACACCAGCCACGCGTGCAGCGCGGCCGATGCGACCTCGCGGCTCAGGCCGCTGAGTTCGGCCGAGTTGAGGATGCGTTGCCGGAGCTGCCCCATCTCGTCGGCGATGATCGCCTGGATCACCGGGTCGCCCGACAACGTCCGGTTCGCGGCCAGCACGGTCTGCCGGTTCGCGATGAAATAGTCGATGTGCGCGTCCAGGCCGGCCGACACCTGTTCGGTCATCGGGCGGGCAGGGTCGACCTTCGCCGCGTCCAGCAGTTCGTCGGCTGCGCGCTGGTAGATCGCGGCGAACAGGTCTCGTTTGCTCGCGAAGTAGCGGTACAGGTTGGCCCGGGAAATCCCGGCCAGCTCCGCTACCTCCTCCATCAGCACGTCGTCGTAGGGCCGCGTCGCGAACAGTCGCGCGCCGATTTCGAGCAGTTCGCCGCGGCGCTGGTCCGGTGGCAGTCGTCGTCGTGCTCCCATGCCGGAAACACTAATTGACGCGTGTCTCGTACGGGTCGTACGCTCATCTCATTACGAGACATGTGTCTAGTAAGGCGGGTGCGGTGACCGGTACCGAAACAGCGAGCGGCAGGGCGAAGGCGATCGCCGTCCCCGGCGACGTCAGATCGCGTGCCTCACTGCTGAACCCCGACTACCAGGACGCGTTCGTCGTCGAGACCGGCGAAGAGGTTCCTCGGAACGCCGAACGCTGGATCCGGGAGGTTTTCGAATCGGCCCCGGTGCCCGTCCGCGCCTTCCTCCGGATCGGCTGGTCGCTGTTCGGAGCGCAACTCGGCCCGTCGGGATCCCCAGCGCACGTCCTGGGTTGGCAGATCGGCGAGAACCACCCGGACTGGATTCGCCTGGAGGTCTTCTGGAAGCTCGGATTGCGGGCGAGCCTGGTGTTGCGCGCGCAATCCTCCTCGATCGTTCTGGCGACCTTCGTCGAGCACCAACGCAGGGCCGCTCGAATCCTCTGGCCGACGCTGATTCTTGTCCACCGCTGGACCCTTCGCTATCTGCTCTCCCGCGCCGCGCGGCCCACCGTCATCCACAAGACCAGGGGATGAGGAGTCGTTTCAGAGAGCCCACCCGAAGGCTCTCGATGGGCGATTTCGCGCGAAATCGGCAGGCGGTCACGGCCCGCGAACCCGTTCTCCCACCACCTCTATGCTGGGGTGGGTCGTGACTGGCGTTCGGGTGGAGCACCACCGGGGAACGGCCCGGGCCGGCTGATCGCCGGCTCGCAGCCGCGCGCCTGGGTGCCATCGGAAGACCGACGCCCGAGGAGCGAACGTGGCCGAAACCCTCGATGTCCCCCTGATGTCCGGTACCGAACCGGCACGCGAGATCATGGCTCGCGCCGCCGAGCGCGCAGCGCGATTCGAGCAGCAGACGGGCGAAAAGCCTTGTCTGGCGACCGTTCTGGTCGGCGATGATCCGGCATCGGCGACTTACGTGCGGATGAAGCGGAACCGGTGCGCGAAGCTCGACATCGGGTCGCGGCACGTTCCCCTGCCGGCTTCCACCACGACGGAAGCGTTGGTCGCCGTGATCACCGAGTTGGCCGGTGATCCTGCTGTGCACGGGATTCTGCTCCAGCACCCGGTTCCCGGGCACATCGACGAGCGCGCGGCGTTCGACGCCATCCCGGTCGGCAAGGACGTCGACGGCGTCGGCTCGTCGTCGTTCGCCGCGATGGCGTTCGGCCGCCACGGCTTCGCTTCGTGCACGCCGGCGGGGATCATGCGTCTCCTCGATGCCCACAGCGTGGATCCGAGTGGCAAGCATGCCGTCGTGATCGGGCGCAGTCCCATCCTGGGGAAGCCGATGGCCATGTTGTTGCTGGCGCGCGATGCCACCGTCACGGTCTGCCATTCGAAGACCGGCGATCTGCCGTCCATCGTGCGGACCGCTGACATCGTCGTCGCCGCGGTGGGAAAGCCGGAGTTCGTGCGGGGCGAATGGCTCAAGCCCGGCGCGGTCGTGGTCGATGCGGGCTACAACGAAGGCCACGCCGGGGACGTGGCGTTCGACGAGGCCGGTACCCGGGCGGGACTGCTCACCCCAGTCCCTGGCGGAGTGGGGCCGATGACGATCGCGCTCCTGATGGAGCAGACCGTCGAGGCAGCCTTCCGGCAGGCGGGGCTTCTCTGACGTTCAGCGAAGGTGCCCGTACCGCTCGTTCAGGTCTTCGGCCGTGTCCGGGCTCTCCTCGCTGTCGGTGTATCCGGATTCCCACGGCACCGCGCAGGGCGAGTTGTGCTCGGGATCCGGGCAGATGACGCGGGTGAGCTCGTCCCGGAGGACGTCCATCTGGGGACGGGAGGTGAGCAGGCCGACCCGGATCTGGTGGATGCGCCGGGATCCGGTGTCGGCTTCAGGGTGCCCGAACCCCCATTGCCGGGGAAGGTCCTCGTAGAACTCGGCGAGCGGCATGGACGCCGAGTTCTCCTGTCGCGCAACGGAGAGCTGGTACGGCACTGCGCGGCCGTCCAGCAGCCGGGTCCATCCTTCGGTGAGCCGCGCTGTGTCTTCTTCGGTCGCGTAGAAGCCGATTTGGATCTCGAAGAGGCTTTCAGGCGGCACGGGTTCTCCAGGACGGGCAGCGGTTGGCAGTGCACTCGACGGTAGCGCGGGGCACGGGGCTACCGCTCGTCATTTGTTCGTTGCCGGGGGTTCTCCGCCGGTTGGCGTGGTGAGACCGAACTTCCGGCGGTACGTAGTGGGCGTGAGGCCGGTCCGGCGACGCATCTGGGCGCGCAGGTTGGCTGCCGTCCCCAACCCGCTCGCTGCGGCCACGCGGTCGATCCGGAGCTCGCCGCGCTCGATCAACCGGCAGGCCAGCGCCACGCGCTCGGAGGTGAGCCATTGCAGCGGCGTGGTTCCCAACTCGACCTGGAACCTGCGGTGCAGCGTCGCCGGGCTCACCGCGGCTCGCTCGGCCAGGTCGGCCACCGCCATCGGCTGGTCGAGCCGTCGCTGCGCCCAGGCCAGCACCGGGCCCAGGGATGCGTCCGGCACGGCCGCGACCGGCCGTTCGATGAACTGCTGCTGTCCGCCATCGCGGTGCGCGGCGAACACCAGTCGGCGGCTCACCGCATTCGCGATCTCGGCGCCGTGGTCGCGGCGGATGAGGTGCAGGCCGAGGTCCAGCGCGGCAGCGCTGCCCGCGGCGGTCAGGACATCGCCGTCGTCCACGTACAGAACATCCGGCTCCAGCCGGACCGCCGGGTAGCGGGCGGCGAACAACTCAGCCCACCGCCAGTGCGTCGTCGCCCGGCGACCGTCGAGAACGCCTGCTGCGGCCAATGCGAAGGTCCCAGTGCAGAAACTCACCAACCGGGCGCCCCGCTCGGCGGCCCGCCGGATGGCCTGCAGCACCGCAGGTGCCGGTGCCACCTCGGGATCGGGCCTGTTCGGGACGATCACGGTGCCGGCCTCCTCGACCGCTTCCAGGGTGGCCACCCCGGACATCGTGAACAGCCCGCGGTGCATGCGCACCGCCGGTTCGGCCGCGCAAAGCGTGCACTCGTACCACGGCCGGTCCAGCTCGGGTCGGCGCAATCCGAACAGTTCCGTGGCCACACCCAGCTCGAACGGGTTCGAGCCCTCGTCGACGATCACGGCAACCCGGTGCGAGGATTCTTGCGGCATGTGCAATTCCTAGCACTCCCGCGACGACTCGTCGCCGGACAGGATCGCGTCGTGAGTGATGAACCGATCGACCTGCAGGCCGCGCTGGGGGCCTTCGATGCCCTGTGGAGCCCCAGGATCGTCACGCAGGTCAACGACTACGACGTCCGGATCGCCAAGGTGGCCGGCGAGTTCGTTTGGCACAGCCATGACAACACCGACGAGTTCTTCCTCGTCCTAGAAGGAGAACTGGGCATCGGGCTGCGTGACGCCGACGGCGAGCGCGTCGTCACCCTGCCCCGAGGATCGGTCTTCGTCGTCCCCCGCGGCGTCGAGCACCGCCCGTTCTCGACCGGCGGTGCGTCCATCCTGATGTTCGAGCCGACCGGGACGTCGAACGTCGGCGACCGGCACGACCGGATCCCCGACCACATCACGGCGACCACCGGACACGCGCTCGCCTGACCAGTGATCGCGCAGCCGAGGCCCGCGCCGGTTGGTTCCGGCTCACGCGAATCCCCCGTCAAGCGGAGGGCGGCTCGGGTCAGGCGGTTACCGACCGCAGGCCTTCCCGGTACGTCGGGAACTGGGGCGCCCAGCCCAGCTCGCGCTTGGCCTTGCCGTTGTCCAGCCGGATGTGCGTGCGGACCAGCAGGGCATGCAGGTAAGGGGTGACGCGCAGCAGCCAGCCGGGAATCCGCCGCGGAGCGGGTGCGCCGACGGCGGCCGCCACGGCGTCGAGGTAGTCGTCCATGCCGACGGGCTCGTCGTCGACGATGTTGTACGCCTGGCCGGCGCGGCCGCGTTCGAGCGCGGCGACCGTCGCGGAGGCCGCGTCGGCGATGTGGATGAGGTGCATGGTCCCCGCCGGGCGGGGCACCGGAAGCCGGCGCCGCCGGGCCATGTCCATCATCGAGAGGGTGGACCGCTCGGGCCCGTAGAACAAGCCGTAGCGCAGCGCGATGCCGTCGATGCCCGCCGTGCCGAGCACCTGGTCCTCATTGGACCGGAGCGATCGCAGGTGGCGGTCGAATGCGCCGCGACCGGGCTGCCCGTACGGGTGTTCTTCGGTGAGGCGGGCCGGGCCGTGGTCGCGCCAGCCGTAGCCGAGGAAGAACGACTGCGTGATGAAACGGGTTGCGCCCAGGTTCTTCGCCGCGCGCAGCAGGTTGCGTGTGCCTTCCTCCCGCAGTGCATCGGTGGCGTAGAGATCGCGGTGGAACGTCGGCGTGCGGGTGATCGCCGTGGCCTGGTGGATCACCGCGTCGGCGGTTCGCCCGTCGAGGGCGGTGAGCAGCGCGTCCGCATCCATCACGTCGGCGACCACGGGTTGGACCCCGGCGGCGCGCAGGCGTTCGGCTCCGCTAGTCGTGCGGGTGAGTCCGAGCACGGTATGGCCCGCGGAGAGAAGTAGGGGGAGCAGCTCGGAGCTGATCGTCGCCGTTGCGCCGGCGAGCACGATTCTCATGTCAGATCTCCGTTCTGGTCGTCGAGCGGCGCAGGCTGCGCACCCGGGCCGCGAGCGCGACCGCGGCGATGGCCGAAACGGCCAGCAGGGACCACCCGTCGGACGGGTGGCCGCCGTCCGTGTCGAGCATGTGGTTGATCGCGTGCAGGATGTTGGTGAGCGCGAAACCCGCCAGCACGACGGCGAGGACGTCGCGCCACCACAGCGCGGCGAGCATCATCAGACCGATGCCGATCTGGAAGACCCCGGCGTCGTGGAGGAAGTGCTCGTGGTTCGGCCAGTTGGCCCACTGCGCGAAGCTCGCGGGCGCGAAGCGGCACCAGGCGCCGAGGATCACCATCATGGCCGCTCCCAGGACGGTGACCGTCGTGATGAAGGCGTGTCTGCGGGTTCTCATCTGCTGCCCTCCCGGGTCGGGTGAAATCCGGCGTTCGTGCAACAGACGAGACCGGCCGGGCGGATGTGACAGGGCCTCTCGTCGAGCGGACCGGGTGTCCAGCCGACCGATATTGGACAGCGCGTTCCAAAAATTGGTAGGGTCGCCGCATGGCACGACCGAGGTTGTTCGACGAGGAGCGGGCGCTGGAAGCGGCGATGCGCACCTTCTGGGCGAATGGCTACGAGGCCACCTCCACGCAGGACCTGTGCGAGGCGACCGGTCTCGGGCGCAGCAGCATCTACAACACCTTCAGCAGCAAGCACGACCTGTTCATGCGCGCGCTGGCCCGCTACATCAACACGACCTCGACCGTTCAGCTCGCGATCCTGGAGGATTCCGGGCGATCCGAGGTGGATCGCATCCGCGCGCTGCTCGCCGTGATCGTCGACACCGAGCTGGAGAACCGCCGCGACGGGCGCAGCTTCGGCTGCCTGACGGTCAACTCCACCGTTGAGCTCGCCGGGCGCGATCCGGAGGCTGCGAAGCTGCTCGATCGCGACAACGAGGCGCGGCTGGCCGCCCTGCGGGCCGTGATCGAGGCGGGGCAGCGGGATGGTGGGATCGCGTCCGCGCGTGATGTCGATTCGCTGGCCCGCTTCGTCAACGCGGTGATCGGCGGCATGCGGATCGCCGGGCAGGCGGGTGCCGATCGGGCCGTACTCGAGTCCATCGCCGAAACCGCCATGGACGCGTTGGTCCGCTGAAATCGCGTTCGCCCACCGCATGACTTTTTGTGCCCAAGTTTTGAACTGATCAATCTAAAATCTGGAGAGCGTCATGCCACGCGCCGTGTACATACTCGCCCTCGGCATCTTCGCCATGGTGACCAGCGAATTCGTGGTCGCCGGGCTGATGCCGCAGATGGCCGAGGGGCTTTCGGCCACCATCCCGCAGATCGGCTACCTCATCACGGCCTTCGCGGCGGCGATGGCCTTCGGCGGGCCGTTCCTGACCGTCGCGCTGCTGAAGATGAGCCCGAAACTCGCGCTGCTGGCCCTGTTCGCGATCTTCCTCGCAGGCAACCTGCTAGCGGCCACCGCCACCGGCTACAGCCTCATGCTGGTGGCCCGCATCGTGACCGGTGTGGCTTCCCAGGCGTTCTTCGGGATCGCCATCTCGCTCAGCGCGCAGCTGACCCGCCCGGAGGTGCGCGGTCGGGCCATCGCGGTCGTGATGAACGGCCTGATGCTCGGCACCTTGCTGGGCATGCCGCTGTCCACATTGGTCGGTGAGCGGTTCGGCTGGCGGGCGGCGTTCTGGGCCATCGCCGCGCTCGCCGTCATCGCCGCGCTGTGCACCGCGCTCGGCGTGCCGAAGCTGGGGCTAGCCGGCGATGAGGGGTACTTCCGGCAGGAGATCGTCGCGTTCCGCAAGCCGAAGCTGTGGCTGGTGCTGACCACCAGCACGCTCATCATCGGCGCCACCTTCGCCGCCTTCAGCTACTTCAACCCGATCCTCACCCAGGTCACCGGGTTCAGCACCGGCGCCGTCCCGCTGCTGCTCGTCGCCTACGGCGCCGCCACGGTGGTCGGCAACACGATCGTCGGACGCCTCGCCGACCGGTACACGATCCCGGTCCTGCTCGGCGGGCTGGTCCTGAACGCGGGCTTCCTCATCGGCTTCGCGCTGCTGGCGCACCTCAGCGTGCCCGCGGTCGTCTTCATGCTCGGCATCGGCCTGGTCGGGGTCACCATGAACCCAGCGATGATCACCCGAGTGCAGCGCACCGGCAACGCGCGGCCGCTGGTCAACACGGTGCACTCGTCCTTCATCACGTTCGGCGTGATCACCGGGTCCTGGATCGGCGGTCTGGTCATCGACGGATTCGGCCTGCGAGCGCCGCTCTGGCTGGGCGCGGGCCTGGCCGCGCTCGGCATCGTCACGCTCCTGCCCGACCTCGCCCGCCGGCGGCGGCCCGCGGCGCAACCTGCCGCGGAGCCGAGCCTCGCGAGCCAGTAGCCCGCAGTCGTGAGTGGCGGTGGCCGCCCTGGCGAGCCACTGCCGCTCATGCCGTCCGGCTAGACTCCGTGGCGTGATGACACCCGTTCATGCTGCTGTGGTCGATTAGTTACGGGCTGCTGCCCCGACCGGCCGACCGACGTGCCCGTGCCCCTTGGCCGGGATGTTCGTGCTGATCCAGCGACTCCGCTGTTGCTCGCCGGGTGCCGGGGCGCAAGCCGTCCACTTCTCACCTTTCGCAGGTCGCTGACCTGCGCTCGGCCGCATCAGCAGGAGCGGTTCATGAATCTTTCCCCTGGCAGTGCTGCGCGCCCGCAGCACGTCGTTTCCGAAAGCGGTGTCCTCCGCTGGCTTTCGGCGAACGGTTCGCGCCCACCGGCACGGATCGTCGACGCGGATGACCGGATGTCCGCGAACGAGGCGCACCGGTTGGTCTCGCGAGGAACGGGCTTGCTGTGGCACGGCGACTTCCACAACGCGCGCCAACTGCTCAGCGCCGTGTCTCGCCGCCTCCAGCGGAATCTGCGAGGCGGCTCGTCCGCTGCCGAGTCGTTCCGGCTGCATCGACAGCAGCAGGCGCGCCGAGCACGCGCGCTGGCGCTGGTTCTGGTGCGGCTCGATCCCGGTCATGCGCTGAACCTGCGGCGCGCGCCGGATGTCCGGACGGCGTGCCAGGAGGCGTACGGCCCGGCGGACACCCCGTACGTGGTCCCGCTGCGGGAGCTGCTCGGCGTGATCGGGGCTAGCGAATGGCGCCGGAAGGGCGTTCCGGTCCCGGCGCTCGGCGCGCGAATCCACCCGCACTACGGCGTTTTCGCCCCCACCAGAAGTGAGTACGTGGACCTGGTCGCCGGAAGCCCGATGCCCCCGGCGGAACTCGCCTTCGACATCGGCACCGGGACGGGTGTGCTGGCGGCGGTGCTCGCCCGCCGCGGCGTCGAACGCGTCGTGGCCACGGACACCTCGGCGCGAGCGGTCCGGTGCGCCGAGGACAACGTCGGGCGGCTGGGTCTCGCCGGGCGGATCGAGCCGGTGCAGGCCGACCTGTTCCCGCCCGGGCACGCGGAACTGGTCGTGTGCAACCCGCCGTGGCTGCCGGCGAAACCCCATTCGCTGCTCGACCACGCCGTTTACGACCCGGGAGGCCGGATGCTCCTGGAATTCCTCGCCGGGGTGCCGGGACATCTGAAACCTGGCGGCGAGGCTTGGCTGATCCTCTCGGATCTCGCCGAACGCCTCGGATTGCGCACCCGAGACGAACTGCTCACGGCCATCAGCGGGGCCGGGCTCCGCGTCGTCGGGAGATCGGAAGCCCGGCCGAGCCATCCGAAGGCTGGGGATCCCACCGATCCGCTGCACGCCGCCCGAGCCGCCGAAGTCACGACGTTGTGGCGGCTCGCGCCGGTTGGGGACGACACCATCCGGACGTAGCCTCGGGTCAGTCGTCTTGCTGCACGCGGTGTTCGCCGTAGCTTTCGTGCGCTGGCGGGAGCGGCGATTCGGTGCGGACCGCGTCGGTTCCGGCGAGGGTGCTGCAGCCGTGGCACCCTCGCCGGGCGGATGACCTGTCACATCCGGCAGGGCCGCCTCGTCCTACCGGTGACCAGCTCAGGAAGGACGGGTAAATGCAGAAGCCGATCCTGGTGACAGGTGGGACTGGCACGTTGGGCAGGGCAGTGGTGCGGCAGCTGCTCGACGCCGGGCACGAAGTGCGGGTGCTCAGCCGCGGTCCGCGCCCCGCGAACGTCCAGCACGGGTGGGCGACCGGGGATCTGCGCACGGGAGCGGGCATCGACGCGGCGACCTCCGATGTGGACGCGATCGTGCACTGCGCCACCACGCTGGGGCGCAAGGACGTGGCGGCCACCCAATGCCTGATCGACGCCGCGCGCCGCAACGAGGTCCCGCACCTGGTCTACATCTCGATCGTCGGCGTGGACCAGGTGCCGATCCCGTACTACCGCGCCAAGCTCGAAGCGGAAGAGCGGGTGACGAACTCGGGGCTGCCGTGGACGATCCTGCGGACCACCCAGTTCCACGACCTGATCGCCCGCATCACTTCGGCGCAGCGCCGGTCCCCGGTGGTCGCGGCGCTCGCCGGGGTGAACTTCCAACCCATCGACGTCCGCGACGTCGCAGAGCGCCTGGCAGAGCTCGCGGCCGGGGCACCGGCCGGCCGGGTAGCGGACATGGGCGGGCCGGAGGTCCGCAGTCATCGCGACCTGACCCGGGCCTACCTGGCTTCGACCGGGCGCCGCCGAATCCTGCTGCCGGTGAGGTTGCCGGTCGCGGCGTTCGACGCCTACCGCCGAGGCGGTCACCTCGCTGCGGACAACGCCGTCGGCCGCATCACCTTCGACGACTTCCTGGCCGGGCGGTGACGGCGCGCGCCTGGCTGCGGGCAGGCTTGATCTTCCTGACGTTCGTGCACGTCACAGTGGGTTCCTGGACGTTGCTCTTCCCGCACTCGTTCTACGGCCGGGTACCGACGGTGGGCGACTACCCGCCGTTCAACGAGCACCTCTTCCGCGATTTCGGCGCGATGAACCTCGCCATGGCCGTGGTACTCGGCACGAGTGCGGTGCTCCTGGAACGGACACTGGTCTACGTCGCGCTGACGTCGAACCTCGTCTGGGCGGTTCCGCACCTGGCGTTCCACGCCGCGCATCCGCCGCACACCGCGGGGATGTTGCTGGTGGTGGCGCTCGGCGTGAACGCGACGATCCCGGTGGTGCTGCTGGTGCTCACCCGCGGCGCTTTGCCAGCAGGTGAGCGGCGACGGCTGTCGCACCGGTGACCGCGAACACCGACGGCCAGGCACCGACCTTCTTGGCCAGCGGGTGCGAGCCGGCCAGTGCCGCCGTGTAGGTGGCGCCCAGCGCGAGGGCCGGCGCCACTCCGGTCCGGCGGCGGCACAGCTCCATCGCGCCCAGGCCGGCGCCCGCGGCCACCACGCCGCCCCAGTGCCGGTGCTTGGTCGCGCGGGCGACCGCGAAGCCGCCGATCAATCCGGCCGAGGTCAACAGGCTGGACGGAATGGACATACTCGCTCCTCGCGGGTTCGGTTGCGGCCCCCGATCCGACTCTACTGGGCGGCACGCGGTGAGTTCTGGCGTAAACCCGCCGGGAGAGTGTTTGACTTCGCTTTCCGCTGTAAGAAAGTGCTGGTGTCGATTCCCCTTCGGTCCCCGGGAGCCTGCATGCGACGCGTTCGGATGGGTCTGCTGGCGGCGGTTTGCGTCCTGCCGCTCACCGGGATGCCGGCTCTCGCGGAACCACCGCAGGGCCCGGTGTTCCAGGACGGCGAGGCACAACCGGTGTTCGACCCGGCGCAGGCGGTGCGCGAGGACCTGTTCGTCACCGCGCCGGTGGACAGCGATCGCGACGGGCAGGACGACGTCGTGCACGTCCAGGTGGTGCGGCCGGCGGAAACGACGCAGGGCCTGCGGGTGCCGGTCGTCTACCAGGCCAGTCCGTATTTCTCGGGCGGGAACGACGTGCCGAACCACAACGTCGACACCGAGCTGTACGTGCCCGAGAAGCCGGGCAACCGGACCATCCGCACCGCCGGTGGCGACGAACGCATCGCGGCGGCAGCCGACATCAGCTGGGCCTACGAGGAATATCTGCTGGCCAGGGGATATGCGGTGGTGTACGGCGAATCGCTGGGCACCGGGCTGTCCAGCGGTTGCCCGACCACCGGCGCCGAGAACGAGACGATCGGCGCCAAGTCGGTGGTCGACTGGCTGAACTCCCGCGCACCCGGGCACGACGCCTCCGGCGCGCCGGTCGAGGCGGCCTGGGCGACCGGCAAGGTCGGCATGATGGGCGTCTCCTACAACGGAACCCTGCCGAACGCGGTGGCCAGCACGGGCGTCGAAGGGCTGGAGGCGATCGTGCCGATCGGCGCGATCTCGAACTGGTACGACTACTACCGCTCGGACGGAGCGGTGGTGGCGCCCGGCGGCTACCAGGGCGAGGACGCCGACGTGCTGGCCGAGTACGTGCATACCCGGGCGGACCGGGAGCCGTGCCGGACGGTGCTCGACCAGCTCACGGCGGACCAGGACCGGATCACCGGCGACTACAGCCCGTTCTGGGACGAGCGGAACTACCTCGACGACGTCGACAAGGTCCACGCCGCGGTGCTGTCCGTGCACGGGCTCAACGACTGGAACGTCAAGACCCGGCAGGCCGCGCAGTGGTACGCGGCGCTGCGGGAACACGACGTGCCGCACAAGATCTGGTGGCACCAGTCGGGGCACACCGACCCGCTCCGGCTGCGGGAGCAGGAGTGGCTTCGCACGTTGAACCGGTGGTTCACCCGGTACCTGTACGACGTGCCCAACGGCGTCGAAGGCGAGCCGAGGGCCACCGTGCAGCGGGAGGACGGCAGCTGGTCGGACGAGGCCGAGTGGCCTGCGCCGGACGCCCGCGAGGTGACCTTGCGGCCCACCCCGGGTGGCCCCGAGCGAGGCGGGCTCACGGCCGCGCGGGCTCCGGGCCGGGTTTCGGAGGGCCTGCGCGACGACGCGGGCCAGTTGGCGGAAGACCTGGCGGCGGCGCCGAGTTCGCCGAACCGGCTCGCCTACTTCGGCGCCCCGTTGGCTGCTCCGGCCCGGGTCAGCGGCACGGTCCGGGCCGAACTGGCGCTGACTTTCGACCGGCCGGCCGCCAACGTGACGGCGCTGCTGGTGGACCAGGCGCCGGACGGCGCGGTCACGGTGGTCACCCGGGGCTGGGCGGATCCGCAGAACCGGCACGCGATCGACCGGACGTCGCCGATCGAGCCGGGGAAGAACTACTCGATCAACGTGGTGATGCAGCCCGACGACTACGTGTTCGCGCCGGGGCACCGGCTCGGGATCGTCGTGCTGTCCAGCGACCACGACTTCACGTTGCGCCCGAAGCCGGGTGCCGGGCTGGAGCTCGACCTGTCCCGCACTCGGTTCCAGCTGCCGGTCGTCGGGTCGGTCGAGTAGGCCGACCGCGACGAAGATTCGCGATTGAGGCGCCGAAACGGAGAGTAAGCGCCGAAGTAGTGATTCGATTGGCCCGTCCGATCGTCACTCCATAGTGGATATATCGGCCTATGCGGCCGAGTTGTCCACAGCGGACGGACCTGTCCACAAATTCCGAAAATGCCCTTTCGTCGACGCGGGTTCGGCGTCGATCGTTGCGGCATGACAACACGACTCAACGCCACCCTCTCGCTGACCGAGCCCGCCGACCTGATCGCCGCCGTGCCGCACATGCTCGGATTCCACCCGGCGCATTCGCTGGTCGTGCTGACCCTGCACGACGTGGCGGAAACGCCGACGTTCGGCGTGACGCTGCGCACCGACCTGCCATGCCCGATGGGTGTTTGCGGCTTCGGTGAGCACCTGCTCGACGGACCATTGGGCCAGCGGCGGATAGAAGCCGTGATCCTGGTCGTCGTCGGGGAGAAAACCAGCACCGCGGCCTGCGGCGACGCCTGCGCCGGTCGGTGCGAAAGCCTCGAACGATCCACAGTGGATGATCGCGATACCGGTCCGCCGCACGCAGACCTGATCGAAGTGATCCGCGGCGCGTTCCACCGCGCCGGGGTCGTGACGGCCCACGCGTTGTGGGTGCCGGAGATCCGAGCCGGTGCCGAGTGGGAGTGCTACGCCGATCCGGGCTGCTCCGGTGTGATCGCCGATCCGCGGGGTTCCGCGGTCGGCGCGGCGCTGGCCGCGGAGGGGGCGGTGACCTTCGGCAGTCGCGATGAGCTGCGGACGCTCGTCGCGCCGGAGTCCGACGAGGTCTTGGCGCGCTGGTCGGCGAAGCTCGACCTGCTGGCCGAGGAACGCGCCGAGGGCTATGACCCGGGAAAGGTCGCCCGCGACGTCCGGATCGTCTTCGCGGCCATCGAGCGCGTCGGTTCCGGTGCCGCGCTCACCGAGGACGACCTGCTGCGCGTGCTGGTCGCGGTGTCCGACACCAGGGTCCGCGACATCGCCCTGGGCACAGCGCTGGGCGATGCGGCCAGGGCAGCCGAAGAGCTGTGGCTGACCCTGGTCCGCAAGGCCCCCGACCCGGAACTGCCCGAGGTCGCCGCGCTGCTGGCGTTCTCCGCCTACCTGCGGGGCGAAGGGGTGCTGGCCGGCGCCGCATTGGAGCGGATCGAGCGGGCCCAACCCGACCACCGGCTCGGGATCCTGCTGCGGCAGGCCATCGAAGCCGGGATCTCACCGGCCGACTTGGCGGTCATCGCCCGCGACGCCGCCGAAGACGCCCAGATCATGCTCGAAGAGGACGGAGCCTGGTGATGAATCACGACGAGACGATCCGAAGCGAAATGCCTTGGCGGCGTTCAGGATCCCTGGCGCTGCCGGGTGAACTCCCAAGCGTCCCGCACGATCACCTCGAGGTCGGCGCGCTGCGGCGTCCAGCCCAGTTCCTCCCGCGCGCGCTGGCTCGACGCCACCAGCGTCGCCGGGTCACCGGCCCGGCGCGGCGCGACCTTCGCCGGGATCGGGTGGCCGGTCACCTCGCGGCAGGTGTCGATCACCTGCTTGACGGAGAAGCCGGTGCCGTTGCCGAGGTTGTAGATTCGGTGCCGGCCCGGGGCTGCGCTCTCCAGCGCCAGCAGGTGGGCGTCGGCGAGGTCGGTGACGTGGATGTAGTCGCGGACGCAGGTGCCGTCGGCGGTGGGCCAGTCCTCGCCGAAGATCTGCACCTGCTCCCGCTGGCCGAGCGCGACCTGCAGCACGATCGGGATCAGGTGCGTCTCGACCGTGTGCCGCTCGCCGAACGCCCCGTGCGCGCCGGCGACATTGAAGTACCGCAGGCTGACCGCGCCGATGCCGTGGGCGGCGGCGTAGGACGTGATCGCGTGGTCGATCGCCAGCTTCGTCGCGCCGTAGGTGTTCGTCGGGCGCGTCGCGGTGTCCTCGGTGATCGGCGTGACCTCCGGCTCGCCGTAGGACGCGGCGGTGGAGGAGAACACCAGCCGCGGCGTGCCGTGCTCGCGCATCGCGTCCAGCAGCCGCAGCGAGGTGACCACGTTGCCCTGCCAGTACTTCTGCGGATCCTGCATGGATTCGCCGACCAGCGACTTCGCCGCGAAGTGCAGCACGCCGTCGAACGGCTCCGAGAGCAGCTCGCTCGCCGCCGTCGAGATGTCGGCCTCGACGAACTTGCAGCCGCCCGGGATCGCGTCGGCGTGCCCGGTGGACAGGTCGTCGACCACGACGACCTCGTGGCCGGCTTCCACCAAGCGCGCCGAGCACACGCTTCCGACGTAGCCTGCGCCGCCTGTGACGAGGAGCTTCACCTGCGTACTGCCTTCCGTGGGAGATCTTCTGAGGGCGCCGTCAACCGGCAAGCGGGAGCGGTCACCCGGTGGTCACCGGTCCCGCCCCGCACCGGCGGAGGGTACCGCTGTGAACAAGCGGGGCGCCGCGAGGTGCTGCCCCTCGAAAGCGTCCCGGACGGCGCGCTCGATGCGGTTCCTGTCGTCGACCCGCACCAGCGCGATCGCCGAGCCGCCGAAGCCGCCGCCGATCATCCGGGAGCCCAGTGCACCGGCGGCCAACGCGCTGTCCACCACGAGGTCCAGCTCGGGGCTGGAAACCCGGTAGTCGTCGCGGAGGCTGGTGTGGGAGGCGATCAGCAGCGGGCCGATCTCGGCGTACCGCCCGGCGCGGAGTTCGTCCACAGTGGCCAGCACCCGGCCGTTCTCGGTGACGATGTGCCGGACAAGCGGTCGGAGCTCTTCCGGAAGCTTCGGCAGGGTCGTCGCGAGGTCATCGCCGGGCACGTCGCGAAGTGCTTTGATCCCCAGCAGTTCCGCCGCGCGTTCGCAGCCCTGCCGCCGCTGTCCGTAACCGGACTCGCTGTGCGAGTGCTTCACGCGAGTATCGATCACCAGCAACTCCAGGCCGGCGCTGCGGGGATCGAACGGGATCTGCTCGGAGTCGCCGGAGCGGACGTCGTAGAACAGCACGTGTTCCGCGGTGCAGGCCAGCGACGCGGTCTGGTCGAGCAGGCCGGTCGGCGCTCCGGCGAAGTCGTTCTCCGCACGCTGCACCAGGCGCGCGATCTCGCCCAGGCTCGGGGCGTTCGGCTCGCCAGGCGCCAGCCGCGCGGTGTCGAGCAGCGCCAACGCCACAGCGCATTCCAGGGCGTGGGAGGACGACAGGCCGGCACCGGTCGGCACCTCGCCGACGATCACCAGGTCGGCGCCGCCGAGCGGGAACCCGGCCTCGCGCAGGGCCCATGCGACGCCGGCCGGGTAGGCGACCCAGCCGGTGGTGGTGCCGGGGTTCAGTTCGTCGATCGACACGACGGGGGCGCGGTGCACTCGTCCGTCGCTGCCGAGAGTGGCGACGGAGAGGAGCCGGTCGGGACGGGGACGGATCGCGACGGCGGTGCGGTGCGGCAGGGCGAAGGGGAGCACGAACCCGTCGTTGTAGTCGGTGTGCTCCCCGATCAGGTTCACCCGCCCAGGGGCGGACCAGACCGCGCTCGCCGCGCCGCCGTGCTCGTCGATGAACAACGCCGCCGCGCGGTCCGCCGTATTCACTTGGTGCGCACCATGACCGCGTGCGCGATGCTGACCGACAGTTCGGTGCTGCCGTTCTGGCCGCGGACCTCGATCGGCTTGTTCGGCCCGACCACCGACATGATCTCCACCTCGTTGCCCGGCACGATGCCGGCGTCCTTCAGTTCGGTCATCAGGTCGGGGTCGAGCTGGACGTGCTCGGCGATGCGGCGGATGACGGCGCGGCCCCCGCCGTTGCGGGCGATCTCGTCGACCCGCTGCAGGTCGCCGTCGGCCGGCGCCTCGACGTGGTCAACGCCGAGCTCGTCGAGCCCCGGGATCGGGTTGCCGTAGGGCGAGGTCGTGGGACCACCGAGCAGCTTGACGAGCTTGCGCTCGACGGCTTCGCTCATCACGTGCTCCCAGCGGCACGCTTCATTGTGGACGTGCTCCCACTCGAGGCCGATCACGTCGACGAGAAGCCGTTCGGCGAGGCGGTGCTTGCGCATCACGCTGATCGCGCGGGCGCGGCCGGCCTTGGTGAGTTCGAGGTGGCGGTCCTCGGCGACGGTCAGCAGCCCGTCGCGTTCCATGCGGGCGACCGTCTGGCTCACCGTGGGGCCGCTCTGCTCCAACCGTTCGGCGATGCGGGCCCGGAGCGGAACCACGCCCTCTTCTTCGAGGTCGTAGATGGTGCGGAGGTACATCTCAGTGGTATCGATGAGATCGTTCACGTCGGCTCCCCATTCAGTCCCAACCACGATGCTAGTCGCCCCGGGCGACAGCGGTCAGTGGTCCGGGAGTTGACTTCCAGGATTTCCGACAGACCTCGTCGCCGGGCTACGAAAGGGCCGTCATGCATCCTTTGATCAGTACTGATGATCTCATGGCCGCGTTGCGGCGGCAGCCGCCCCCGACGCTCCTCGACGTCCGGTGGTCGCTGCTCGGGCCGCCGGGCCGGGAGGACTACGAAAAGGGGCATCTGCCCGGTGCGGTGTTCGTCGATCTGGACGCCGAGCTTGCGGCTGAACCGGGCCCAGCGGGACGTCATCCACTGCCCGCCCCGGCCGATTTGGAGGCGGTGTTCCGCAGGGCGGGCGTCGACGCCGAGCGCCCGGTGGTCGTCTACGACGCGGACAACGGTTCGGTGGCGGCCCGCGCTTGGTGGCTGCTGCGCTGGGCGGGGCACGAGTCGGTGGCGGTGCTCGACGGCGGCTACGCGGCCTGGGTGGCGGCGGGGCAACCCACGACGACGGACCTGCCGCAGCCCGCGGAGGGCGACTTCCGGGTCCGGCCGGGCTCGATGCCGGTGGTGGACGCGGACGCCGCTGCCCGGCTCGCCAGGGAAGGCACGCTGCTGGACGCCCGTGCGCCGGAGCGCTACCGCGGCGACGTCGAGCCGGTGGATCCGCGGGCCGGGCACATTCCGGGCGCGCTGAACGCGCCGTTCGCGGCGCACGTGGCGGAGTCCGGCCGGTGGCGGTCCCCTGCGGAGCTGGCGAAGCACTTCGCCGACCTGGGCGTCGATGCGGCGGGCCCGGTCGGGGCGTACTGCGGGTCGGGCGTGACCGCCTGTTCGGTCCTGCTCGCGTTGGAACACGCGGGCCTGTCCGACCGGCAGCGTCCGGCGGTGCTGTACGCGGGCTCGTGGTCGAACTGGTCGGCGGACCCGGCGAGGCCGGCCGCGACCGGATCGGAGGCCGGATGACAGATCGTTCCGCCGGTGCGCGCGGGTGACTCGGAACACTGTGTTGGTCGACACAGGGCAGGTAGCGTCCGGGGCATGGGTTCTCAGTGCGCGGTCGTGTGGGACGAGTCGGTGCTCGGCTACGACCTAGGTGGGCAACATCCGCTGCATCCGATCAGGCTGGAACTGACGATGCGGCTGGCCCGTGCACTCGGGGTGCTCGACGGCGTCGAGACGATCAAGCCCGAACCGGCCACCGACGCGGACCTGAAGCGCGTGCACACCGCCGAATACATGGCGGCCGTGCGCTCGGCGCCGATGGCGGGCTGGGAGGTCGGCCACGGGCTGGGCACCGACGACAACCCGATCTTCGACCGGATGCACGAGGCATCGGCGCTGATCGCGGGCGCCTCGATCCGGGCGGCCGAGCAGATCGTGTCGGGCAAGGCCGACCGGGCGGTCAACATCGCCGGCGGACTGCACCACGCGATGGCAGACCGCGCGGCTGGCTTCTGCGTCTACAACGACTGCTCGGTGGCCATCGCGTGGATGCTGGAGCAGGGCGTGGAGCGCATCGCCTACCTCGACGTCGACGTGCACCACGGGGACGGCGTGCAGGCGTCGTTCTACGACGACCCGCGGGTCATGACCATCTCGTTGCACCAGCACCCGCTGACGCTCTGGCCGGGCACCGGGTTCTCCACGGAGATCGGCTCCGGCCGGGCCGACGGCACCGCCGTCAACATCCCGCTGCCGCCGGGCACGGGTGACGCCGACTGGCGACGGGCCTTCCACGCGGTGGTGCCGTCGGTGCTCGACGCGTTCCGGCCGCAGGTGCTGGTGACGCAGTGCGGTGCGGACGCGCACCGGGAAGACCCGCTGGCGGAGCTGTCGATGAGCGTCGACGGGCAGCGCGCGACCTACCAGGACCTGCGGGAACTCGCCGACAGCTACGCGGGCGGCAAATGGCTTGCGCTGGGCGGCGGTGGCTACTCGCTGTTCCGGGTGGTGCCGCGCGCCTGGACGCACCTGCTGGCGACGCTGCTGGACCGCGACCTCGACCCGGAGACGACCATCCCGGAGGACTGGATCGCGCACACCGTGCGCGTCGCGGACAACGTTCCGCTGCCGACTTCGATGACCGACGGGGCCGACCCGGCCTTCCAGCGGTGGTCGGGGGTCACCGCGTCCGCGGTGGACACCTCGATTCGCGACACCCGGCATGCGGTGTTTCCGTTGCATGGTCTCGACCCGGTCGACAGCCGCGACTGAGGAGTCCGAAGTGGACGGAGTAGTGGAGCAGCAGGAAGCAGCCACCCCGCGGGCGGACTACCCCCGCCGGTGGGAGGCGGACGTGGTGCTGTCCGACGGCGGCACCGTGCACCTGCGGCCGATAACCGAAGCCGATGCCGAGAAGCTGGTGGCCTTCCACGGGCGGCTCAGCGACCGGACCAGGTACTACCGCTACTTCGGCCCGTACCCGCGGATGCCCCAGCGCGACGTGGAGCGGTTCACCCGCGTCGATTACGTCGACCGCGTCGCGCTGGTGGCGCTGCTCGGCGACGACATCGTGGCGGTGGGCCGCTACGACAGGCTCGGCGAGCAGCAGTCGGCCGAGGTCGCGTTCGTGGTGCAGGACCAGCACCAAGGGCGCGGCCTGGGATCGATCCTGCTGGAGCACCTGGCCGCCGCGGCGCGGGAACGCGGGCTGCGGCGCTTCGTGGCCGAGGTGCTCGCCGAGAACTCGACCATGGTCCGGGTCTTCCGCGACGCCGGTTACCAGGTGAGCCGGGCCATGGAAGAGGGCGTGGTGCACCTGGAGTTCGACATCGACCCGACCGAGGAGTCGGTGGCCGTGGCCCGCGCCCGTGAGCAGGCGGCCGAGGCCCGCAGCGTGCACAACCTGCTGCGGCCGCGTTCGGTGGCGGTGATCGGGGCGTCCACCGATCACGCCAAGATCGGTCACGCGGTGCTGACCAACCTGCTCACGGCGGACTTCACCGGCCCGGTCTACCCGGTCAACCCGGAGCACCGCTCGGTGCGCGGCGTGCGCGCCTACGCCTCGGTGCTCGACATCCCCGACGAGGTCGACCTGGCGGTGGTGGCGATTCCGGCCGCCAGCGTGACCGGGGTGCTCGACGACTGCCTGGCCAAGGGCGTGAAAGCCCTGGTCATCGTCAGCGCCGGGTTCAGTGAGGCCGGCCCGGACGGCCGCGAGGTGGAACGCGAGATGGTGCGGGCTGCGCGCGTGCACGGCATGCGCGTGGTCGGCCCCAACGCGCTGGGCGTGGTCAACACCGACCCGGAGTTCCGGCTGAACGCGAGCCTGGCGCCGCAGCTGCCCGGCCGCGGCCGCACCGGCTTCTTCTGCCAGTCCGGTGCGCTCGGGGTGGCGATTCTGGCCACCGCGACCGAGCGCGGCCTCGGGCTGTCGACGTTCGTCTCGGCGGGCAACCGCGCCGACGTGTCCGGCAACGACCTGCTGCAGTACTGGCAGACCGACCCGGCCACCGATGTCGTGCTGCTGTACCTGGAGTCATTCGGCAACCCGCGCAAGTTCGGCCGGCTGGCGCGGCGGCTGGCCCGCAGCAAGCCGGTCGTGGTGGTGAAGTCGGGTCGTAACGCGGTGCGTCCCGGCTTGGCGGCCACGTCGGTGCAGATCGACGAGACCAGCGTGCAGGCGTTGTTCGAGCAGTCCGGCGTCATCCGGGTCGAGTCGGTTGCGCAGATGTTCGACACGGCACTGCTGCTGGCGCACCAGCCGCTGCCGCAGGGCGACCGGGTCGCGATCGTGGGCAACTCCTCGGCGCTGGGCATGATCGCCGCCGACGTGGCGCAGGCCCAGCAGCTGGAACTGGCCTGCGACCCGGTCGACGTGGGGGCGTCGGCGGGGCCGGAGGAGTTCGCGGCGGCGGTCCGCGACGCCGCCTTGCGCCCGGACGTCGACGCGTTGGTGACGGTGTTCGCCCCTCCGGTGGCGGTTCCCGGCACCGCGTACGCCCGCGCCTTGCGAGAGGCGTTGCAGGAAGCCGGTGTCGCGCGTTCGAAGCCGGTGGTGACCACGTTCCTGGCCGCTGAAGGCGTGCCCGACGAGCTCGTGGTTCCCGGCCCGGACGGATTGACCGGCAAGGGCTCGGTGCCGTCCTACCCGAGCCCGGAGCGGTCGGTGCTGGCGCTCGCGCGGGTCACCAGGTACGCGCAGTGGCGCGCCGCGCCGAAGGGGCATTTCGTGCGGCCGCCGGAGATCGACGAGGACCGGGCGCGGGCGCTGGTCGACGGCTGGCTCGCGGAGGGCATCACCGATCTCGACGACGACCAGGCGGTGCGGCTGCTCGGCTGCTACGGCATCGACCTGGTGCCGTTCCGCCTGGTCACCGGCGTCGAAGAAGCAGTCGCGGTGGCGGAGGAGCTGGGCTACCCGGTGGCGCTGAAGTCGGCGAGCGATCAACTGCGGCACCGCAACGACCTGGTCGGCGTCCGACTCGACCTGGGCAGCGCCCATGCGGTGCGGTCGGCGTACGCCGACATCCGGCAGGTTTCGGGGATCGACGAGGTCTACGTGCAACGCATGGCGGCCCGGGGCACTTCGTGCGTCATCGACCTGACCGAGGACCCGTCGTTCGGCACCCTGGTGTCGTTCGGCCTTTCCGGGGTGGCCAGCGAATTGCTCGGGGACAAGGCATATCGCGCGCTGCCGCTGTCCGATGTGGACGTCTCCGCGCTGGTGCGCGCGCCGCGGGCGGCGCCGCTGCTGGCCGGGTACCGGGGCACCGAGCCGGCCGATCTCCCGGCGCTGGAGGACCTCGTGCTTCGGGTGGCGACCCTGGCCGAGGACTTGCCGGAGGTTCGCGACCTGGCGCTGCAGCCGGTGCTCGCTTCGCCGACGGGTGCCGTGGTCGCCGGGGCCAGGGTCGGCATCCGGGCGTCGCCGGCGGCGCTGGACGCCGGTCCGCGGCGGCTTCGCTGATCGCTGCGATGCGGCACACTGCCCGAAACTGACTGGTTCCGTTAATCTGGCGGCGTGGACGAGCAGACCGTCGAGAACAACGCCGAGAGCGGTTCGGGCGACCAGGCTTCCCTGGTGCTCGGGCAGGTTTCGGCCGGCACGCACCGGCTGACCGTGCGCGCCGCCAAGCAGGACGATCCCGCCAGCCCGGTGGTCGTCCTGCTCCCCGCGATGGGCGTGCCCGCCAGGTACTACCGCCCGTTCGTCGCCGATCTCCACGCCCAGGGCCTGGCGGTGGTGACCTTCGACGTGCGCGGGCAGGGCGAGAGCAAGCCGTCGGCCGCCCGCGGTGTGCGTTTCGGCTACCAGAGCATGATCGACGACGTGGATGGCGTGCTCGATCTCGTCGACGCTGCTTTCCCGCAGGCGCCGCGGTTCCTGCTCGGGCACAGCCTGGGTGGCCAGATCGCCCTGCTGCACGCGGCATGCCGCCCGGACCGGGTGCAGGGTGTGGCGCTGGTGGCTTCCGGCTCGGTGTGGTTCGGGAGCTTCCCCGGGATGTACAAGCTCCGCACCCTGTTCGGCACGCAGTTGGTGGCGGCCACGTCGGCGCTGCTCGGCTACTGGCCCGGCCACCGGTTCGGCTTCGGCGGCCGCCAAGCGACCGACCTGATGCAGGACTGGGCGCGGCAGGCCCGCACCGGCCGTTACCTGCTCAACGGCTCGACGACCGAGTACGAGGCGGCGCTGCGGGAAGTCCGGCAGCCGCTGCTGACCGTCAGCGTCGCGGGCGACCGGCTGGCCCCGAAGTCCTCAGTGGACCACCTGGCGGCGAAAGCCGGGCGGGCGCGGCGCACCGACAAGCACTACACCCGGGCGGCGTCCGGCGCGGAGAACCTCGGCCACTTCAACTGGGTGCGCAACGGCGGCGAACTGTCCCGCTGGGTCCGGGACTGGATCGCCGCCGTCGATTCCTCGGTCCACGCGTAGCGAGATCGCGGAAGCCGATCGATTCGGTGGGGTGGGGAAATCCGCCCCACCGGTCGTCAGCAGACCGAGTCGGTCGGCTTGGGGACGTCGAGCCCGAACAGCGGGCGCAGCTTCAGCCCGACCCAGGTGCCGACCAGCGCCAGCAGGCCCCAGGCCCAGCCGTGCAACGAGAACGAGGCGATCCCGGAGAAGTAGGCGCCGATGTTGCAGCCGTACGCCAGCCGCGCGCCGTAGCCCATCAGCAAGCCGCCGATCACGGCAGCGAGCACGACCTTCGCGGGCAACCGCTTGGCCAGCACGAAAGCGCCCGACGCCGCCGACGCCACGAGTGCGCCGACGATGATCCCGAAGTCCAGCACCGAGGTGGAGTCGGCCAGCACCGGACCGGTCAGGGCCGCTGCGCGTTCTCCTTGCCAGTACGGCCAACTCGCCACGTCCACACCCACAGCCTGCAGGGCCTTCGAGCCCCACAGGACGAAGGCCGAGGTGATGCCCCACGGGCTGCCGCGGGTCAGCAGCACGACCGCGTTGAGCCCGGCCAGCACGAGAGCCCCGACCCAAAGCGGCCACGAGCCGCGCAGCACGCGCCAAAGCCCGCGCGACGTCGGCGGGCGGCCCGCCGGCGGCGCGTTGCGGCGCCGAGCCCATCGCGTTGCGGCGTAACCGATCGCGCCGAGCACGGCGAGCTGAACCACCAGTGCGCCGAAGTAACCGAGCCCGGTGTCGTCGGCGAGGGAGAACGATCCGAGGGTGATCGCGTCCGAGGTCCACAGTGGAAGGTGCAGCGCGCCGAGCACCGAGCCGCAGATGAAGAAGAAGAGCGTGACCACCAGCAAGGTGTTCCCGCCGCCGACGGCGAACAAGGTGCCCGATGCGCAGGCGCCCCCGAGCTGCATCCCGATGCCGAACAGGACCGCGCCGACGACCAGTCCGAGCCCCAGCGGTTCGACGTTTCCCTTCGGCGTGGCGCCGAAGAACGTCACACCGCCGGCCAGGATCGGGGCGAACAAGATCGACGCCGCGCCGAGCATCAGCAGGTGCGCCTGGACGCCCGACGTCTGTCCAACCGAGACGAGTTGCCGCCAGGCCGAGGTGAAACCGAAGCGGGAGTGGAAAAGCGTCAGCCCGAGCGCGAGACCCAGACCGGCCAGCACGGCGGACTTCACGCCGACCACAATGGCCGCAGCGGTCACGAGCGCCACGGCCGCGATCACCCCGATGGTCAGCGGAACCCACTGCGGCTTGCCCTGCGGTGCTGGGGCCGCGTCGGCGGATGTGGCAGGTGTGGCGGTGGTGGACATTCCTCACTCCCGAATGTGAAGCGGATTCGTCGACGAAACCACGCGCGGGCTGTCGACCACCAGCTGTTTCGAAATGTGGGAAAGATGTGGATTCAACTCGGTGCGGATTTCGCGCAACCGGCCACGCGGGGCGCTCCGTCCTTAGGGCATGAGACGCCTACAAACCGCAGTGGGCGCGGGTGTTCTGCTCGTAGCGTTGGCAGCCTGCGCCCAACAGCCATCCAATGAAGTTGGTTTCGGTGGCCAGCCCCCGGCTCCGCCCGGCCCGGTACAGCCGAAACCCGAACAGGAACGCGCTCCGGTCGCCGAGACCGCGGTCGACGCGTTGTTGCTACCCAGGGGATATCCGAAGAAGGTCTGGACCCAGGACGGCGGAGCGGTCGTCGTGGCCACCGGTCAGGAAGGCGGCTGCAGCAAGGTGCACGCCGAGCTGGCCGAACAGACCGCCGACCACGTGAAGGTGGTGCTGGTCGAAGAAACCCCGGAACCGCCGGGAATGTGCACGATGGACCTTCGCTACCCGCCGGTGGCGGTGCAGCTCGACGCACCGCTGGACGCGCGGAAGGTCGTTCTGGAACAACGAGATGTCAAGGTTCCCCGCTGATCGGTGACCGCGTGATACCTGCCAATCGCGTCGATCGGCTGAGCTGAAACCTGTACTCCCGCAGGAGGTGGGGCTCCTGCGGGAGTACAGGTGTGTGGTCAGCGGCCGAAGGAGATCTGCAGGGTCGGCTTGGTGGAGTTGGCGAAGAAGTCGTTGCCCTTGTCGTCGACCACGACGAACGCGGGGAAGTCCTCGACCTCGATGCGCCACACCGCTTCCATGCCGAGCTCGGGGTACTCCAGCACCTCGACCTTGCGGATGCAGTCCTGGGCCAGGCGCGCGGCGGGGCCGCCGATGGAACCGAGGTAGAAGCCGCCGTGGGTGTGGCAGGACTCGGTCACCTTCGCCGACCGGTTGCCCTTGGCGAGCATGACCAGCGAGCCGCCCGCGGCCTGGAACTGCTCGACGTAGGCGTCCATGCGACCGGCGGTGGTGGGACCGAACGAGCCGGAGGCGTAGCCCTCCGGCGTCTTGGCCGGGCCCGCGTAGTACACGGGGTGGTCGCGCAGGTATTCGGGCATCGGCTCGCCGGCGTCCAGCCGCTCGGCGATCTTGGCGTGCGCGATGTCGCGGGCGACGACCAGCGGGCCGGTCAGCGACACGCGCGTCTTGACCGGGAGCTTGGACAGCTCCGCGCGGATCTCCACCATCGGCCGGTTCAGGTCGATCTTGACGACCTCGTCGGAGAGCTGCTCGTCGACCACGTCCGGCAGGTAGCGGGCCGGGTCGCGCTCCAGCTGTTCCAGGAACACGCCCTCGGGGGTGATCTTGGCCTTGGCCTGGCGGTCCGCGGAGCAGGACACCGCGACACCCACCGGCAGCGAGGCGCCGTGCCGTGGCAACCGGATGACCCGCACGTCGTGGCAGAAGTACTTGCCGCCGAACTGCGCGCCGATGCCGAACTGCCGGGTCATCTCCAGCACCTGCTGCTCCATCTCGACGTCGCGCAGGGCGTGCCCGGAGGCCGAGCCCTCCCGCGGCAGCTCGTCGAGGTAACGGGCCGAGGCGAGCTTCGCGACCTTGAGGTTGAACTCGGCGGACATGCCGCCCACCACGATCGCCAGGTGGTACGGCGGGCAGGCCGCGGTGCCCAGCGAGCGCAGCTTCTCCTCCAGGAACCGCCCGAGCCGCGTCGGGTTCAGCAGCGCCTTGGTCTCCTGGTACAGGAACGTCTTGTTGGCGCTGCCGCCGCCCTTGGCCATGAACAGGAACTCGTAGGCCGGGTCGGTGCCGGGCTTGTTGTACAGCTCGATCTGCGCGGGCAGGTTGCTGCCGGTGTTGCGCTCGTCCCAGAAGTTCAGCGGCGCCATCTGCGAGTACCGCAGGTTGAGGTCCTGGTAGGCGTCGAAGACGCCCCTGGCGATCGCCTCTTCGTCGCGACCGCCGGTGAGCACGGTCTCGGTGCGCTTGCCGATGACGATCGCGGTGCCGGTGTCCTGGCACATCGGCAGCACGCCGCCGGCGGACACGCACGCGTTGCGCAGCAGGTCGGTGACCACGAACCGGTCGTTCGGGCTGGCCTCCGGGTCTTCAACGATCGCGCGCAGCTGCGCCAGGTGGGACGGGCGCAGCAGGTGCTGGATGTCCTTGATCGCCTCGGTTGCCAGGGCGGTGAGCGTGGTCGGCTCGACTTCGAGGAATCGTCGCCCGGCCGCCTCGACGACTCGGATGCCTTCGGTGGTCACCAGGCGGTAGTCGGTGTTGTCGGGGCCGAGGGGGAGCACCTCGGTGAAATCGAACGTGGTGGGCACGTCGCGGCTCCTTTGCGCGCGTTCGGGTTACGCGATGACCAATAAAACCGCGCGGTCGATCAGCGCGTCCACGGGGGTGGCCCAGGTGTGACGGATCGCCCGCCCTGGTGGCGCGGCGGAGCACCTGCGAGGCTGGCGGCCGAACGTCTCATCGCACCCCGGACGCGGGGCCGGAGCAACGGAGGTCGCCTTGCCGACGACAGATCCCCTCGATGCGCTGGTCAACCTTCGTGACCTGGGCGGGCAGCCCGCCGGTGACGGCGTGGTGACGAGGGCCGGCGTGGTGTTCCGGAGTGATGCTCCGCACAACGCCGACCGGGTGCCGGAGGGAGCGTCGCCGTGGCCGCCGAAGGTCGTGGTGGACCTGCGGGATTCGGTGGAGACCCGTGACCAGGAACACCCGCTCGCGTCGGTGGCCACCGTGCACCACGTGCCGCTGCTGGAGGAGGCGCGGGACGCGGACATCGACGTCGACGAGGCGGCCCACGAGCTGACGGCGCTGTACCAGTCGATCCTGCAGGGCGCCCCGAAGAAGCTGGTCGAGGTGTTCCGCATCGTCCTGGAGGCGGACGGTCCGGTGCTGATCCACTGCGCGGCGGGCAAGGACCGCACGGGAGTGGTCTCGGCGATGCTGCTGGGCGCGGTGGGAGTGCGCCGCGACGCGATCGTGGCGGACTACGTGCGCACGGACCGGAACATGTTTCGCGTCCTGCAGCGCCTGAACGTGGCGCCGGAGCTCCCGCCGGGCGTGGACGAGGAGATGGTCCACGAGCTCCTGTCGACGCCGACGGAGGCGATCGAGAGCGTCCTGAGCGCCTTCGAGACCCACGAGGAGGGCGCCAGGGGCTGGCTGCGGACGCACGGGGCCACGAACGACGAACTGGACCGCTGGCGGGCCAAGTTCATCGGCTGAGACGACGCGACCAGAAGCCTGCAGCGAACGGCCTGTTCACCTCGGAAGAAGAGGTGAACAGGCCGTTCGCGCAGAAGCGGTGTGGATCTGGAAAAGGTCGGGAGGCCGGACCCGCCCCGACGACGAGTCCGCCCTCCCGTGGCGAGCGGCGAACCCGCCGCTAAGACCGAAGCGGAAGAACAAAAAAGGGGGGAAGAACGATGTTCCCGCCGAAACCCAACATGGTCAACAAGCCATCCGGGTGTACGAAACCCCGAACGACAAGAGAACGAACTCCCAACCCGAAGGTCCGAACCACCCACAAGATCGAGAGCCGAACGCAAAGCCCCCGAACCCAAACCCGGAAGCTCGGTACCCCGAAAGCCCAGAACCCAAAAGGTTCAGAACTACGAAGGTTCGGAGCGAGGAAGGGGCAGAACCCCCCGGAGGCTGGTCGGTGAGCAGGCCGGGAACGCTCAAGAACGTGAGGAGCGATCCCGAAGACGACCACCGCACCGTGGGGGTCTGCGGGGGCTCGGCCCCCGCAAAATCATCCTGACCGCGCCGTGGTCCGCGCTTTCCGCGGACACGCGACGCCCAGAAATCGCGCGGTCAGCTCGCGTACGCGCGCAGGCGGTCGGCGCGGTCGCCCTGGCGGAGCTTCGCCATGACTTCCCGCTCGATCTGCCGGACCCGCTCGCGGGACAGCCCGAACGACTTGCCGATCTGGTCCAGGGTGCGGGGCTGGCCGTCGTCGAGGCCGTAGCGCATCCGGATCACCGCCTGCTCGCGCTCCTCGAGCGTGGCCAGCACGCGGCGCAGGTCGTCCTGCAGGAACCCGGAGATCACCGCGTTCTCGGCGTCGGCCGATTCGGCGTCCTCGATGAAGTCACCGAGCGGCGCGTCCTCCTCGGCCCCGACCGGCATGTCCAGGCTGACCGGGTCGCGGGAGTGGTCCATCAGGTCGAGGATCTTCTCCACCGGGATGCCGGCCTCTTCGGAGAGCTCCTCGTCGGTGGCCTCGCGGCCGAGCTTCTGGTGCAGGTCGCGCTTGATCCGGGCCAGCTTGTTGACCTGCTCGACCAGGTGGACGGGCAGCCGGATGGTGCGGCTCTGGTCGGCCATGCCGCGGGTGATGGCCTGCCGGATCCACCAGGTCGCGTAGGTGGAGAACTTGAAGCCCTTGGTGTAGTCGAACTTCTCCACCGCGCGGATCAGGCCGAGGTTGCCCTCCTGGATGAGGTCCAGGAGCGGCATGCCGCGGCCGGTGTAGCGCTTGGCCAGGCTGACGACCAGGCGGAGGTTGGCCTCCATGAGGTGGTTCTTCGCCCGGCGGCCGTCGCGGACCACGGCGCCGAGGTCGGAGCGCCGCTCGGGGGAGAGGTTCTTGCTGGTCTCCAGCAGGTGCTTGGCGAAAACCCCGGCCTCGATCCGCTTGGCGAGGTCGACCTCTTCCTGTGCGGTGAGCAGCGCGGTGCGCCCGATGCCGTTGAGGTAGACGCGCACCAGGTCGGCCGATGGGCCCTGGGTGTCCAGGTCTTCGGTGACGGTGACGTCTGGCTTGGTGGTCTGCGGGACGGTCATTGAGCTCCCTCCCTGGCGGGCTGGCTTGGCGGGCGCAAATCACACTCGCGCGTCGTTGCGCGGTGTGGAGGACGCGTACGCTCGGTTGTACGGGCTCCGCGTCGACGTCTTCTCCGGCGCTGCCGATCGGTTTGGTGGCCTGTCGGCATGGCCGTCGAAGCTTCGTTACCTGGAAAACGACCGGCGTGCCGAATTCGTTCCCGAAGTTCTAGACGAAGAGACGTCATGGCGGTCACATCCGTTGCGCCGCCAAGCCTGAGGATTTCCTGAGAGCCCTCGTTACCTTTAGACCTCAACCAAAAGTGTGAATGGTCCGTCGTTCGCGCTCTCCACCGCCATCATCGCCCCGAACATCCCGGTGGCCACTCGCGCACCCCGCTCGCGCAGCGCCGCCACAACCCCGTCTACCAGCGGTTCGGCCTGTTCGGGCCGGGCCGCCTCGGTCCACGACGGGCGGCGTCCCTTCTTGGTCGAGCCGTAGAGCGTGAACTGGCTGACGACGAGCAGCGGTGCCCCGGTCGTGGCGCAGGACTCCTCGTCCCGCAGCGCCCGAATCTCGTGCAGTTTGCGCGCCATATTGACGACTTCTTGAGGCCCGTCTGAATGCGTCACACCCAATAGCACTAACAGCCCGGGTTCTTCGATCTTGCCGACCACGACGCCGTCGACAGTTACCGAGGCGCGAGTGACTCGGGTGACGATTGCTCTCATTGGTCGCCGCCCGCCCATTCCGCAGGCAGCAGCATTCCGTGCCGAACGAGTTCGCGCACCATCGGGATCGCGGCCCGGGTCAGGTCCTCGGAGTCCTCGCCGTAGCCCATCGCGAGCAGTTCGAGGAGTTCGCCGAGCGGCAGCGCGCCGCGGCACCCGGCGAGCAGCCGCACGCCCAGCTCGTCGATCTCGTGCTGCCAGCCCGGTCCGTCGGTGCGGTGCAGCCGGTGCACGAGCGGCTGCCAGCCTTCGTCGCCGGGCTCGGAGACCGCTTCCAGCACGGTGCTGTCGGCGGTGACCAGGCGGGCCGCCAGCAGGGCCTCGGCGGAGTCGTGGGCGCGCAGCCACTCGACGCGGCGCAGCCACTGGTCCGATTCCGGGCCCAGCGGGTCGTCGAAGGCGTGCCGGAGGTCCTCGCAGACGACCTCGCCGCGCGCGTCGGTGCGGCGCAGCGTGACGAACCCGAAGCCGATGCCGATCACGTCGTTGGCCTCGAACCAGTCCAGCCACTCGGCCGCCTTCTGCAGGCCCTGCGGGGACCTCAGGTCGTACCCGGCGTCGCGCAGCCAGGTGCCCACGTAGAGGGCTGGGTCGGCGACGTCGCGCTGCACGAACCAGGCGTCGACCCCGGCGCCGGGCGGCAGCCACCGGGACACCCGGTCCTGCCAGTCCTCGCCGTCCCGGTGCACCCAGGAGGCCAGCAGCTGCCCGGTGCCGCCCTCGGCGAGGAAGCCGGGCAGCTGCCGCACGACCAGCGCGCTCGCATCGTCCCCGGCCAGCCCCGAGTCGCGGTAGGTGAAGTCGGTGCGCGGCGGGCCGACGACGAACGGCGGATTGCACACGACCTGGTCGAACTTGCGGCCCCGGACCGGGTCGAACCACTCGCCCTCGGCGAGCTCGACGTCGACACGGTTGAGCCGGAACGTCGCCTCGGCCAGCGCCAGCGCCCGCTTGGACACGTCGGTCGCGGTGATCCGCTGCGCGTGCGTGCTCGCGTGCAGGGCCTGCACGCCGCAACCGGTGCCGAGGTCGAGCACCGAGCCCACCGGCCGCCGAGAGGTCGCCCGGACCAGGCTCAGCGACGCGTGCCCGACGCCGAGCACGTGGTCGGCCTCCACCGGGCGGCCGCCGCGAAGGTCCGAATCCAGGTCCGAGACGACCCACCACGATTCGTCGTCGACACCGTGCGGGCGGACGTCGAGCCCGGCACGCAGCCGGTCGCCGTCGTCGACGAGCAGCCCAGCGTCCTTCGCCTCGGCCAACGGCAGCGGGGCGAGCGCGGCCTCGACGGCGGCCTGCGACTCGGCCTGGCCGAGCAGGAACAAGCGGACCAAGGTGCCGAGCGCGCCGGCATCGCTGGTGGCGCGCAGCGCCGGAACGGGCTCGCCCCGGCCCAGCGCGGCGTGCGCTTCGGGACCGAGGAGCTCCACGACGCCGTCGGCGTCGTAGCCGGCGGTTTGGAAGGCGTCGCGAAGTCGATCGATGCGGTCATGGGACAGGTCTGGAATCACGATCCCGATCCTCACACGGCCACCCGTTCGCGCATCTGGGCGCACCCGCGGCGCGGAGCTCCGGAAAACCGGTCGCGCCCCGAGCTCGCCCTGCACGAACATGGGCGGATGAGACCTGCGATCGGTGCCGCCCTCGTCCGGTGCGGCGAATGCGGTGGGCACGAATACAGCGGCGCGCCCGATTGCGGCCGCTGCCGGACGCTGGTGGACGACGTCGTCGAAGAGGAGTGGCGGCGCTTCCGCGCCGAGTGGGCGGCGGAACCGGAGGCGGAGGTCGCCGGACTGGTGGTGGCCGAGCCGGACCGGCACGACTGGCGGGTGGTGGACGCCGCGCTCGACCGGATCGCCTGCGACGAATGCGGAGGCCGGCTCGGCAGCGGACCGGCGGACTGCGGCGCGTGCAACCTCGCCCACGGCTTCCGGTACGCCGCCGTCGAGACCGATCGTCCCGGTGCTTCGCCGCTCAACGAGCACGCGGTGCGCGTGAACGTCTCGGTCGTCCGCCGGCCGCAGGTGACGTCGGCGCAGGAACTGCTCGTCAGGCGGCTGCTGCTGCCTGCGCTGCTGGTCGGCTTCCTGCCGCCGACCGCGGAGGCCCAGCGCGTGAGCGCCCTGGTCAAAGGAGGAGCCACACCGGATCGGGTCGTCGAGCTGATCGACGACTTGCTCGGAACGTGGCGTCCCGGAGGGCCGAGCGCGACTCACCCGTGAGGCAAGACGCCTGGGGAATCAGCAGAACGCGAGAAGGCTTTTCCCGGCACCGCTGGAGGCCTGCCCCATTCCGTTGGCTGAGGAACTCGTCTCCGAGGTCGATCCGCGACGCATCCATTGCCGCGCCGATACCGCATCGATTGTTCGCGCCTGCTTACTTTTTGGTGCGTACCGACACTTTGAAGGTGAGCGCGACGTTCTCGAACCCACCCTCTCGCACGCGCAGTGGCATATGCGGACGTCCGAAACGAGTCGATCTGCGTTGCTGATGTGGAGGAACGCTGGAGAGCGATCCAACTTTGGTTTATTCCGGCTATTTGTACGACCACATGTCCGGCGCGGGGACGTGAAGACCCTGGTCACAGAGGGCGACGTCTGGGCCAGCTGCGAAAGCGTATGACTGCTCGACGCAACAGCCGGGAGGCTCCACGAATTGGCCCCGGGGTGTCCGCTGCGAGCACCGAAGCCGCGTTTGCGTCCGCCGCCGGAACTTCTTGGTCCGGGGCAGTCGGTCGCGCTGCTCCTCGCTGGCGAAAATCATGCGCTCTCGGCTCTGTTCCACGGCGTTGCGCACGATGCCCACAAGCTTGCCGGTCGCCTGGCGTATGACGGCTTTCTCGCCCAAGAGGTCGCTGCCGAGGGCCACGACGCGATGCGGGCTGACCGGCCAAACGATGTAGTGCGCGGCCAAGAGGCTTGGTCGCACGTTGCCCCGGAACGGGACCAGCACCGGGACATCGCACGTCATGAAACGGCCCTGGGGGTCGTGCCATACCTCGATCTGCCGAGTCGTAAGCACGTCGGCTGCCTCCCAAATGGCCGAAAACAACAACTCGGTGTGGATGCCCGCCGCCAAGTACGGGTTCTCGGGATCATTCATCGACTTGAAGTCATGTGGATTCTGTGCGACGAGCCACGCG
This sequence comes from Saccharopolyspora sp. NPDC045941, assembly GCF_056431445.1. Lineage (NCBI taxonomy): Bacteria > Bacillati > Actinomycetota > Actinomycetes > Pseudonocardiales > Pseudonocardiaceae > Saccharopolyspora > Saccharopolyspora sp. NPDC045941. The sequence continues at coordinate 132,542 of NZ_JBWKKU010000009.1, forward strand.
TTGTGCTGCTGTTGAAGGCGGCGCTCTTGCAGGGTGCGCATGCGCTGGACAGCCACAGCGACTCCGAGCGCGATCAGGTCATCGAACTCCAGCTCGTCTGGGTCCTCGAGCTGGACGAACAAGGTCTGCACTCGCCGGAGTTCGACGTCCGCGACACCGAACAGCAGCTCCACTCGGTTGTGGGCAGCACCGTCTGGCCCGACGACCCGGTAGAAGTTCTCCTCGACACACACGTTAGCGAGACCGAGTGGCTTCACCGAACCTGTGACTGTGTCGAGGGCCCACACCCGCTTGCCATCGAATGACCACTGTCGAAGGTATGTCTTCGGTACGTAGTGGTGGCGTCTACTGACTGTGTCCTTGGCATTCTGCAGGCTTAGCAGCTTGTCCATGTAGTCACGTGCCCCTCCGCGCAGGGACTTGCCCCCCGCAGTGAGGGGCACCTGCCCCCACGGGTTCCGGACTCGCTTGACGACCTCCCAGTTGTCGCGGCCGACAGAATCCGAATGTGTCGTCACGTTGTCAAGATAGTCAGTGACACCGACACCGAGGTCACCATGCTGACTCGGTACAGAAAGGGGCCAACTCCGCAGTAACTGGGTCGGTGAGCGTTCCCGATGCCTGAAACAACTCAAGCGGACGCTGGTCCGCGGTCTGGCCTGACGATTTCCCACTAATCGGCAAAAGCGTGCATCGGCGGCGCCGCGTGCCAGGATGGGGACATGCCGAAGAAGCTCAACCTCACCGGCGACGCCGACGCCGACAAGCTGCTCAGCGACGACCCGTTCGCCCTGCTCACGGGCATGCTTCTCGATCAGCAGGTCGCGATGGAGGTCGCGTTCGCCGGGCCGAAGAAAATCGCCGACCGGATGGGCGGGTTCGGCGTCACCAAGATCGCGGAATCCGATCTGGACGAGTTCGTCGAGCTGTGCGTGCAGAAGCCGGCGATCCACCGGTACGGCGGGTCGATGGGGCGGCGGGTGCACACGCTGGCCCAGCACGTCGTCGAGCACTACGACGGCCGGACCGAGGCGATCTGGACCGAGGGCGACCCGGACGGCAAGGAGGTGCTGAAGCGGCTCAAGGCGCTGCCCGGTTACGGCGACCAGAAGGCGCGGATCTTCCTCGCCCTGCTGGGCAAGCAGCGGGGTGTCCAGCCCACTGGGTGGCGCGAGGCCGCCGGGGCCTATGGCGAGGACGGGTCGAGGCGCTCGATCGCCGACGTCGTCGACGAGCAGACGCTGAACGAGGTCCGGTCCTGGAAGAAGGAGCAGAAGGCCGCGGCCAAGGCCGCCAAGGGCTGACTCCCGGAATTCGCTCTCGCCGCGCTGCGCCCGCGCGCTAGTGTCCGGCTGGGGAGGCGTTCATGGACGAGCGAAGGCTGGTGCGGGTCTCGAAGTACCTGGCCAAGCACCTGCGCCACCAGCCCGAGCGGATCGGGATCGAGCTCGACGAGCACGGTTGGGTGGCGGTCGACGAGCTGCTGGCGGCGGCAGGGTCGCACGGGTTCCCGATTTCGCGGGCGGAGCTGGTGCGGGTCGTCGAGGACAACGACAAGCAGCGGTACGTGATCGACGGCGACCGCATCAGGGCCAGCCAGGGGCATTCGGTCGAGGTGGATCTCGACCTGCCGGTGGCGCAACCGCCCGCGTGGCTGTTCCACGGCACGGTCGCGCACAGCCTGACCGGCATCCGCGCCGAGGGGCTGCGGCCGATGAACCGGCATCACGTTCACCTGTCGGTCGATCGCGAGGCCGCGAAGCGCGTCGGCGGGCGCCGGGGAAGGCCGGTCGTGCTGACCGTGGACGCTGCCGGGATGCACGCGGCCGGACACGAGTTCCGGGTCAGCGCCAACGGCGTCTGGCTGGTGGACCACGTCCGGCCCGAGTTCATCCGCTACCCGGACTGACCCGGCGGCGGCACTACGGGTGGTAACCGGATAACGCCCGGCAACGTCAACGCGGAAGCCAAGGCAGGGCCTGCGAACGCGCGGGCCTTCGCACTGGGGGACCGCCTATGACTCGCTACGCCGTTGCCGCCGCATTGTCGGGACTGATGCTCGCGATAGGGGCGTGCAGTACTCCGCCGCCGCCGCGTTTGCTGCCGCCCCGCGTCGCACCGTCGTCGATGCCGTTGCCGGCCAAGATGTCGGCTCGGCCGGTCGCACCCGTGGCCGCTCGCGCTCCGGGGCCAGTTGCTCTGACCTGCGAGCCGGACGCCGCGCCGCGCTTCGACGACCCGGACAACCCGAACGCCATCACGAACAAGGCGTGCGGCTCGGTCGACGGGAACGGCACCGCGCGCTCCGCAGATCCGTGGATCGACGACCAGCTGACGGCGACGCGCGACGCGACGCCGGCCTCCTCAGACCCGTGCGCCGGGCTGACCTACGAGCAGTGCCACGGCATTCCGGATCCGCCCGCGAGCTCCACGCCCGACGAACCGTCCACCACGCCGGTCACCACGACCGCGGTGCCGACGACCAGTCACCCGCCGATCAGCTCGGCACCGGCGGAGGCGAGGACCAGTTCGCCGACGCCCTCCGGATCGGCGCCCACCACGACCGGATGAGCTCAGGCCGCTGCGGCGGCGCCGGGGCTCTGATAACGGTCGACGTACTCCTGCTCGGAAAGCTCGGCGATCGCGTACATGATCTCGTCGGTGATCGAGCGCAGCACCGGCAGCGACGACTCCATCCCGGCGTAGCGGGAGAAGTCCAGCGGGTCGCCGAAGCGGACCGTCACCGGGTGCGGCCGGGGGATCTTCTTGCCGCGCGGCTGGAGCTTGTCCGTGCCGGTCAACCCGACCGGCACCACCGGCGCGCCGGCGGCCAGCGCCAGCCGGGCCACGCCGGTCCGCCCCCGGTACAGCCGCCCGTCGGGCGAGCGGGTGCCTTCCGGGTGGATGCCGAACGCGCCGCCGTCGAGCAGCACCTGCTCGGCGGTGTCCAGGGCCTCCTTCGCAGCGCGCCCGCGACCGCGCTCCACCGGGATCGCGCCTAGCGAGCCGAACAGCCACTTGACCAGCGCGCCCTTCGTGCCGGTCCCGTTGAAGTACTCGGCCTTGGCCAGGAACGACACCGGCCGCGGCAGCACCAGCGGCACGATGAAGCTGTCGAGCACGGCGAGGTGGTTCGGGGCGAGGATCACCGGGCCGGTCGTCGGCACCTTGTCGGCATCGATCACGGTCGGCCGGTAGATCGTCCGCGCCACCGCGCCCACGACCCGCTTGCTCACCGAGTACAGCATTCGCCCTCCCGCACCGTTGATCCCGATCGAATCTAACCCGGCGAGGTTTCGGAGGTGCGTCCTGCCGGTCAACCTCTGAGTCTGGCCGGTCGGCCCGGCTCCCGGGGTTGTGGGACACGCGAACCCGGGGTATCCGAGGACGCGATCGGGTGGCAGCATGGGAGGCGGAGGTAACGTCGTGAACAGCTCACATCGTGACGACACCCCGGTGCTGATCACCGAGGCACAGCCGTCCTACGACGATCAGCAGGCGCAGCGGCGCCGCAGGTACGCGATCATGATGGCCAGCCGGATTCCGTGCCTGGTGATCGCCGCAGTGGTGTTCCAGCTATGGCAATTGTGGTGGTTGTCACTGATCATCCTGGCGATTTCCATCCCGCTGCCGTGGATGGCGGTGCTCATCGCCAACGACCGCCCGGCCAAGAAGAGCGAGCACGTGAACCGGTTCCGCCGTTCACGGCACTCGATCGAATCCCGCAGCCACCAGGTCATCGAGGGCGCCTGACGGGGAACACCCGGCCGGATGCGGACATGCGTCGATGCTGTGCGGCATCATTGGGGGCATGAGCACGATGACGATGCCGGAGACCGATACCCGGACCGAGACCACTGATCAGACCAGTGACGACCGTCCGGAGGTGTTCCACTACGTGCAGAAGGACAAGATCGCGGAGAGCGCGGTCATGGGCACGTTCGTGGTCGCGCTGTGCGGCGAGGTCTTCCCGGTCACCAAGTCGCCGAAGCCGGGCTCGCCCGTCTGCCCGGACTGCAAGGAGATCTTCGCGTCCCTCCCCCCAGGCGGCAAGGACTGACCTTCCGGACCCGCGCGGCGGCCCTCAGCCGCCGTGCGGTTCGGCCTGCTTGTCGATCGGTTTCTTCGGTAGCGGCGCGCCGTTGCGCGGCCGCTCCGCGGGCGGGCTCGGCTGCTGGCCCTCCTCGGCCTGGCCGTTGCGCCACGCGCGGTAGCCCTCTTCGGTGTGCATCCGCTGCGCGAGCCGCTTCATCTCCAGGCGCCGCCACTTCCGGCGCTCCCGGCGGGTCATCTTGGCCGGCCACATCTCCTGGATCGCGTTGTTGAACTGCGCGCCCATGATGATCGCCATCCCGATGAAGAACGCGAACAGCAGGAACGCGATCGGGGTCGCCAGCGCGCCGTAGGTGTACCCGGTGCCGGTCACCCACGTGATGTAGAGCCGCAGGCCGATGCTGGCGCACAGGAAGATCGCCATCGCCAGCAGCGCCCCAGGCAGGCCGCGATGCCACGGCAGCTTCCTGGGCAGCGCCACCTTGTACAGCGTCGCCAGCGCGACCGCCAGGCCGATCCCGGTCGCCGGGTAGTAGAACGCCTGGATCAGCCAGGCGATGTCGTCCTGGAAGTCCTGCGGGAAGAGCGTCGGCAGCCAGTCCGGGCCCAGCGCGACCACGGGCAGCCCGACCACCGCGAGGATCAGGCACACCAGGTACAGCAGCAGCGCGAAGATCCGCTGCCAGACGCTGTTGCGCACCAGGTACTGGTCGTAGGCGAGCGTGATCGAGTCGACCAGCGACGCCAGCGCCGACGAACCCGCCCACAACGAGATCAGGAAGCCGACCGAGACTATCTCGCTGCGCCCCTTGGTGAGGATGTCGGCGACGGTCGGGCCGATGATCTGGTCCACCACGTTCGCCGTGAACACCGAGCGGGAGAGCGCGAGGATCTTGTCGTGCACGGCGTCGACGACCTCGGGGCCGAACCAGTCGCCGACGAAGCCCAGGCTGCCCAGCAGCCCGAGCAGCAGCGGCGGCATGGACAGCGTCTGCCAGAACGCGGCGGCTGCCGATTCCGAGAAGATGTTGTCCCACCACGCCTTGTCGAGCGTGCGCATGACCAGGCGCAGTGGCCCGCGCCGCACCGGAGCTTCCCGTGGTGCGACGGTCGCACTGCGCCCCTGGCGGTCTGGTGGACTCGGCTGACCCATGGCACCCATAAGGATGCTGCATCGGCTGGCGCCGCGGGCGTCGGCCCGTCAAAACCGCCGGGAACACGGAGTGTCGCGCACCTCTCGTCCGGGCATGCCGGTGCCCGCCGGGCTCGAAAGGTAGGCTGCACGACGGCCCGCTTCGAGTCGATCGACGCTGAACGCGCGTGCGGGCGGTCGCGGGGCAGCGCAGGGCGCGCCCTCACCATCCAGCAGGGGAGCAAGAAGGAAGGGGCGGCGACCCGGCGTGTCCGAAGCGCAACTCGACCATTCCGTTCGATCCGTGCTCAGCGACCCCTCGCAGGCTCCATCCCGGCCACTGCGTGCCTGGCAGCGCCGGGCGCTCACCAAGTACCTGTCGAGCAGGCCCCAGGACTTCCTGGCGGTGGCGACGCCGGGCGCGGGCAAGACGACGTTCGGCCTGCGGGTCGCCGCGGAGCTGCTGGCCGACCGCACGGTCGAGGCGGTGACCGTGGTTGCGCCCACCGAGCACCTCAAGCACCAGTGGGCCATGGCCGCCGGCGGCGCGGGCATCCCGCTGGACTCCAACTTCCGCAACAGCGACGGCATCACCTCCAGCGACTACCGCGGCGTCGTGGTCACCTACGCGCAGGTCGCGGCGCACCCGACGCTGCACCGGGTGCGCACCGAGCGCCGCAAGACGCTGGTGATCCTCGACGAGGTGCACCACGCGGGCGACGCGAAGTCCTGGGGCGACGCGATCCGGGAGGCGTTCACCCCGGCCGTGCGGCGCCTGTCGCTGACCGGAACGCCGTTCCGCAGCGACGACTCGCCGATCCCGTTCATCGGCTACGAGCCCGACGCCGACGGCTCGCTGCGCAGCCGGGCGGACCACTCCTACGGCTACTCCGACGCCCTCAACGACGGCGTCGTCCGGCCGGTGCTGTTCCTGGCGTACTCCGGCGAGGCCCGGTGGCGGACGAACGCCGGCGACGAGTTCAGCGCCCGCCTCGGCGAGCCGCTGACCGCCGAGCAGACCGCGCGGGCCTGGCGCACCGCGCTGGACCCGTCGGGCGAATGGATCCCGGCTGTGCTGCAGGCCGCCGACACCCGGCTGACGCAGCTGCGCAACGGCGGCCTCCCGGACGCCGGCGGTCTGGTGATCGCCACCGACCACGTCACGGCCAAGGCCTACGCGAAGGCCCTGTACCGGATCACCGGGCACGATCCGGTGGTGGTGCTCTCCGACGATCCGCAGGCATCCGGCCGCATCGCCGACTTCGCCGAGTCCGAGGACCGCTGGATGGTCGCGGTCCGAATGGTGAGCGAAGGCGTCGACGTGCCGCGGCTGGCGGTCGGCGTCTACGCCACGAGCGCCTCGACCCCGCTGTTCTTCGCCCAGGCCATCGGCCGCTTCGTGCGGTCCCGGCGGCCCGGCGAGACGGCGAGCATCTTCCTGCCGAGCGTCCCGGTGCTGCTGGAGCTGGCCAGCCAGCTGGAGGCGCAGCGCGACCACGTGCTCGGCAAGCCGCACCGGGAGAAGGACGGCTGGGACGACGAGCTGCTGGCCGCGGCCAACAGCAAGCGCGACGAGCCCGGCGAGGAGGAGAAGGCGTTCACCTCGCTGGGTGCCGACGCCGAGCTGGACCAGGTGATCTACGACGGCTCGTCGTTCGGCACCGCGGCGTTCAGCACCTCCGAGGAGGAGCAGGACTACCTCGGCCTGCCCGGCTTGCTGGAACCGGACCAGGTGCGGGCGCTGCTGCGGCAGCGCCAGGAGCAGCAGCTGGAGGACGTGGGCAAGCGCGAAGCGGTCGCGAAGGCGGCGAAGGCCGCCGAGCAGGCGGAGCAGCGCGCGCGGCCGCAGACCGTGCAGGAGCGGCTGCAGAAGCTCCGCAAGGAGCTGAACACGCTCGTGTCGCTGCACCACCACCGCACCCGGAAGCCGCACGGCAAGATCTACAACGAGCTGCAGAAGTCCTGCGGCGGCCCGCCCACCGCGATGGCCACCGTGGAACAGCTCGAGGAACGCATCGCCACCCTGCGCTCCTGGTGATATCGGCCCCGAACGGCGCAGCGCGATCGGTTTGGTCGCCGATCCGGGTCTCATAGGGTCGGGACATGGCTTTCGACGTGGAGAAGATCCGGGCCCAGTACCCGGCGCTGGCGGACGGTCGGGCGTGGTTGGACGGCGCGGCGGGCACTCAGGTCCCGCAGTCGGTGATCGACGCGGTGAGCGACGCCTACCGGGTGGGCACGTCCAACGTGGGCGGCCCGTACGAGTCCAGCCGACGCTCCGCCGGGATCGTCGCCGAGGCGCGGGCGGCCGTCGCCGATCTGGTCGGCGCCCCGGAGCCCGGGTGCGTGGCGTTCGGCCCGAGCATGACCGCCCTGACCTACCGGTTCGCGGGCGTGTTCGCGGCGGGCTGGCGGCCCGGCGACGAGATCGTGGTGACCCAGCTGGACCACGACGCCAACGTGCGGCCGTGGGTGCAGCACGCGCAGCGGGCGGGCGCCGCCGTGCGGATGGCGGAGCTCGACCCGGCGACGGGGGAACTGCCCGTCGAGAACGTCACCGGACTCATCGGCGAGCGCACCAAGCTGGTCGCCGTCACGGCGGCCTCCAACGTGCTGGGCGTCATGCCCGATCTGCGGGCGATCACCGACCGGGCCCGGCAGGCCGGCGCCGTGTCCTACGTCGACGGGGTGCAGCACTGCCCGCACTCCCACGTGCGGCTGGACGAGCTGGGCGCGGACCTCTACGCGACCAGCGCCTACAAGTGGGCCGGCCCGCACTTGGCCGCGGTGGTGGCCGCCGACCCTTGGTCGCTGGAGAACCTGCACCCGGACAAGCTGGCGCCGTCGCCGGACACCTCGCCGGAGCGGTTCGAGCTCGGCACCAACCCGTTCGCCGCGATGGCCGGTGTGGTCGCCGCGGTGGAGCACCTGGCCGGCCTGGACAGCGACGCCGACGGCAGCCGAGCCGAGCGGCTGGCGACCTCCCGCCGGTCCGTGCAGGCCCACGAGGACGAACTGGCCAGGGAGCTCTTCGACGGTCTCGCGGCGCTGGACGGCGTAGTGCGCTACGGCGCTCCGCAGGGCTCGTGCACTCCTACGGCGTTCTTCGGGCTTCCGGGTAGGGAACCCTCGGATGTGGCAGAGCAGCTGGCTGAGCGCGGTCTGAACGTCTCGCACGGCCATTCCTACGCCTGGGAGGCAGTGCACGCCCTCGGCATCGGCCCGAAGGGCGGCGTGCGCGCCAGCCTCTCGCACTACACGAGCCAAGCGGAGGTGCGGCGGCTGCTCGACGCCTTGGCGGAGATCAGCGGATGACCGGACGCCCCTAGCCGGAAAACGACCGTGCCCCCGCAGGGCTCCTGCGGGGGCACGGCCTTCTCGGTCTGACGGGTGTTTACTGCTCGTCCTGCTGGAGGTCGGCCTGCGCGTCGCGCAGCCCCGCCTCGTACGCACGGGCGTGGTGCCCGCAGAACAGAAGCTCGCTACCGGATGGCAGTACGGCGCGAAGCTTCGCAGCGGCCCCGCAGCGGTCGCAGCGGTCGGCGGCGGTCAGCTCGGGGCGGGTGAGCGTTCCCGGCATCGTGATCTCCCTCCGTCCCGGCGTCGGAATCACCCGACGCCCTCGATCCTGCTACGACCACCGTTGGCCCACTGGCTGCGGGAGCGGTGCTCGTTGGCTCCACTCTTCCAGACGCTTGGGCCCGAGTCAGTGTTCCCGCGCCGGGTGGCGACGGTCGTCACGATGAAGCACCCGGTTGCAGCAGCGCCGCTCGCGGAGCGTGATCAACACCGCGAAAAGCCTTGTGACATGGGGAAATGAGCTCTCGCGGGTCGGGCGGCGGGAAAGCGGAGTCGATCGACAAACGGACATTCAGTGGTTCAGATCACAGATCGGGCGCCGTTGCGGGCCCGTCATTTCCGCTGGAAGCGAACAGGAAATCCCACCAGGCGGACCGATTTTCGGCGTTTTCCGGCCCCGAAGCGCCGCCGCGGACGCGAAGAGGGCCGCCGACCGGATCGGTCGGCGGCCCTCTTCGGTGCCGTGTTCGTCAGTCCAGGTAGTCGCGGAGCACCTGGGACCGGGACGGGTGGCGCAGCTTCGACATCGTCTTGGACTCGATCTGCCGGATCCGCTCCCGGGTCACCCCGTAGACCTGGCCGATCTCGTCCAGCGTCCGCGGCTGGCCGTCGGTGAGCCCGAACCGCAGCCGGACCACGCCGGCCTCGCGCTCGGACAGCGTCGCCAGCACGGACTGCAGCTGGTCCTGCAGCAGCGTGAAGGACACCGCGTCGACCGCGACGACCGCCTCGGAGTCCTCGATGAAGTCGCCGAGCTGGCTGTCGCCCTCGTCGCCGATCGTCTGGTCCAGGGAGATGGGTTCCCGGGCGTACTGCTGGATCTCCAGCACCTTCTCCGGGGTGATGTCCATTTCCTTGGCGAGCTCTTCGGGCGTGGGCTCGCGGCCCAGGTCCTGCAGCAGCTCGCGCTGGATGCGGCCGAGCTTGTTGATGACCTCGACCATGTGCACCGGGATGCGGATGGTGCGGGCCTGGTCGGCCATCGCGCGGGTGATGGCCTGCCGGATCCACCAGGTCGCGTAGGTGGAGAACTTGTAACCCTTGGTGTAGTCGAACTTCTCCACCGCGCGGATCAGGCCGAGGTTGCCCTCCTGGATGAGGTCCAGGAACGCCATGCCGCGGCCGGTGTAGCGCTTGGCGAGGCTGACGACCAGTCGGAGGTTCGCCTCCAGCAGGTGGTTCTTCGCCCGCTCACCGTCGCGCACGATCCAGCGCAGGTCGCGGCGCATCTGGGTGGTCAGCTGCTCGCCGGCCTCCTCGACCTGCCGCAGCCGCTCCGCGCCGTAGAGCCCGGCCTCGATGCGCTTGGCCAGCTCGACCTCTTCCTCGGCGTTGAGCAGCGCGACCTTGCCGATCTGCTTCAAGTAGGCGCGGACCGAGTCGGCGGAAGCCGTCAGCTCGGCGTCCTTGCGAGCCTGCCGGAGCGCCTCGGATTCCTCTTCGTCCCAGACGAAGTCGCCGGACTCCTTGGTCTCCTCCTCCGGAACGGGCTCTTCCGGGATTTCCACCTCGACGTCGGCGAGGTCGCCGACGTCCGGGGACGTCAGGTCGGTCTCGATCGGTTCGTCGATCTCCATGCCCTCGCCGCTGCCCTTGGCGGAGGCCGACTTCGTCGACTTCTTCGCCGGGGCCTTGGCGCCCTTCTTGGCCCCCGCCGACTTCGCGGCGGTGGTCTTGCGGGCCGTCGGCTTCGCCCCCGTCGAGCTCTTGGCAGGGCTCTTGCGCGCGGCGGTGGAGTTCGTCTGCTCGGTGTCAGACGAAGCAGCCGCCTCCGAACCTGGGGTGGCCTGGGACTGGCCCGACTGGGACTGGGCACCGCCGGTTGTTGCAGCGGAGCGTCGGGTTGCTGTTTCTGCGGCTGCCACGTACGCCCTTTCGCGACGGTCGATCAGGGCAGGCCGGAGGGCGCGAAACCTCGGCCGCCGAAGGTCGGGGAACAAACCCACTGGATTCAGCCCTGCGGCTGATGAGGAATCACCCGGTGCCTGCCTCGGTGTTTCCTCGACGAGGACTTCGAATCAAGTGGGCCGTGTTCCATTGTAGCCGCGATGCGGGGGTGCGGTTCCGCTGCAAGGCGGAGTCCGCGCGTCCCGCGATGTGCTAGGCGGTCGGAAGGTCAGGCGTTGTGCCTGGTCGCGGCCGCCGTCGCGGCACCGACGATGCCCGCGTCGTTGCGGAGCGCCGCGGCGACGACCGGCGTGCGTGTCTCCAGCCGCGGAATCCACTTGTGCCCCTTCTTGCTGACCCCGCCACCGGCGATGATCAGGTCGGGCCAGAGGAACTTCTCCAGCCCCTGGATGTAGGTGCTGACCCGCGGCGCCCACTCCTCGTAGGTCAGCTCCAGGTCGTCCTTGACCGAGGCCGCGGCCTGCGTCTCCGCGTCGTGGCCGTCCACCTCGATGTGCCCGAACTCGGTGTTGGGCACCAGCTTTCCGTCGATGAACATCGCGCTGCCGATGCCGGTGCCGAAGGTCAGCACCACCACCAGGCCGCGGTGCCCGGCGCCGGCGCCGGAGCGCATCTCGGCGGTGCCGGCCGCGTCCGCGTCGTTGAGCACCAGCACGTCGTCCCGGGTGCGGCCGAGCCGCTCGGCGAACAGCTCCTGGGCGTCGGTACCGATCCAGCCCTTGTCGACGTTCGCCGCGGTGAGCGCGGTGCCGTCCTTGATCACGCAGGGCAGGGTGATGCCGACCGGGCCGGTCCAGGCGAACTTCTCGACGATCTCCGCCACGGCGTCCGCCACGGCGGACGGGGTCGAGGGCTGCGGGGTGGGGATCCGCATCCGCTCCTCGGCCAGCACACCACCGTCGATGTCGACCGGACATCCCTTGATGCCGGACCCGCCGATATCCACACCGAAACCGCGGGCAGTCGCCATGGCTGAATCCTTCCTATTCGATTCAGATGAAGGTGTGCAGACCTTAACCGGGTTGTGTTGCGATGTGTACGTGGGATTGGCAGCAGAAGTAGACGCGAAAGCCTTGTGCCAGGTAGCGGTGCGGATCGCCCGCGAAGCCGCGGAACTGGCGCGCACGGTGCGTGACGAAGCGGTCACCGATGGTGCGGTAGACACGAAGAGTACCGAGACGGACGTCGTCACCGCAGGTGATCGCGCGGTGGAGCGGCTCGTGCGGGAACGGCTGGCGGAGTTGCGCCCCGGCGAATCGGTGCTGGGGGAGGAGGAAGGCGGCGAAGGCGCGCTGGACGGTCTGCGCTGGGTCGTGGACCCGATCGACGGCACGGTCAACTACCTGTACGGCTTCCCCTGGTACTCGGTGTCGCTGGCCGCGCAGCTCGACGGGGTTTCGGTGGCGGGCGCGGTGGTGGAACCGGCGTCCGGCCGGGTGTGGAGCGCCGCGGCCGGGCACGGCGCGTTCCTGGACGGCCGCCGGCTCCGGGTCTCGTCCGCCGACCGGCTCGACCTGTCGCTGATCGGCACCGGATTCGCCTACGCGGTGGAGCGCCGCACGGCGCAGGCCGAGGTGCTCGGCCGGCTGCTGGGCCAGGTGCGCGACATCCGGCGGGCCGGGGTGGCGTCGCTGGACCTGTGCGCGGTCGGCGCGGGCTGGCTGGACGGCATGTTCGAGGTCGGGCTCAACCGGTGGGACTGGGCGGCGGGCGCGCTGGTCGCCGCCGAGGCCGGTGCCCAGCTGCGGCTGCCCCAGCAGGGGTCGGCGGACGGGCTGGGGGACGGGATGATCGTCTGCGCCGCACCGGGCATCGCCGGTGAGCTGACCGAGGCTCTGCTCCGCGCGGACGCCGGCCGCGTCTGAGAGCGGTCCCTGAGACGCGAAGGCGCCTGCGGCCGGTGTGGTCGCAGGCGCCCTTCGAGCGTCGTCAGCAGTGCACTTCGCGGGCCTTGTTGAGGAGATCGTTGCTGATCTGCGGCAGGGTCACCTCTTGGTGGGCGCCGTCCTGGTGGTCCCGCTGGGGCACCCAGTTCTCCAGCTCCTGGAGCACCTGCTTGGCCTCCGAGGTGGTCTTGATGTCCTTGAAGTCCGCCCCCAGTGCGAAGTCGACGGAGGCGTCCTGGCGTTCGTCGCGCACCAGCTGGGCGCACGGCGCGATCAGGCTCAGCGTCCGCGCCGCGCTCACCCCGGCGCCGCCGAAGCGGATCTGGCCGTGGCACTTCAGGTCGTAGTTGACGTAGACCGGGTCGTTGTCCGCGCCGCCCTTGGCGAAGCCGAGGCTGGAGAGCTCGTCGCTGACCAGCGACGCCTGCCGGGCCTCGCCGTTGCCGTTGAGCACCCGGACCTGCACGTCCTGCTGCGGGATCGGGTTGGTCGAGTCGAGCGCGTTGCGCGGCAGCATCGACCCCAGCGGAACCGGCTCCGGCGCGGCGCCGCCCTGCGGCGCGGCCGTCGGCGTGGTGGGCGGATTGCAGGTCGTCGCCGCCTCGATGTCCTTCACCGAGTCGAAGACCCGGGTCCACAGCAGGCCCGACAGCAGCACGAGCGCGACCAGCACCACCAGGGCGGGCACCGGCCGACGCCGTCGGTACCGGGCTCGTCGACCCGACCTTGCACTCACGGCTGACACGTCCCGCCCCTCCCTGGATGCTTCGACCAGCGTGCGCCCGTCTTCGCTAGATCAGCCTAGGCGCACAACCGGCGCCGTGCGGCGCTGGACGCCCCCACCATGTCGGAGCCGTCCGCGGCGGGTCGCTGAATCGATGCCGAGCGGCGAACTTCCTGCGCACCGCTTCGCGAGGCGAGGTGCCGGGCAACCGAAGAAGGCGACCGGGCGGCATCCGGGGATTGATCTTCGGCGGTCGGCGGATGCAGCGAACACCACACCTATGGGTGACCTGATGCGTGCGCGGACTCGGCATGAGCTACCCTCTCGGCGCCTCACGGAGTGCCGGATGAGGCGAGTCGCTCATTACGGGGGAACTGAACGCGTTGCAGGGCGAGACCACGATCACTGCGCCAACGGGCACAAATCCTGGTCCTGGAACGTTTACCAGCGGCACACCATTGCAGTCTCCACTAACGCAGGGGTGAATCACGATGGCGACCGACTACGACGCTCCGCGCCGCGAGTCCGAAGACTTGGCAGAGGACTCGTTGGAGGAGCTGAAGGCGCGACGCAACGATGCGCAATCCGGCGTCGTCGACGAGGACGAAGGGGCGATCGCGGAGAACTTCGAATTGCCGGGCGCAGACCTGTCCGGCGAGGAGATGACCGTCAAGGTGCTCCCGAAGCAGGCTGACGAGTTCACCTGCTCGAGCTGCTTCCTCGTCCACCACCGCAGCCGGCTGGCCGAAACCCGCAACGGCCAGTTCGTCTGCCGCGACTGCGCCGCCTGATCCAGGCGGCCAGGAGTCGACGAGACCGGGAAGTGGCTGGGCACACGCTGACGGCGTGTGCCCAGTTGTCTTCACGGCTCCCCGCCGGCCGGTCGGACCTGCTCACCGGCGGGGGAGGCCGGGTTGGTCAGGACTTCTTCAGGGCGGCGATGAGCCGTTCGGGACGGCGCGTGCTGATCACCCAGTACGGCGTGGGGTCGTCCGGGTCGTTCAGCCAGATCCGCACCGAGGTGCGGATCGACGACCGGTGCACCATGAACGCCGCCGGGTCCAGGTCCGGGCCGAGCGCCCGGCGCTGCTCGGCGGGGGTGATGACCTCCGCGTCCTCGACGAACCGCAGCGGCAGGTGCGCGTCGCCCACCCAGAACTCGCCGTCGACGACCTCGATCTTGGTGCGACCCAGCCAGAGCGGGATCGCGATGGCCAGCGGGATGAGCACGGCGTAAGGCAGCCATGCGCGCACGCCCGGGTAGCCCATGTGCACCGTGGCGGCCATGATCGCGGCTCCGATGACCGGTAGCGGCCACGCCCACCAGGACGTGTACAACCGCTCGCGGAACACGGGATGCCCCTTCGAATTCGCCTGACCGGGCACGTCCCCGGCGATGCTGGCCGCTTCTACGCTTTCCGACACGTCTTCAGGGTAGTCTCGCCGCCCGTGTCGAACGTGAAGGTCCTGCTGACCCGACTTGACCCCGATGTGCCGCTGCCCGCGTACGCGAAATCAGGCGACGCCGGCGCGGATCTGGTGACCACCAGCGACGTGGTGCTCGAACCCGGCGAACGCGTCGTCGTGGGCACGGGGATCGCGCTGGCCCTGCCGGAGGGCTACGCGGGCTTCGTGCACCCGCGCTCGGGCCTGGCGGCCAAGGCGGGGTTGAGCGTGGTCAACGCGCCCGGCACGGTGGATTCCGGGTACCGCGGTGAGGTCAAGGTCTGCCTGATCAATCATGATCGTGCACAACCGCTGTCGCTGCGGCGCGGCGACCGGATCGCTCAGCTCGTGGTGCAGAAGGTCGAGCACGCGGTGTTCGAGGAGGTCGACGAGCTGCCGGCGTCGCAGCGGGGTGCCGGGGGCTACGGGTCCACCGGCGGGCACGAGGTGCTGGCGGTCTCGGGTGCCGAGACCGGTCACAGGACGGAGGTCTGAGGGGATGTTCGGGTGGGGCCGGAAACGGGGCGAACGTGAGGCCGCGGACGAGGCGCTGAACGCCGAGGAAGCGGAAGTCGTGGAGGGCGGTCCGTTCGACTCGAACGAGGCGCCCGACGACGAGGTCGAGCGGCTCGACCTCGGTTCGGTGCGGGTGCCGGTGCCCGAGGGCGGCCAGCTGCAGGTCGAGGTCGACCCGGCCGGGCCGGTGCGCGCCGTGCACCTGGTCACACCGGTCGGCCGGCTGACCGTCAGCGCGTTCGCGGCGCCGCGCAGCAGCGGGCTGTGGACCGAGGTCAGCGCCGAGCTCGCCGAGCAGCTGCGCAAGGACGGCGCCCGGGTGTACGCCGAAGAGGGCGACTGGGGCTCTGAACTGGTTGCGGACTCGCCGAACGCGGCGCTGCGGTTCGTCGGGGTCGACGGGCCGCGCTGGCTGCTGCGCGGCGTCGCGGCCGGGCCGGCGGAGCACGCCGAGGAGTGCGCGAAGCTGCTGTACGCGGTCCTCGACGAGACCGTCGTGGTCCGCGGCGACGACCCGCTGCCGGTGCGCACGCCGCTGCCGATCCAGCTGCCGGAAGCGATCCTGCGCCACATCCAGCAGGCTCAGAACAACGGCCAGCAGGGCTAGGGAGTCGGCGTCGGGCGCCGCCGGAGAACCGGGACGGCGCCCGAGGCGGTTTCGCCGCAGCCGAGACCGGATCGGTTCGGGCGCGGGAATTTTTCGCTTTTCACCGGAAAGAACCAGTGCGAAGCCGAACACCCAGCGTGGCCGTGTTGATCAAGGTTTAGCCGATCGGGCGGGTCAAGTCGGTTATCCCGCCGGGCCCGCGACTACGCCGTTCTCGGCGGCTACGCTGGGGGTGCACGGGCTTCGAGTCGAGCCCCGGAAGCGCACGGGAGCGCTAGATGAGCAAGACCGACGGCGGCTACTGGCGTCGCCTCGTACGCCGCTTGACCAGCGACGTCGCCGAGTTGGACGCCGATGACCTCTCGGAGCGGTCCCAAGCCGGCGGAGCCCAGCGCGCCAGCGACTGCCAGTGCGGGCAGGAGGCCGTGGTGCTCGGTCGGGTGCGCAGCGTGGGCCTGTGCCCGAAGGCGTCGGCACCGACGCTGGAGGCCGAGTTGTACGACGGCACCGAGGACGTGACCCTGGTCTGGCTCGGGCGCCGCCGGATCGCCGGCATCGAACCCGGGCGGATCATCAAGGCCCGGGGCCGGATCGCGGTCCGCGACGGCCGCAAGGTGCTTTACAACCCCTACTACGAGTTGCAGAACACCGCATGAGCGAACGCGACGCATCCGCCGCCGGGACACCAGCCCAGGACGCGGCCGACAACCAGCAGGACCCGACCGCGCAGCGGGCCGGCGATCCCGAGAAGACCCTGCTCGAACAGATGGGCGGCGTCGGCGGGCTGGCCTACTCCGCGGTCCCGATCGTGGTCTTCGTGCTGGTCAGCTCCTTCACCTCGCTGATGCCGGCGATCTGGTCGGCGATCGGTGTCGCGATCGCGATCGCGATCTTCCGGCTGGTGCGCAAGGAGCCGCTGCAGCCCGCCATCTCCGGCGTGCTCGGGGTGGCGGTGTGCTCGTTCATCGCCTACCGCTCGGGCGATGCCAAGGGCTTCTTCCTGCTGGGCATCTGGACGAGCCTGATCTACGGCGGCGTGTTCCTGGTGTCGGTGCTGGCCCGCTGGCCGCTGGTGGGCGTGGCCTGGTCGGCGCTGAACGGGCTGGGCTTCTCCTGGCGCAAGCAGCGCCGGGCGCTGCGCGGCTACGACCTGGCGACGCTGGCCTGGACCGTGGTGTTCGCCGCGAAGTACGTGGTGCAGCAGTGGCTGTACGACTCCGACCAGACCGGCTGGCTGGCGTTCGCGCGGATCGCGATGGGCTATCCGCTGACCGGCCTGGCGCTGATCGTCACGGTGTGGGCGGTCCGCCGCGCTTCGAAGGTCGCCGAGCAGGAGAAGGCCGAAGCCCTGCCGGAGCCGGGAGCCATCGACTCCAAGCCCTCGCTGGGCTGACCCGCCCGGTTCGAGCCGACCGGCAGGGCCGCCGTCCTCGCGCGAGAACGGCGGCCCTGCCGGTCTGGAAACCCGTCAGTCGGTGGGTTGGCGGTCGTGGATGATCGCCCGGATCTGCTGCTCGACGTCCGCGATGGCCACGAACAGCATCTCGTCGCCGGCTTCCAGCGGGTCGTCGGCCTGCGGCACGATCACCCGGCCGCCGCGCAGGATGGTGACCAGCGCCGCGTCGGACGGCAGCTTCAGGTCGCGGACCCGGCGGCCCGCCAGCGGCGTGGAATCCGGCAGCGTCACCTCGACCAGGTTGGCCTGGCCCTGCCGCAGCGTCATCAGCCGCACCAGGTCGCCGACGTTGACCGCTTCCTCCACCATCGCGGCCAGCATCCGCGGCGTGGACACCGCGACGTCGACGCCCCAGGCCTCGGTGAACAGCCACTCGTTGAGCGGGTCGTTGACGCGGGCCACCACGCGGCGCACCGCGAACTCCGTCTTCGACAGCAGCGACACCACCAGGTTGACCTTGTCGTCCCCGGTGGCCGCGATGACCACGTCGCAGGACTCCAGTCCGGCTTCCTCC
The DNA here is from genome assembly GCF_056431445.1 of Saccharopolyspora sp. NPDC045941. Lineage (NCBI taxonomy): Bacteria > Bacillati > Actinomycetota > Actinomycetes > Pseudonocardiales > Pseudonocardiaceae > Saccharopolyspora > Saccharopolyspora sp. NPDC045941. Next base: position 150,363 of record NZ_JBWKKU010000009.1, read on the forward strand.
AGCGACGCCAGCTCGCAGGCATCGGCGAGCATCCACTCGGCGCCGGGGATGTTCTTCGGGTGGTAGTTCTGGATGCTCCGCTCGATCAGCAGGACCTCGTGGTCGCCTTCGAGCAGCTCCCGTGCGATGGACTGGCCGACCGCGCCGGCGCCCGCGATCGCGATGCGCATTACTCGCTCTCCTCGGGGGTGCGGCGGCCCGCCGCCGTGACGTCGGTGACGGTGCCCGACAGCGCCGCCACGTAGACGGTGTCGTCGGCCTGGATGACGGTCTTGGCGTCCGGCAGCACGCCGTTGCCGAACCGCATGATGAACGCGACCCGGGCGCCGGTGGCGGATTCCAGCTCGGCGATCCGGCGGCCGACCCAGCCGTCGTCCAGCGGCAGCTGCAGGACCGCGACGGTGCCGGAGGGCTCGCGCCACGCGGTGGCGACGCCCTCGGGCAGCAGCATGCGCAGGAACCGGTCGGTCGTCCACGGCACGGTGGCCACCGTCGGGATCCCCAGCCGCTGGTAGACCTCGGCGCGCTTGGGGTCGTAGATGCGTGCCACGACGTGTTCGATGCCGAAGGTCTCGCGGGCGACCCTGGCCGAGACGATGTTGGAGTTGTCCCCGTTGGACACCGCGGCGAATGCGGTCGCCCGTTCGATCCCCGCCTCGACCAGGATGTCCCGGTCGAAGCCGTTGCCGGTGACCTGCTGGCCGCGGAAGTCCTTGCCCAGGCGGTGGAACGCCTGGGGGTTCTTGTCGACCACGGCCACGGTGTGATCGAGCCGTTGCAGGGCCGTGGCCAGGGAGGCCCCGACCCGGCCGCAGCCCATGATCACCACGTGCACGACCTTGTCTCCTCGCTGCGGGGGGTGTGGGGTTGTCGGCCACGACCTCGCGATCGTCTGCCGACCGTACCGGCACGGGCGCTGATCCGGTCCGGTTCGCGCCCATCGGTTCCAGGCTGGTGCACCGTACCGGGTGAGACGCCCCCGGGGGCAGGGCGGCGCGCAGGATGTGACCTGAGAGCAATTCCGGCAGCCAGGGTCGTCAGTCGACCCGCCTTTGCGCTTACGCTCTGTGCCGTGTCCAAGCTCGCAACCGCGGCGAAACGGTTGATCGTAGGTCGGCCGTTCCGCAGCGACCGCCTCTCGCACACGCTGCTGCCCAAGCGCATCGCCCTGCCGATTTTCTCATCGGATGCGATGTCCAGCGTTGCGTATGCGCCTGAAGAGATCCTGCTGGTGCTCTCGGCGGCCGGTGTGTCGGCGTTCGCGGTGAGCCCGTGGATCGGGATCGTCGTCGCGCTCGTGATGATCACGGTGGTCGCCTCCTACCGGCAGAACGTGCGCGCCTATCCCTCCGGTGGTGGCGACTACGAGGTCGCCACCGTCAACCACGGTCGCCAGTTCGGCCTGGTGGTGGCCAGCGCCCTGCTGGTCGACTACATCCTCACCGTCGCGGTGTCGATCTCCTCGGCCGCGGCGAACATCGGATCGGTCATCCCGTTCGTGGCCGAGCACAAGGTGCTGTTCGCGGTCGGGGCGATCGCGCTGCTGACCGCGATGAACCTGCGCGGCGTCCGGGAGTCCGGGTCGCTGTTCGCGGTCCCGGTCTACGCCTTCCTCATCGGCGTGCTCGGCATGATCGCCTGGGGGTTCTTCCAGGTGTTCGTGCTCGGCCGCGAGCTGCGCGCCGAGAGTGCGAGCTTCCAGATCCTGCCCGACGAGACCCAGATGGCCGGCGTGGCGTTCGTGTTCCTGGTGCTGCGGGCGTTCTCCTCCGGTAGCGCTGCGCTGACCGGTGTCGAGGCGATCAGCAACGGGGTGCCCGCGTTCCGCAAGCCGAAGTCCCGCAACGCGGCCACCACGCTGGCGATGATGGGCGGCTTCGCCATCGCGATGTTCCTCGGCCTGATCGTGCTGGCCCAGCTGACCGGCGCGGTGATCGCGGAGAACCCGGCGCACCAGCTGATCGGCGCCCCGCCGGGCTACGAGCAGAAGACGCTGGTCGCTCAGCTCGCCGGCGCGGTGTTCACGGGCTTCGCGCCCGGCGTCTGGTACCTGGTGTTCTTCACCGGCCTGATCCTGGTGCTGGCCGCCAACACCGCGTTCAACGGCTTCCCGGTGCTGGGTTCGATCCTGGCGCAGGACCGCTTCCTGCCGCGCCAGCTGCACACCCGCGGCGACCGGCTGGCGTTCTCCAATGGCATCCTGTTCCTGGCCGCCGGCGCGATCATCCTGGTGTTCGCCTTCGAGGCCGAGGTGACCCGGCTGATCCAGCTCTACATCGTCGGCGTGTTCGTGTCGTTCGTGCTCAGCCAGAGCGGCATGATCCGGCATTGGAACAGGTTGCTGCGCAAGGAAACCGATCCGCAGGCCCGGCGCCGGATGCGGCGCGCGCAGGCGATCAACTCCTTCGGCCTGTTCATGACGGCCAGCGTGCTGGTGATCGTGCTGATCACCAAGTTCACCCACGGCGCCTGGATCGCGATCGCCGCGATGGCCGCGATCTACGTGCTGATGACCGCGATCCGCCGGCACTACGACCGCGTGGCCGACGAGCTCAAGCAGCAGGAGGCGGACGCGGTGCTGCCGTCGCGCAACCACGCGCTGATCCTGGTCTCCAAGCTGCACCTGCCGACCATGCGCGCGATCGCCTACGCCCGCGCCACCCGGCCGGACGTGCTCGAGGGCGTCACCGTCAACGTGGACGACGAGGACACCCGCGAGCTGACGAAGCGGTGGGAGGCGGAGAATCTCCCGGTGCCGTTGAAGGTGCTGGAGTCGCCGTACCGGGAGATCACCCGGCCGGTGCTCGAATACGTCAAGCGGATCCGGCGGGACAGCCCCCGCGACGTGGTCACCGTGTTCATCCCCGAATACGTCGTCGGCCACTGGTGGGAGCAGTTGCTGCACAACCAGAGCGCGCTGCGGCTGAAGAGCCGCCTGCTGTTCCAGCCGGGCGTGATGGTCACCAGCGTGCCGTGGCAGCTGGAGTCGTCCGCGCGGGTCCGCCAGAAGCAGCTCACCTCGATGCCGGGCGCGGCCCGGCGCGGGTTGGGTACGAACGGGAAGGTGAACAGTGACCGAAAGGCCGGACTGGACCGGTAGGCGGCTGGAGGTCGAGATCGGGCCGGTCGCGCACGGCGGCCACTGCGTGGCCCGGCACGAGGGCCGGGTGATGTTCGTCCGCCACGCGCTGCCCGGCGAGGTCGTCGTCGCGGAGGTCACGGAGGACGCCGGCGGCGGCTTCTGCCGCGCGGACGCGGTCGAGGTGCTGACCGCGGCGCCGGGGCGGGTCAGCCCGCCGTGCCCGATGGCGGACATGGCGCTCGGCCGCGACCGGTGCGGCGGCTGCGACTGGCAGCACGCCTCCGGCGAGGCGCAGCGGGAGCTGAAGGCCGCGGTGATCGCCGAGCAGCTGCAGCGGATCGCCGGGATCGACTGGCCGGTCCGGGTGCGGGAACTGCCCGGCGGGCTGCTGCGCTGGCGCAGCCGCGCGCGGCTGGCGGTGGACCGCAAGGGCCGGGCGGGATTCCGCGCGCACCGCAGCCACCGGGTGATCCCGGTGGAGGACTGCCCGATCACCGTCGAGGGCGCGCTGGACGGGGTCACGAACCGCCGGTGGCGTCCGGGCGCGGAGCTGACGGTGGCCGCCGATGCCACCGGTGACGTGCACGTCACGGCCGTGGACCACAAGCCGCAGCGCCGGCACGGGCGGGCCGTCGCCCGGCAGGTGCAGGGCAGCGGGGTGGCCCGCGAATCCGCCGGCGGACGGTCCTTCGACGTGGCGGTGCAGGGCTTCTGGCAGGTGCACAAGGCCGCTCCGGACGTCTTCACCGAGGTCGTCGCGCGGCTGGCGGCCGCGCCGGCGGGCGGCGTGGCGTGGGACCTCTACGGCGGGGTCGGCCTGTTCGCGGCCGTGCTCGCCGAGCAGGTCGGCCCGGCGGGCTCGGTGGTGCTGGTCGAGTCGTCGAAGCGCGCGGTGGAGGACGCGGTGGCGAACCTGCGGGACCTGCCGCAGGTGTCGTTCCGGGCGGGCACGGTGGAGGCGGTGGCCACCGACGAGGACCTGCAGGCGCCGGACGTCGTGGTGCTGGACCCGCCGCGCAAGGGCGCGGGCCGGGACGTGGTGGAGTCGGTGACCGCGCGTCGCCCGGCGCGGATCGTGCACGTCGCGTGCGATCCGGCGGCACTGGCGCGGGACGTCGGCCTGTTCGCGGAGCGCGGCTACCGGATGACCGAGCTGGAGGCCTTCGACGCCTTCCCGATGACGCACCACATCGAATGCATCGCACTGCTGGAGCCGGATCCGCGCTGAGCCGGGTCGGGGCCGGGAACGGGATCCATGAGATGACGCAACGCGAACACAAGCCAGAGGTCCTCCCGGCCCCGCCCGCTACCGGGCCCGCGGTGCAGCCCGTCCCGGCACCAGGGACGACGGCGCCGGACGCCGTGCCAGGGCGTCGGGCGACCGCGTTCCTGTCGGCGGCGCTGGGAATCGTGCTGGTCCCGGCCGGTCTGCTGCTGCTCGGTTCGTCGACTGTGCCCGGTTATTTCACCGGGTGGGCCGCGGGCTGGATCGTGGTCGCCGCGGCGGCGTGGCTGGCCGACTCCCGCACGCCGCGCCGCTGGCCGGGCTGGGCGCTGCTGGCAGCCGTGCCGCAGGCGATCGTCAACGTCGTGTTCGCCGCGCCGATCGGCGCGGTCTCGCTGGTTGCCGTGATCGCCTCGCCCGCGCTGGCGGTGCTGGCGCACCGCCGGCTCGTCGGGCTCGCGGGGGATCTCGCGGAGCTGGACGTCGAGATCACGGTGCCGCTCGACGCGCTCGGCAGCGGGCGCCTGTTGATCGGCCGGGACCGGATCGTGCTCGACCGGACCGGCAGCGCCGGACGGGTCCGGCAGGCGCTGCCGCTGGCCGAGCTGGCCTTCGCGCAGGCGGGGGAGATCAGCGGGGAATCGGGCGGCTGGTGGCCGCTACCCGGCGGCACCGGCATCCGCCTGCGCAGCGGCCCGGCGCTCCGGCTGGTCGCCGGGCCGCAGCAGTGGGTGGTCCACGTCGCCGATCCGCAACTGGTCGCCGCGATCGTCCGGCGGCGCGCCACCGCGGCGTGGCCGCTGCGCACCGGCCCGCAGGACCTCGCCGCCTGGCACCGGCTGCGCGGCTGGGCCGCCGCTCGCACCACGACGGTGCGGGGCGGCAGCCGGGCGCACGCCTACCCGGCGTTCCGGATCCTGCTCGGCGGCGTGCTGGTGGTGTTCGGCTCGATGCTGCTGACCACCGCGATCGGCCGGGGCATCGGCGACCCGGCGCTGTGGATCATCGCGGTGGCCGTGCTGGGCGCGGGCGCGTTCCTGGCCGTCGATTGGCTCCGGGTGCGGCGCCGCCTCGATCAGGCCGAATTGCACCAGCTGCCGCCCGGCAGCCCGCCTTGGGGAGACCTCCGCCCGGATCACGCCCCGCTGCCCGAGTGGCGGCCGTTCCCGCGGTGATGACCCCCACAGCGCTGGGCGCCGCCCGGTGAGCAGGGCGGAAAACCGTTCGCGCGGGGCCGGGTCGATCGCTTGGGCCGCATCGGATGCTCCGCCGGCCCCCCGCGGTCCGGGGGAATGCGCAGGTGGCGCTCAGGGTGGTCGCACGGTTACGCACGGTGCCGCGTACCACGCCGGGCCGTCGGCAGGCCCCTCCGTAGACTGGGACGCGCTATGCATCGCGGCGGAGCCAGGCAGCCAGCCCGGCCCCGGCATGCGAATGAACCCGACCGGCACGACGAGTGAGGTGGAACGGTGACGCTGCTGGGGTCCGTGCACAGTCCGGCCGATGTAAAGCGCCTGACGCACCCTGAGCTGGCGCAACTGGCTTCGGAGATCAGGCGTTTCCTGATCGAGAAGGTGTCCCGCACCGGCGGGCACCTGGGGCCGAACCTGGGCGCGGTGGAACTGACCCTGGCCGTCCACCGGGTCTTCGACTCGCCGCGGGACGCCATCGTGTTCGACACCGGGCACCAGGCGTACGTCCACAAGATCATCACGGGTCGGCAGGACGGATTCGACCAGCTGCGCAAGCGCGACGGCCTCTCCGGCTACCCGTCGCGCACCGAGAGCGCCCACGACTTCGTGGAGAACAGCCACGCCTCCACAGCGCTGTCCTACGCCGACGGCCTGGCCCGCTCCTTCCAGCTCGGCGGCAAGCCGCAGCACGCGGTGGCGATCGTCGGCGACGGCGCGCTCACCGGCGGCATGTGCTGGGAGGCGCTGAACAACATCGCCGCGGACCAGGAGCGTCCGGTGGTGATCGTGGTCAACGACAACGGCCGGTCCTACGCGCCGACGATCGGCGGCCTCGCCGAGCACCTCGCCGCGCTGCGGCTGAACCCCAGCTACGAGAAGGCGCTGGAGAGCGGCCGCCGCACGCTGCGCAACCTCCCGGTCGTCGGGCGCTCGCTCTACACCGGACTGCACGCGGCCAAGAGCGGCATCAAGGACGCGATCAGCCCGCAGGTGATGTTCTCCGACCTCGGCATCAAGTACCTGGGCCCGGTCGACGGCCACGACATGCGCGCGATGGAGCACGCGCTGCAGATGGCCAAGTCCTTCGGCGGCCCGGTGATCGTGCACGCGGTGACCCGCAAGGGCAACGGGTTCGCGCCAGCCGAGAACGACCAGGCCGAGCAGATGCACCAGGTCAAGGTCATCGACCCGGAGACCGGGCTGCCGACCAAGCCGGCCCCGAAGAGCTGGACGGACGTCTACGCCGAGGAGCTGGTGCGCATCGGTGCCGAGCGCCCGGACGTGGTGGCCATCACCGCGGCGATGCTCGGCCCGACCGGGCTGAAGAAGTTCGCCGAGGCGTACCCGGACCGCTGCATCGACGTGGGCATCGCCGAGCAGCACGGCATGACCGCGGCGGCCGGGATGGCGATGGGCGGCCTGCACCCGGTGTTCGCGGTGTACTCGACGTTCCTGAACCGGGCGTTCGACCAGCTGCTGATGGACGTGGCGCTGCACAAGCAGCCGGTCACGGTCACGCTGGACCGCTCCGGCATCACCGGTGACGACGGCGCCAGCCACAACGGCATGTGGGACCTGTCGATCCTGGGCCTGATCCCGGGCATCCGGGTCGCCGCGCCGCGCGACGCCGTGACGCTGCGCGAGGAGTTGCGCGAGGCGGTCGCCGTCGACGACGGCCCGACCGTGATGCGGTTCTCCAAGGGCTCGGTGGTCGAGGAGGTCCCGGCCGTGGAGCGGGTCGGCGGCGTCGACGTGCTGCGCCGCTCGGGGGACTCGGACGACGTACTGCTGGTCGCGGTCGGCGCGTTCGGCAAGCTGGCGGTCGCCGCGGCGGAGCGGCTCGCCGCGCAGGGCATCGGGGTGACCGTGGTCGACCCGCGCTGGGTGCTGCCGGTCCCGGAGCAGATCGTCGAGATGGCCGCGCAGCACCGGCTGGTGGTCACCCTGGAGGACTGCGGTCGGCACGGCGGGTTCGGCTGGTCGCTGGCGGCGGCGCTGCGCGACGCGGAGCTGGACGTGCCGCTGCGCGACATGGCGGTGCCGAACCGCTTCCTGACGCACTCCTCGCGCGAGGAGGTGCTGGCCGACCTCGGCCTCACCGAGCAGGACATCGCCCGCCGGATCACGGAGTGGGTCGCCAAGCGCGGTGACGGGCGCGTCCCGCTGCGGGTCGCGGCCGACCCGGACCGCCCGGAAGCCGCCAACGGCTGACCCGTCGGCGTTCCGGTCTCGCCACAGATCAGCGGGTGTCGCCCAGCCCGGGCGACACCCGCTGATCACTGTTCACGTCAGGACTGGCGGGCCAGGTGGTCGGAGAGGTTCCAGGAGCGCCAGCCCTCGTCGGACAGGTCCTCGGTGATCTCCGCGACGACCGGCCCGCGGGCCTCCTCCGGCAGGCCCTGCAGCGCGGGAAGCGCGTCCGCCGACAGCCTCTCCAGGTACTCCTGGTCGAGCCTGCCGGTCGCCTCGAAGCGGGCGATGTTGCGCTCGGCGATGAACGCGTCGGGGTTGAGCGCCGCCAGCCCGAGCAGCGCCGCCATCGCCGTGCCGACCACCGCGGCGGGCAGCCAGCTGGCCCGCAGCCGGGCGCCGGCTGCGATGACCAGCAGGTACACCACGCCCAGCCACAGCTCGCAGGACATCACCAGCAGGCGCATCACGGTGTAGCCGTAAGCGTCCTGGTAGGCCCACATGCGGATCAGCGCGGAGAACACGATGAGCAGCGTGAGCACGGCGAGCGCACCGCCCAGCCCGCGCAGCAGGTTGCGATCGAACTCGGTGCTCTTGGGCGCCCAGCGCGCCGCGGCGCCGATGATCGGCAGGGTGAGGATCGTGACGAACGTCAGCTGCCAGAAGCCGCTGCGGGCGTAGCCCGCATAGGTCAGCTGCTCGGTGTGCTGAACGTGCTGCTCGCCGCCGAACATCGGAGTGCTCTGCACCGCGATGAACGCCGCGAACAGCACAACCAGCACGCCGATCGGCAGCGCCCATTCGAGCCGCCGCAGCGTCTTGACCTCGCGGGTCGTCTCCGCCGGTTCCGGCGGGCGGAGCAGGGTGAAGGCGGCACCCAGGGTGGCCGCCCCGAAGACGACCAGCACGAACGTCCAGCGGAAGAAGGACTCCCCGTCGAGTCGCGGCAGCACGGCCGAGGCCAGCGCCGCGAAGTTCTCGTCGGCGCCGGCGAACAACGCGCCGAAGATCAGCAGCAGCAGAACCGTGACCGCCAGCGACGCCACTAGCCGCAGGCCGACCGAGCCGCGGCCGCGTTCGCGCACGCCCCGCACCGCCCAGGGCAAGGCTCGGAGGGCCGCTACCGGGATCGCGATGGCGGCCAGTCCAAACCCCCGTACGCTCCGCCCACCGGTCACCGCGAGCACTCCGGCGACCCCGGCGGTCAGCACGCACCATGCCGTGAGCCAGTCCGCCGACCGGAAAGCGCACACCGACAGCAGCAGCAAGGCCGTCACCGCCCAGCACACCTGTCCGATGTGGACCTTCCGTTCCGCCTTGCGGCCCACCAGGAACATCCCGGCGGCGATGGTCAGGCCGAGCAGCGGCCAGCCGATCCCGGGCCCGCCCAGCGGCACGAAGATCGCCGCGGCGGCGCCGCCGATCACCGCCGCGAGCAACGCCACGGGAGCGCCCGAGAACCCCGGCCGCGGCCAGAAGGCGTCGAACAGCGGCGGCGGTGGGGCGAACGGCGGATGGGGTGGGGCGAACGGCGGATGGGGTGGCGGATAAGGAGTTCCCGCGGGCATCGGCAGCTGCGCCAGCTGCGCCATCGGCACCGGAGCTCCCTGCACCGATTGCATCGGCGGCAACGGCGCGCCCTGGGCGGCCGGGGGAGGACTCGGCTCGGGGGCTTCCGGAGCGGCGGCAGGTTGATCGGGTTCGACCGCCGGCTCCGGCTGTTCATCCGGTTCGGCCGCGGTGTCCTCACCTGGTGCGGATTCCGCGGACGATCCGTCCGGCGCGTCGGACTCGCCGACCGGCCGCTCGTCCTCCTCGGGCGTCACCTCGCGCCCTGCGGCGTCATCCGGTTCCGGCGCTTGGTTCGGTTTGCCGGGCATGATCCTCCAGCGGTGCGTTGAGCGCTTTTCCATTGGACGCACGAAGGCCGAATCGGTTCACTGGATTTGCCGGATTTCGGGAGGATTTTCCTCCCGGCCCCGGCCCCGGCCGAAGGCGTTGACGTCGGTCCGCTCGGCGGAACGGGCTCGCGGCCGACCGGTCGCGCAGCCGCGCACGTCGTCCCGGCTCCGCCGCCGGGCTGTGGCAGGGTGAACAGGTGCGAATCCTGGTCGTCGAGGATGAGAAGCCGCTGGCCGATGCGATAGCTCGCGGGCTGCGCCGGGAAGGCATGGCCGTGGACGTCGCCTACGACGGCGAGAGCGGGCAGGAGAAGGCGTCGATCACCCGCTACGACGTGCTGGTGCTCGACCGCGATCTGCCGGGCATGTCCGGCGACGAGCTGTGCCGCCGGCTGGTGTCCTCCGGCGAGCTGACCAGGGTGCTGATGCTCACGGCCAGCGGCACCGTCGCCGACCGCGTCGCCGGGTTGTCCCTGGGCGCCGACGACTACCTGGCCAAGCCGTTCGCGTTCGCGGAGCTGATCGCCCGGGTCCGGGCGCTGGGGCGGCGGGCCACGCCGGCGCAGCCGCCGTTGCTCACCGCGCTGGAGCTGGAGCTGGATTCCGCGCGGCGCACCGTGCACCGGCGCGACGGCGAGGTGGAGCTGACCCGCAAGGAGTTCGGCGTGCTGGAGGTGCTGCTGTCGGCCGGCGGCGGCGTGGTCAGCTCCGAGGAACTGCTGGAACGGGTGTGGGACGAGAACGCCGACCCGTTCACCACGACGGTGCGGGTCACGATGATGACGCTGCGCAAGAAGCTGGGGGAGCCGGGCATCATCGAAACCGTGGTCGGCTCCGGCTACCGGGTGCCGTCCGCAGGCGGCGCCGAGCATGCCCGGGACTGAGCCGATGCGCACGGCCGCCCGATCGATCACGCGCCGCGGTCCGGGACTGCGAACCCGGCTGACGCTGCTGGCCACGGCCCTGGTCGCCGCGGTGAGCGGGCTGCTGCTGTGGCTGGGCTGGATGCTGGTCGGCAACGTGGTCGCCGCGGTGCCCCGGCTGCCCGCCGGGACGCTGGTCCGGGTGCACGGCGTGGACGTGCCCGCCGAGCTGCTGGGAGAGGCGCTGCGCGACTCCGCGCGGCAGCAGGTGCTGTTGATCGGCGGATTCGCCTTCGTAGCAGTGGTTCTGGCGGCCGCGCTGCTGGCGTGGACGGTGACCGGCCGGGTCCTGCGCCCGCTGCACGACGTGACTGCGGCGGCGCACCGGTTGTCCGCGGAGTCGCTGGACGAGCGGATCGCGCTGAGCGGCCCGCGCGATGAAGTCGCCCAGCTGGCCGACACCTTCGACGCGATGCTCGACCGGTTGCAGGCGGCGTTCGACTCGCAGCGCCGGTTCGTGGCCAACGCGAGTCACGAACTGCGCACGCCGTTGTCGGTGATCCGCACGGAACTTGACGTCACGCTGTCGGACCCGGACGCCGATGAGGCGGAGCTGCGGCGGATGGCCGATGTGGTCCGGGAAGCGACGGCCCGCGCGGAGCGGCTGGTGGAGGCGCTGCTGCTGTTGGCCCGCACCGAAGGCGTGGAGTTGGCGGTGCGGGAGCCGGTGGACCTCACGGAGCTCGTGGGCCGCGCGCTGCGCGCGGTGGAACAGGAGGCGCGGCAGCGCGGACTGCGCATCAAGTGCTGCGAGGAACCGGCTTTCGCCGTCGGCGATCCGGCGCTGCTGGAGCGCGTCGCGGGCAACCTGCTGGAGAACGCGGTGCGGCACAACGTGGATGGCGGCTGGGTGGAGATCAGCACCGGCAGCGATCCACAGTGGACGACTCTGCGGGTCGCGTCGTCCGGGCCGCGGATTCCGGACGATCAGGTGGAATCGCTCTTCGAACCCTTCCGCCGGGCCGGCGTCCAGCGCACGGCCAGGAACGGCGCGGGCCTGGGCCTGTCGATCGTCCAAGCGGCGGCGAAGGCGCACCACGGCCGGGTCCGGGCGGAATCCCTCCCGGCCGGCGGCCTCGCGGTAACGGTCCAGCTCCCTGCCGCGCCGTAGCACCGTCGGGCCGAGCACGCTCAGACGTCGATGCGATCTGCCACCACCTGCTGGAAATGGGCGCACCGGGTGACGTCCTCGTGATCGCAGCCGAGGGCGCAGTCGATGAGTTCGAGGGACGCCTGCGCGGCGGCGATGCGGGAGCGGAGAGCCGCTGCCTCCTCCCGCAGGACGTCCCTCCGCTTCACGGGATCGCCGGTGGCGGCCAGCGAACGGATGGTGTCGAGGGACAGCCCGGCCTCCTTGGCGCGCAGGATGACGGCGACGCGGGTGAGGTCGGCGGTGTCGTAGCGGCGGCGTCCGGCTGCGTCGCGTGCGGGGGCGAGGAGCCCCATTGCCTCCCAATGGCGCAGGACGTGCGTGGCCAGGCCGAAGCGACCGGCGAGGGCACCGATGCTCATCGGCTCGTGCTCGCTTGACTTCATGCCGACATTAAGGCGCAGCCTGGTGCCCATGATCAAGCGATCGACGGACGACCTCATCGCACGGCTCGACGCGGCCGACCGGCTGCCGGGCGCTGCGGAACTGCGAAGCCTCTCCTACGACCTGCTCGGCGTTGGCCCCGGGAGGTCGGCGGTGGACGTCGGATGTGGTGCCGGACGTGCCGTGGCGGAGCTGGCCGAACGAGGTGCGCGCGCCATCGGTGTCGACCCGGACGAGCAGATGATCGCCGTCGCCCGCGACCGGTGGCCCGGGGCGGACTTCCGGATCGCCCGGGCGTGCGAACTGCCGCTGGCGGACGCCTCGGTGGACGGTTACCGGGCCGACAAGGTGTTCCACGAACTGGCCGAGCCGGAGCGGGCCTTGGCGGAGGCGCGCCGGGTTCTCGCACCCGGTGGGCGGATCGTGCTGCTGGGCCAGGACTGGGACGACATCCTCATCGACTCCGACGATCCGGTCCTCACCCGGACCATCGTGCACGCCCGCGCCGACCTGATCACCAGCCCGCGCGCCGCCCGCCGCTACCGGAACCTGCTGCTGGACGCCGCGTTCGACGACGTGGCGGTCGAGGTGCGCACCGGCGTGTTCACCGGGAAGCCGATGCTGCCCATGCTCACCGGACTCGCCGCAGGAGCCCGCTCCACCGGCGCCATCACGCGCGAGCAGGCGGACGGCTGGATGGCCGAGCAGCGTGCGCGGGCGGAGGCCGACCGGCTCTTCCTCGCGCTGCCGATGTTCGTGGCAGCGGCCGTCAAGCGAGCCGGGCCGGTGCCGAACGCTCGCGGGGCTATGGAGCCTGTTTTGGATGTCGTGGTGTGAGGTGCGGTATCGCGGGGTTTTGTCTTTGAAGCGGCGCAGCCGCTTAGCCCACCCTCGCAGCTTGCACCGCTGCGGGTTCTCAGGGGTCTTCTCGCGAGGACAGCCCCGGCGTGGTGAATTGGCATGAGTCGGGGATCCCGCAGCGAGAAGGCGACCGTAATTCCCGCAGGGGGGCCGCTACCGGCACCGCCACGCAGAGCGAGTTTCGAAACAGGCTCTATAGCCGGAGCGAGGCCACATCGAGTTCGAACGGGACCGGGCTGGCGGTGATCCGCGCGCCCCCATGACCGGCCTTCGCGGTCGCGTCGCACACGTAGCGATCGTTCTCGAGGCGGTAGGCGGCGAGTTCGACGGGGCCGCTGTGGTCCTGGGCGACGCTCCAGAAGTACGGGATGCCGGCTCGCTCGCAGGCCTGGAACTTCTCCTGCTGCTCGCTGGAGGTGTTGCCCGGGGACCAGATCTCGCCGATGAGCAGGGCGTTCCCGGGCTGGAACGACGTGCCGACGGGCGGCGTGTCGAGGACGACGAAGTCGGGGATGAGGGCGGAGCGGTAACTCGTGCTGATCTCGATCCCGATGCCACCGACCACATAGAGACCGGTCCGCCCGGCAGCGGTGATGGCCTGGTCGAAGAGCGAGATGATCCGCTTCTCGGCCCACTGGTGCTGCCCGGTCGGCGGCGGCGTCACGAGCCAGTACCCCTCGATGAGCTCCAGGCGCGACCCATCCTCCCGGGCGGGCAGCGCGTGCCAGTCGGCGATCGTGAACGGCCCCAGTTCGTGCCGGACAAGCGCGGTCACCGGCCATCACCTCTTCTCCGTCCGGCTCCATCATGGCAGAACACGGCACCGAGCTCGCGCACGCGAACGGGGCCGGGGCGAAACGCCCCGGCCCCGTCGGCTGCGAATCGCCGGTCAGGCGGACACGGAGGCCACGCCCGGGGCGAGGAATCGCTTGCCGTTGATCTTCTCCGAGACGCCGGCCCGGTCCAGGTACGGCGTGATGCCGCCCAGCCAGAACGGCCAGCCCGCGCCGAGGAGCATGCACAGGTCGATGTCCTGCGCCTCGATGACCACGCCCTCGTCGAGCATGATCCGGATCTCCTCGGCCAGCGCGTTCAGCGCCCGGTCGCGGACCTGCTCGGACGTCGACGGCTTGTCGCCCTGCTCCCACAGCGCCGCGACCTCGGGGTCCACGACCTGCCCGCCCGTCGCCCGGCCACCGCCCCCCACGGAGGCGCTTTGCGCCGCTGACTGATTGGACTCGTCGGTGATCCACACCGCGGCCTTGCGCGCGTCGACGAACCGCCGCATGTTGTCGCTGAGCCCGAACCGGTCCGGGTAGGCCGCGTGCATCGTCTCGTTGACGTGCTGGGCGACCGCCGGGCCGACCAGCTGCAGCAGCACCATCGGGCTCATCGGCAGGCCGAGCGGCACCAGCGCGTTGTCGGCCACCTCGAACGGCGTGCCCTCGTCGATGGTCGCGATGACCTCGCCCATGAACCGGGTCAGCAGCCGGTTCACCACGAACGCCGGCGCGTCCTTGACCAGCACGCACGACTTCTTCAGCTGCTTGCCGACCTTGAACGCGGTCGCCAGCGCCGCGTCGTCGGTCTGCTCGCCGCGCACCACCTCCAGCAGCGGCAGCACCGCGACCGGGTTGAAGAAGTGGAAGCCGACGACCCGCTCCGGGTTCTTCAGCTTCGAACCCATCTCGGTGATCGACAGCGACGAGGTGTTGGTGGCCAGGATCGCCTCGGGGGAGACGTGCTCCTCCAGCTCGGCGAACACCTGCTGCTTGACCGACATCTCCTCGAAGACGGCCTCGATGACGAAGTCGGCGTCGGCGAACGCCTTCTTGTCCAGGGAGCCGGTGACCAGCCCCTTGAGCCGGTTCACCGCGTCCGGCGACAGGCGGCCCTTGGCGGCGAGCTTGTCGATCTCGCCGTGGATGTAGGCCACGCCCCGGTCGATGCGCTCCTGGTCGATGTCGGTGATCACCACCGGCACCTCGAGGCGGCGCACGAACAGCAGCGCCAGCTGACCGGCCATCAGCCCGGCGCCGACCACGCCGACCTTGGTGACGTTGCGAGCCAGCGACTTGTCCGGCGCCCCGGCGGGCCGCTTGGCGCGCTTCTGCGTCAGGTCGAAGGAGTAGAGCCCCGAGCGCAGCTCGTCGGACATCAGCGCGTCGGTCAGCGCCTCGGTCTCGGCGGCGTAGCCGGCGTCCAGGTCGTTGCCGCGGGCCAGCTCGATCAGCTCGACGGCCTTGGTCACCGCGGGGGATGCGCCGTGGGTGCGCGTCTCGACGATGCCCTTGGCGCGGGCGACGGCGTCGTCCCAGGCCTTGCCGCGGTCGATCTCCGGGCGGGTCACGGCCTGCTCGCCGTTGATCACGCGGACCGCCCAGCGCAGCGACTCCTCCAGGAAGTCCGGGCTGGCCAGCAGCTCGTCGAAGATGCCCAGCTGACGGGCCTTCTTCGGGTTGAGCATCCGGTTCTGGCTGAGCGCGTTCTCGATGATCACCGTCACCGCGGCGTCCGGGCCGATCAGGTTCGGCAGCAGCTGGGTGCCGCCCCAACCCGGGAACAGGCCCAGGAAGCACTCCGGGAAGGCGATGGCGCCGGCGTTCGCCGCCACCGTCCGGTAGTGGCAGGACAGCGCCAGCTCCAGGCCACCGCCGAGCGTCGCGCCGTTGACGAAGGCGAAGGTCGGGATCTTCGACTCGGTGAGCCGCCGGAACACGTCGTGCCCGGTCTGCGCGATCTGGTGGGCGTGTTCCCGCTCGGTGATCCGCCCGATGCCGGAGAGGTCCGCGCCCACGGCGAACACGAACGGCTTGCCGGTGACCGCGATGGCCGCGGGCTCGGCGGCGAACGCCTCGTCCAGTGCGGCGTTCAGGCTGGTCAGACCGCCGGGACCGAAGGTGGACGGCCGGGTGTGGTCGTGGCCGTTGTCGATGGTGATCAGCGCGAGCTTGCCGGCCAGGCCGGGCACGTCGACGAGCCGGGTGAACGCCTTGGTCACCACTTCGTCGGGGAACAGCGCCGCGAAGTCGTTGGTCATCGGGCGTCTCCAGCGTTGTAGTTCGGGTTCTCCCAGATGACCGTGCCACCCATGCCGAAGCCGATGCACATGGTCGTGATGCCGTACCGCACCTCGGGGCGCTCGGCGAAGTGCCGGGACAGCTGCGTCATCAGCCGCACGCCGGAGGAGGCCAGCGGGTGGCCGCAGGCGATCGCGCCGCCCCACGGGTTGACCCGCGGGTCGTCGTCGGCGATGCCGAAGTGCTCCAGGAAGGCCAGCACCTGGACCGCGAAGGCCTCGTTGATCTCGAACAGGCCGATGTCGTCGATGCTCAGCCCGGCGCGCTGCAGCGCCTTCTCGGTCGCGGGCACCGGCCCGACGCCCATGACCTCGGGCTCGACGCCCGCGAAGGAGTAGCCGACCAGCCGCATCCCGACCGGCAGGCCGAGCTCGGCCGCGGTGTCGGCGTCGGCCAGCAGGCAGCCCGTCGCACCGTCGTTGAGGCCCGCGGCGTTGCCCGGGGTGACCCGGCCGTGCGGGCGGAACGGCGTCTTCAGGCCGCTCAACGCCTCGACGGTGGTGCCCGGGCGCGGCGGCTCGTCGGTGGTGGCCAGTCCCCAGCCCTGCTCGGAGCGGGTGGACACCGGGACCAGGTCCGGGGTGATCTTCCCGGCCCGCAGCGCCTCGTCGTAGCGCTGCTGGCTCAGGGCCGCGTAGGCGTCGGTGCGCTGCTTGGTCAGCGTCGGGTACCGGTCGTGCAGGTTCTCCGCGGTCGAGCCCATGATCAGCGCTGACGGGTCGACGATCTTGTCGGAGACGAAGCGCGGGTTGGGGTCGACGCCCTCGCCCATGGGGTGGTTGCCCATGTGCTCGACGCCGCCTGCGATCGCCACGTCGTAGGCGCCGAAGGCGATGCCGCTGGACACGGTGGTCACGGCCGTCATGGCACCGGCGCACATCCGGTCGATGGCGAAGCCGGGGACCGACTTGGGCAGCCCGGCCAGCAGCGCCGCGCTGCGGCCGATGGTCAGGCCCTGGTCGCCGATCTGGGTGGTGGCGGCGATGGCGACCTCGTCGATGCGCTCCGCCGGCAGTTCCGGGTGCCGCCGCAGCAGCTCCCGGATGACCTTGACGACCATGTCGTCGGCGCGGGTCTGGGCGTACTGGCCCTTCGAACCGGCCTTGCCGAACGGCGTGCGTACGCCGTCGACGAAGACCACGTCCCGAACCGCTGGGCGGCTGCGGCTGTCGGCGGGTGCCGACGCAGGTGCGGCCACGGCGTGCTCCTCACTGGCTTGGTGGATGGTGCTGGCCGGATCGTCGGTCGATTACCGGCCGGTAACCGCACTCTAGCGCTTATTACCCGTCGGTAACCACACGGGCCGACCGTGTCGGCTGTCTCACATTCTGATCAACACCGCCGACGGCGACCAATCCAGGCCGACCCGGATCCGCCCGCGCCAGGCGACGCGTCGCGGCGCAGGCTGTGGGCATGAGTAGCCCTGTGTCAACCCGAGTCCTCCTCAACCGCACCTCAGGGGAACGTGACGCAAACCAGCCACAAGAAGCTGCGAAACGCGAGACCGAGCTGGACTCAGCCACAACTGTGAAACGCGGAGAGGCGGAACTGACATGAGCGAAACTTCCGAGCGCTACCGCGCGCTGGCCACCGAGTTCACCCGCCGCGTCGAGGCGGTGCCCGCCGGGGGGTGGTCGGCGCAGTCCCCGTGCGAGGGCTGGACCGCGTTGGACGTCCTGCGCCACGTCGTCGACGTGCACCGCGACATCCCCAACTGGGCCGGGGAAGCGATCACCCTGGCGAAGGTCGTGGACGACGACCCGCTGGGTGCGTGGCTGGAGGCCCGCTACGCGGTCCAGGCGCTGCTCGACGATCCGCAACGGGCGGGCCGCGAGTACGAAGGGATGTTCGGGCGCACCACTGCCGAGGCGACGATCGACAGGTTCCTCTGCTTCGACCTGCTCGTGCACGGGTGGGACATCGCCAGGGCCACCGGGCAGGACGAGGCGCTGCCGGCGGACGAGGTCACCCGGGTTTTCGCCGATGCCCGCGCCCTCGGCGACAACATCCGGCACAAGAGCGTCTGCGGTCCCGAGGTGCCCATCGCCGAGAGCGCACCCGAGCAGGACCGCATGCTCGCATTCCTCGGCCGCAATCCGTGACCGGCGCCCCCGGGTGGCGGTTCGGTGCGAACCGCCACCCGGCGGGCCTCAGTCGGCCGTTGCCGCGGGCGTCGCGTGGAGGGCCTTGCTCAGGTCCTCCACGGTGAGCTCGATCTGCCACTCGCGGGCGCCCTTGTCGCGCAGCAGCTCCGTCACGACGGTGACGCTGCGGTCTTCCGGCGGAATCCAGCAGGTCCGCCGGACCAGGTCGGGGAGCAGCAGGTTCTCCACCGGCAGGTGGTGGCGCTCGGCGATCTTCGACAACGCCGAACGCGCCGCGGACAGCCGCGCGGCGGCGTCGGGATCCCGATCGCTCCACCGGTTGGTCGGAGGCGGCCCGTCGTGCGGCGAAGCCGGTGCCGGCAGCTCGTCGTTCTCCAGCCGGCGTGCCGCCCGCAGCGCCTGCAGCCACAGCGACGCCCGGCGCCGCTGCTGCCGCCCGCCGAACACCGGCAGGGCGACCAGGTCGGCCTCGGTCTTCGGATTGGCCTGCGCGGCTTGCACGATCGAGGAGTCCGGCAGCACGCGGCCCGGCGCGAGATCGCGGTCCCGGGCGACGGTGTCGCGGGCTTCCCACAGCGCTCGAACGGCGGCGAGCTGCCGGGGACTGCGCAGCCGGTGAATCCCGGACGTGCGGCGCCACGGTTCGGCTCGCGGCGGTGCAGGTGCGGCGTTGCGGACCGCCTCGAACTCCTGGTGCGCCCAGTCCAGCTTCCCCTGCCGCTCCAGCTCGTCGCGCATCGCGTCGCGCAGGGCGATCAGCAGTTCCACGTCGAGGGCGGCGTACACCAGCCAGTCCTGGGGGAGCGGTCGGCGGGACCAGTCCGCCGCGCTGTGCCCCTTCTCCAGCCGGTAGCCCAGCATGCGTTCCACGAGCGTGCCCAGTGAGACCCGTTCGAACCCGGCGAGCCGGCCGGCCAGCTCGGTGTCGAACAACCGCGCCGGTCGAAGGTTGAGCTCGGCCAGGCACGGCAGGTCCTGGGACGCCGCGTGCAGCACCCACTCCGTGTCTTCCAGCGCCGGCGGCAGCGGATCGAGCGCACCGTCCAGCGCGATCGGGTCCACGAGCACGGTCCCGGCACCCTCTCGGCGGAGTTGCACCAGGTAAGCGCGTTGCGAGTAGCGATAACCCGAAGCGCGCTCCGTGTCCACGGCGACCGGTCCGGTCCCCGCGGCGAGTGCTGTCGCGGCGGCTTTCAACGCGGCAGGTGTGTCCACCACCGGCGGCACGCCGTCGGTGGGTTCGGTCAACAACACCGGTTCCGGGCGGTCGGACCCGACGGTCTCGGGGCTTGCAGCTTCCACGGCTATCAGACCTTACGTGCTTCGGCCCGCGCCGTGGGGCTACTCCACCCGAGCTCGTCGGGTCGACCGCACCGGTGCAGGTGCGTCAGCGTCCGGTCACCGGATCACGCCGGCCCGCATGGCCAGCGCGACCATCTGCGCCCGGTCGCCGGTGCCCAGCTTGCGCCCTATCCGCGACAGGTGGCTCTTCACCGTGAGCGCGGACAGGTTCAGCGCCTCGCCGATCTCCTTGTTGGAACGGCCGTCGGCCACCAACTGGAGCACCTCGACCTCGCGCCCGGACAGCTCGCGAGGCGTGTTGTCCGTTCCCGGCACGCGGGTACCGGCGGCAAGCACCGGCGCCACGCTGGGATCGGCGTACACGCCGCCATCGAGCACGCGGCGCACGCCGTCGGTGACCACCATGGGCGAGGCCGACTTCAGCAGGTACGCCTGCGCACCTGCCTGGAAGGCGGCCCGGACCGCATACGGGTCATCGGACGAAGCGAGCACCACGATCCGTGGCCAGCCCTGGCTCCGGAGTTCGGTTACCAGCTCGATGCCGGTCCCGTCCGGGAGTCCGAGATCGAGAATTGCGAGGTCGCACGGACCGGTCGCCAGGGCGCGAGCCCTGGCTTCGGCCATGGATGCGGCCTCGTGCACCGTGCCGGCGCCCATCTGCAGCAACCGGGCGGCGATTGCCTCCCGGAGCAGCGGATGGTCGTCCACCACGAGCACCGTGAACAGCTCTTCCCGCGGGTGCGGGACCATGTTGGCCGGCAAAGCGCCGGCGGGCGTGGTTCGAGCGGCCTGACCTAAGCCGACGGCAGCCACGTCACTACCTCCCTGGAGTCGGTCGTGCCCCCCGACCGGCACCGGGACTCTCGACCAATCAGCCGCGCCACTGATCGACCGAAAGTGGTGTCGTCGGGGGCAGCGTAACCGCCCAAGCGGGTCAGCGGGACGATCAATCGGGTATCTATCCCGATCGAGTTGTTACCGGAACATGATCGCATCGCTCTTTTGGGTGACTATGAGCTATCTCCGTAACGTCGGAGCGTGGCCAAGCGACGTAACATGAACGCGGATTGTGAATAATTTGCGCAATCAACTGTTTCGGCGGCCTCGCAGGGTCTTCGCGAAAGGAAATCGCGCATCGGCGTGTCGGCCGCCACGGAAACAGGACCGGTTGCGCCGAACCTTACGCGCCGGAGTCGGCCGACACAGCCGGTGATCGGGCGATCTCGCGATCAGTCGCGATGCGCCGTCCCGGACCGCCCGCCGAGCATCGAGACGCCTTCCGGCGGCAGGCCCGCCGCGCTCGCCATCAACTCGTGAAACGCCGCCGCGTGCGGCGCCAGCTCCGCGTCGGTGGCCGTCCACGAACCGCGCAACTCCAGATCGTGGCTGCGGGCCGGGCCCGCGATGTCGCCGAAGCGGGCCGACGAGGTCAGCGTGACCGTGCCGCCCAGGGCGGTCCAGGACGCGCCGGAATCCTCCAGCGCATCGGTCAGCCACGACCAGCCGACCGCCGGCAGCAGCGGATCGGTGGCCAGTTCCGGATCGAGTTCGGCCCGCAGGTAGACGACGAGCCGCAGCACGCCCGCCCACGCCTCCTGGCCTTCCGGGTCGTAGAGCAGCACCAAGCGGGCGGTGGCCAGCTCACCGGCCGGGCCGTTCGCCTCCGCTGCGAGCGCATGAGCCCAAGGAGCGAGGCGCTTGGGCGGCCCCACCTCGGTCAGCTCTATCTCCGCTCGCGGACGCGAAGACGTCAACGCGGCAACCGCCTGCCGGAAAACCTCGGGCGCCACCGGCATCTCCGTCACGCCGCAGACTGTATGCGGCCGGGTGCGGGCGGTTGCGGAGGCACGCCGAACGGGGATGAAGACGCTTCGCGGTCGGCCTCGGAGTCGTCCTCGGCGGGGCGCCGAGGCAGGGGAAAGGGGCGGGCGGGTGCGTGCGAAGATTGCCGCGTAAGCCCGGTCGGCCCGCCGTGGCGCCGTCCCCGGGACGCCTTTCGACCTACGGACAGCGACCTCGATGACGAACTCCGCGAACCCCGCGCCGGCGTCGGCCCGCCGGAACCTGGCCGACGCCCCCCTGCTGGTTGCCGCCCGCGGCGGCACCCCCCGGCACACCCCGGTCTGGTTCATGCGGCAGGCGGGTCGTTCGCTGCCCGAGTACCGCAAGCTCCGCGAGGGCGTGCCGATGCTGCAGGCGTGCCTGACGCCGGAACTGGTCAGCGAGATCACCCTGCAGCCGGTGCGCCGGCACGGGGTCGACGCCGCGATCCTGTTCAGCGACATCGTGCTGCCCCTGTACGCCGCGGGTGTCGGGCTGGACATCGTCGCGGGCACCGGCCCCGTCGTGTCGAACCCGGTGCGCACCCCGGCCGACGTCGCGGCGCTGCCGACGCTGGATGCGGCGCAGGTCGCGCCGGTGGCCGACGCGATCGGGCTGCTGGTGCGCGAGCTGGGGCAGACGCCGCTGATCGGGTTCGCCGGCGCGCCGTTCACGCTGGCGTCCTACCTGGTGGAGGGCGGCCCGAGCCGCAACCACGAGCGCACCAAGGCGCTGATGCACTCCGACCCGAAGACCTGGCACGCCCTGCTGGACCGGCTGGCCGACACCACGCTGGAGTTCCTGAAGGTGCAGCTGGCGGCCGGGGTGGACGCGATCCAGCTCTTCGACTCCTGGGCCGGGGCCCTGTCGCTGCGCGACTACCGCGAATTCGTGCTGCCGCACAGCCGGCGGATCTTCGCCGCCGTCGCCGAGATCGCGGACGTGCCGAAGATCCACTTCGGGGTGGGCACCGGCGAGCTGCTCGGCGCGATGCGCTCCGCTGGAGCCGACGTCGTCGGCGTGGACTGGCGGGTGCCGCTGGACGAGGCCGCGGCGCGGCTGCGCGCGGCGGAGCCGGATGCCGCCGCGCCGGTGGTGCAGGGCAACCTCGACCCGGCGCTGCTCTTCGCCGGATGGGACGCGGTCGAACGCGACGTGCACCGGATCCTCGGCGAGGGCAAGGCGGCCGGTGGCCACATCTTCAACCTCGGCCACGGCGTGCTGCCCAGCACGGACCCCGAGGTGCTCACCCGCGTCGTCGAGCTGGTGCACACCGCGAGCAAGCAGCAGTGATGACGCGCCGGGTCGCAGTCGTCGGCGGCGGCATCGCCGGCCTCGTCGCCGCCTACCGGCTCCGCCGCGAGCTGGGGCCGGACGTCGAGATCGTGCTCTTCGAGCAGGGCGAGCGGCTCGGCGGCAAGCTCCGCACCGTCGAGCTCGCCGGCTGCCGCTACGACGTCGGGGCGGAGGCGTTCCTCGACCGGCGTCCGGAAGTCCGGCAGCTGGCCGAGGAGCTCGGTGTGCCCGAGGAGGTCGTGCACCCGGGCGCGGTGTCCGCGACGGTGCGCGCCGGAGGCCGGACCTGCCGGTTGCCCGGCGGAACCGTGATGGGTGTCCCGGCTTCGCCGGAGGCGGTGCGGGACGTGCTTTCCCCGGCGGGAGTGGCCGCGGTCCGGGCGGAGGCGGAACTGCCGCCGGTCCGGCTCGGCGGCGCCGACATCTCGGTGGGTGAGCTGCTGCGCGGGCGGATGGGTGACGAGGTCGTCGACCGCCTGGTCGAACCGCTGCTCGGCGGCGTCTACGCGGGCGATGCCGACCGGCTCGGCCTGCGGGCCACGATCCCGGCGCTGGCCGCAGCGATCGACGCCGGAGCGGAGTCGATCACCGCTGCCGCGGCGGCGGCGCTGCCCGCGCCGAAACCGGCGGATGCGCCGAAGCCGCCGGTGTTCGGCGCGTTCCGCTACGGCTACCGGGAGCTGGTCGACCGGCTGCTGATCGCCGCCGGCGCCGAGGTGCGGATCGGACTCCCGGTGCGGCAGCTGGCGCGGGCGGAGCAGGGCTGGCGCCTGGAGATCGGCGCCGCGCCCAGCCCGGAGTTCCTGGACGTCGACGCCGTGGTGCTCGCGGTGCCCGCTCCGGCGGCTCGGCGGCTCCTCGGTGACGTCGTTCCGGCGGCGGCCGCGAAGCTGGCCGAGGTGGAGCTGTCCTCCTCGATCGTGGTCGGGCTCGCCCTGCCGCCCGACACGCGGCTGCCAGAGGCGTCGGGCGTGCTGATCGCGCGCGGCGAGCAGCACGCGGACGGAACCCCGTTCACCGCCAAGGCATTCACCTTCTCCAGCAAGAAGTGGCCGCACCTGCGCGGCGCCGAGGGCGAGCTGCTGGTGCGCGGCTCGGTCGGGCGGTTCGGCGAGACCGCCGAGTTGCGGCTGGACGACGCCGAAGTGCTGCGCCGGGTCCTGGCCGACTTCGCGGAGCTGACCGGGATCTCCACGGCTCCGGTGGACTCCGTCGTGACGCGCTGGGGCGGCGGGCTGCCGCAGTACGGCGTGGGACACCTCGACCTGGTCGCCGACGTCGAGCGCGCCGTGGCCGAGGTGCCGGGGCTGGCGATCGCGGGCGCCGCGCTGCACGGGGTCGGCGTTCCGGCGTGCATCGCCACCGGGACCGCGGCAGCGACCGATATCACGCGGGACCTGCTGCAGGCCGGTCGCCGCGAGGTGGGAGCATGAACGCATGGCGCGGCTGAACTACAACGAGCTCAACGACACCATTCGCTACACCATGTGGTCGGTCTTCCGGATCGAGCAGGGCACGCTGCCCGAAGACCGGGCCAAGGCCGCGCAGCAGACCCAGGAGTACCTGGACTCGCTGGCCGAGACCGGCGTCGTGGTTCGCGGCGTCTACGACGTCTCCGGGCTGCGCGCCGACGCGGACTTCATGATCTGGTGGCACGCCGAGCGGATCGAGGAAGTGCAGGCGGCCTACACCGGGTTCCGCCGGGAGACCCCGCTGGGGCAGGCGTCCGAGCCCGTGTGGAGCAACGTCGCGCTGCACCGCCCGGCCGAGTTCAACAAGAGCCACATCCCGGCGTTCCTGGCGGGCGAGGAGCCGCGCAAGTACATCTGCGTGTACCCGTTCGTGCGCTCCTACGAGTGGTACCTGCTGCCGGACGACGAGCGCCGCACGATGCTGGCCGACCACGGCAAGGAAGCTCGCGACTACCCGGACGTCCGGGCGAACACGGTGGCGTCCTTCGCGCTGGGCGACTACGAGTGGATCCTGGCCTTCGAGGCCGACGAGCTGCACCGGATCGTGGACCTGATGCGCCACCTGCGCGGCACCGAGGCCCGTCTGCACGTCCGCGAGGAGATCCCGTTCTACACCGGTCACCGCGTCGACGTCCCCGACCTGGTCACCCGCCTCCCCTGAGCGGGTACAAGGCCGTCAGGCTAGCGCGATAGTAGCGCTGTCGCGCTACTATCGCGCTATGGCGACCATCCAGATCCGGGACATCCCGGAAGAGGCTTACGAGACGATCCGCAAACGAGCGCGATCCGCTGGGATGTCGCTGCAGACGTACATGCGTGACGAGGTCGTGCGCATGGCATCGCGGCGAACGAAGGAAGAAGCGCTCGCGGCTGTCGAGGCAGCACTCGCTCGCGATCGCGGTACCGGAGTGACCGTCGAAAGCATCCTCGCGGCAAAGGATGCTGATCGGCGGTGACGGAATTCGTCGTAGACGCCTCGACTCTCGTGTTGGCAACCACCGTCGTGTCGGACGAGGCCCGCCAGCTGCGGCATCAGCTGCTGCAGAGCGAGTGCCATGCACCGCACCATGTCGACGCCGAGGTCGGGAACGTGCTCAGAAGGCAGGAGTTGGGCGGGCAGATCGAAGAGGACGCCGCGACGACTGCGCTCCTGGCGATGAAGCACTTGATCGACCACCGCTATCCGCACGTAGGCCCGCTCAGCCAAGCCGCGTGGGAATTGCGTGGTGCCATCACGTTCTACGATGCGCTCTACGTGGCGCTGGCTGCTGGTCTGGATGTGCCACTGCTGACCGCCGATGCGAGGCTGTCCCGCGCGCCGAAGCTTCCGTGCAAGGTCGAAGTCGTCGTGTGACCTCACTCCGCCGGGGTCAGGCGGACGGCGATCGAGTTGATGCAGTAGCGCTGGTCGGTGGGGGTCGGGTAGCCCTCGCCCTCGAACACGTGGCCCAGGTGGCCGTGGCAGGACGCGCACAGGACCTCGACGCGCACCATGCCGAGCGACCGGTCCTCGCGGAGGATCACCGCGTCGCTGTCGGTCGGGTCGTAGAACGACGGCCAACCGCAGTGCGATTCGAACTTGGTGTCGCTGCGGAACAATTCGGCCCCGCAGCCGCGGCACTCGTAGACCCCGACCGTCTTGGTGTCGACGTACTCGCCCTGCCAGGCCGGCTCGGTGGCGGCTTGGCGCAGCACCGCGTACTCGTTCGGGCTGAGCTGCTCCCGCCACTCCTGATCGGATTTGGTGACCTTCGGGGTTCCTGCGACCGGATCCATGCCTCCACGCTAATCCGTGCGAAGATCAACTGCATCGGCGCGGTCTCAGATCGAGTCGAACGCCACCACGGCCGACTTCGCCCCTCTGGTCCCGGCCAACTGCTGGGCCTCGGTTTCCACCTCCTCGCGGACGGCGGCGCTCAGGGCGCGGAAGCCCGTCGCGTCCACCTGGAGCTTGCTGCCGGCCTTCCTCCCTCGCCAGGTGCCGATGATCTCGCCGTCGGCGAGCAGGGCCCCGGGAGAGCCGACCGCCCGCCAGAGGACCTTTCGGTGCGCGGGATCCGGCAGCAGCTCCGCGCGATCCCGGGCTTGCAGGTACGGGTCGCCGGTCGGCAGCAGCCGCACGCCCCGTGGTGACGGCGGCGAGTCGAGCGCCGCGACCGCGTCCGGCGCGAACCACGACTGCTTCCCGGCGACCGAGACCTCGACGAGGTCCGTCGGCCAGACCGGCCGCAGCGCGGTGGCGCTGGTGCCGAGGAGCGCGGCGACGTCGGCGACCGAGCCCGGGCCGAGCAGGCGCAGCACGTCTTTGATCAGGGCGTCGGTCCGGGCGGGCTGCTGCGGGACGTGCCACTTCGGGGCCGCCGTGATCCGCAGCCGCCCCGATGCGCGGACGAGCCGGATGCCCGCTGCCAGCCCGGATTGCAGGTACAGCGAGTAGAAGACGTGGGTCGATTCGCATCCCTTGCACCATGCCGAGGCTTCTGGGACGTCGCGGGTGACCGCCGCGCTCAGCGTGCCCCGGTCCGTCGGTTCGAGCGAGTGCTCGCGCATCGCCGCGACCGTTTTGCCGAACACCGCGAGCGGGGCGTCGACCGACTTCATGACCGGCATCCGGGCCACCACGTCCGCGTCCGACATCGGGTAGAGCCGGCCGGCCAGCTCCGCGAGGTCCGCGACGCGGTGCAGGTGCGCGCTGCCGCGCACCGACCAGGCGAGGACCACCGAGTCCGGGAGTTCCGCTCAGGGGATCCGCGTGCGCACCGACTGCAGCGCCGAGCCCGCCGGGGTGTCCGGCACGCCGAGCGGCAGCACTCCGAGGTTCTCGACGGCGCCTGCGGACCGGTCCAACTGCTGGACGGCGTGCCGGTAGGCCAGGACTCGTTCGCGGTCGGTCTCGATCACGGGTACCCCGATTCGACGGCAGGCGTCGAGCATGCCCCACGGCCCCGACAGATCAGCCGAGGAAGGTGCCGAACACGAACGAGACGGCGTTCCAGACCGTGAACAGCACGCCGAACAGGATCAGCAGGACCACCGCGACGGCCATCAGCCTCCGGTGACCGTTCGCCCGGTTCACGCTCTGCGCGAAGTCGTCCACGCCGCGCAGCATGCCCTCCACGGTGGCCTCGGAGTTCGGCCGCTGCATCCGGTCGCGATGCTCAGCGAAGGCCTGCACCTCGGGATCCTCCGGGTCGAGCCCGTGCAGGTCATCACCGAGGCGCTCGGTCTCCTCATCCCGGTCGCCGCGCTCCACGGCCCCACCGTAGCGCCTCACCACGGCGCCGTCGGGCGGCTGTTCGCGATCCGTGCCGCGTTCGGACGAGTCGGCCACCGAGCCAGCCCTCCGCCACACGGCCCACATCGTCCACAGTGGTCGGTGCTCTTCAGATGCAGGGGGCGCGCGCTCGTGGCGGACGGGCGAGCGAGGAGGCCGCTCCGCGTCCCGTCGCCGGACATGATCCAGTCCGCGATGCGTTGGTCGGCCGGGCTCGCCAAGGCCTTCGCGATCCGGCACTGGTGTGGCACCACGGCGAATCCGTCGCTGGGCACCGCGATCTGACAGGCATCCGGTCTCGTACACGTGGAGGCTCCTCCCGGCTTGCGGAATCAATCGCTCGCCGGGAAAACGCCGTGGAGCGCCCGCACGTGAGCTGCCGTGCCCGCCGTTCACCAGATCGGATGATGGAGAGCGCGTGCCCCCAGCCGAATCCCGACCCGGCCCAGGGGCGGTGGTTACATTCGCCGCGCTCCACACCGGACTCGGGAGGCGATGATGAGCGACCAGCCCGCGGAGGCCAACGGCCCGTTCCTGCCCGAGCTGGAGGTGGTTCCCCCGGAACGGCAGCGGCGCTGGACCGTCCTATTGCGACTGCTGCTGTTGATCCCGCACTTCATCGTGCTCTGGCTGCTGTCCATCGCCGCCGCCGTCGCGGTGATCGTCGGCTGGTTCGCCGCGCTGTTCCTGGGGCGGCTGCCGGACTGGATCGCCGGGTTCCTGAGCCTGTTCGTCGGCTACCAGGCCAGGGTGGTGGCGTCGAACATGCTGCTCGTCGACAAGTACCCGCCGTTCCTGGTGCCCGAGCAGGACTACCCGGTGCAGGCCGACATCCGGCCCGGCGAGCTGAACCGGTGGGCGGTGCTCTTCCGGATCATCCTGGTGATCCCGGCCGCGATCGTGAGCGCGATCGCCACCCAGGGCTTCGGCATGCTGGCGTTCTTCATCTGGCTGATCGTGCTGGTCCTGGGCCGCAACCCGCGACCGGTCTTCGACGCCTCCGCGGCGGTGCTGCGCTACAGCTACCGCACGAACGCCTACTTCTACCTGTTGACCGGCGCCTACCCGAAGAAGCTGTTCGGCGACGCGCGCGCGGAGGAGAACCCGCCGCGCCAGTCGCCGGGCACCCGCCCGCTGGTGATGTCCCAGGGCGGCCGGGTCCTGCTGATCGTGTTCATCGTGCTCGGCGTGATCGGCTCGGTCACCAACGGCGTCGTGCAATCGCAGTACGAGCCGCCGAACCACCAGGACTACTACTACGGCCGATGACGTCCCGCAGTTTCAGTGAGGTTTTCCAACCTCGTTTTGCGTGGCGGTGCGGGTAGCGGAACCTCAGAGGCTTCCTGGTCTGTGGGTGCCCCTCCTGATGTATGTCCGATACACGGCGGAGGGGCCGTCCTCGCCCAGGAGTGCCCCAGGGGCACGGGCGCAGTGAACCCGCGGCGGTGCCGGTGTCGTAGGTGGGCTATGCGCCTGCGGCGCATGCGGCACCTCATCGACGTGTGGCTTTACGACCCGCGGCTGCGGGCCGACCAGGATGAAAAACGCTCATTGAAACCGCGGGCCAACGTGCGGCTGGATCAGATCGCGGCTTCGGTCCAGGCCCGGTCGAGGATCTCCGCGACGGTCTGCTCCGGGGTCTGGTCGGAGGTGTCCAGCCACAGGCCGATGCGCGGCGTCTGCTCGTGCAGCACGGCGTTCAGCTCCGCGATCGCCCAGCCGTCGTACGCGGTCTTGCCGCGACCCGCCTCGCGCTCCGCGATCGCCGTGGTCGACGGCGCGAGGACGACCACGAGCAGCGGCCGGCTGCCGATGTTCTCGGCCATCTCCGCCAGGTGCTCGCCCAGGACCACGTCCTGCGCGACGACGGTGAACCCCGCCGCGAAGTACGAGTCCGCGGCCTGCGCGGTCAACCGGTGGCGCAACCGCAACTGGCGCAGTGCCTCGTCGGACGGCGGCGCGGACATCTCCTCGCGGCCGCCGACCACCATCCGGCGGAACGCATCGCCGCGCAGGTGCACCGAGCGCGGGAGCTTTTCGGCGACTCCCTGGGCGATGGTGGACTTCCCGGCGGCCTGGATGCCGGTGATCAGCAGGACGGCCTGGTGGTGCTCGTCGGACACGTTTCCTCCTCGTGCGAGGAGTGGATCTTCCCACCCGGTCGGCGCAGTCGTCATGCGCATTTCGCACCCGGTTACAGATCGCTATGCGTTCATGTGTCCTGTTCAGCGGGTTGGCCCAACGCGTTTCCCTCGCCCGGCGGTGTCTCGGTTGCTCCGTCGGCGAGCACCATCGCAACCGTTGGTATTCGTCACGACGCGGGAGGCCAAGATGGTCCGCACCGAAGCCGAACGTGCACCGGAAGCCCAGGGTGGCTGCAGCTGTTGCGGCAGCTGCAGCGGTCCTTCCTGCGGCTGCTGCTCCAGCTGCGGCTGAGCCGCCGGGGGGTCTGTCCGGGGTGTTGCGGGATCACCCCGGGCAGGCCATGCCTTCCGTCGGCACGGTGCCCTGCACCAGGAACCGGCTGACCGCCTCGGTGATGCACGGCGACTTGCCGATGGCCCCGTGCCCGGCGCCCTGCCAGCGCAGCAGCACCCCGGTCGGCATCTGCTCGGCCATGTGATCGGTGCCCAGACCCAGCAGCTGCGGGTCGTTCGCGGTGCTGATCACCGGGATCGGCGGCAGGTCCGGGCGGCGCGGCGAGGGCAGCGGCTGCTGCGGGACCGGCCACGACCCGCACCACACCAGCCGCTGAGCGGCGGCACCGCCGAACAGCGGGAACCGGTTCACCCAGTCCAGCGCGAGCTCGCCGGTGCGTTGCGGCGGCACGCGCACCGTCGTGTCGTTGCAGCTGGTGATCAGGTCACCGTCCAGCCACGGCGGGTTGACGCCCTGGTCGGCGACCAGCGGCGCGCTGATCGAGGCGAGACCGGCGCCGTCGCCGCGACCGGCCGCGGCCAGCGCATCGGCGAGAGCGGGCCAGGTGGCCCGATCGGAAAGACCCAGCAGGATCGCCTGCACCACCCGGCCGGCTCCGACCGAGGTGCCCGGCGCCGGTAGCGGCGTGCCGCGGGTCCCCTCGACCAGATCGCCGACCGCCTTGCGCGGCTCGGGGCCCAGCGGGCAGCCGCGGCTGACGCAGTCGGCGGCGAACACGTCGAAGGCCTGCTCCGCGCTCTGCGCCTGCGATTCCGCTTGGCCGATGGCGTCGCGGGTCGGGTCCGGTGCGCCGTCGAGCACCAGCCGGCCGACCGATCCGGGGAAGCGCTCCGCGAAGGTCGTCAGCAGGCGCGCCGCTTCGCCGCGCCCGATCGCGTGCAGTCGCGGCACGCCCAGCTCCAGGCGGAGTTCTTCCAGGTCGGAAGCCGCTCGCCAGGTGTCGTAGGCCTGCAGCCGCTCGTCGAGGTCGAGCAGGCATTCCTGGCTCGCCGACAGCACCGATTCGAGCAGCCGGTCCAGCGCGGCGCGGTCGGTGGCGCGCGGGTCGAAGCCGACGATCGCATCGCGCTGCGCGGGCGGCACGCAGTCGGCCGGATCGGATTCGCCGGTGCCGCGCCGGTCCATCCCGATGATGTCGAAGGTGTTGCGCAGTTCCGCCGGCAGCTGCGTGGCCAGCCGGGCCGCGTAGGTCGTGCCCGGCTCGCCGCCGACGTCGCCCAGCACCACCAGCGGGACGTGGCCGGAACCGGCGCGGATCAGCGAGATGCGCGCGGTGCCGCGTTCCGGGGCTTCCGGGGCGTCGAGCGTGCTGATCAGCCGCGAGCAGGAGAACGTCATGCCCGCTGGCAGACCGCCGAGTTCCGTGCGCGTCTGCTCGGTGCAGTCCTCCCAGCTCTGCGCGTCGTCGCCGGGGGAGCCCAGCGGCGGGACGGGGGCCGGTTTCGGCGGCTGCGGCGCGGGGACGACCTGCTGCTCGCCGTCGTGGTAGGCGACCGCGGGCCGGTTCGACGGTCCGGCCGAACAGGCGGCGACCACCAGCAGCAGCAACGGCAGTAGTGCGGCCCCGACCCGGTGAGTGGTGCGCGGCACGGGTACTCCTAGTCGGCAGGCGCGGTGGTCGCTGGACCGGGTCAGCATCGCATGATCCGGGTGAGGCCCCGGTGAGGGCCCTGACAATCGGGTGACGGTCGCGGCCGGTTGCGGGATAACGTGCGGCGGTAAGCGGTTGGCGGAGGCAGAGGAGCATCGTGCACGTCGCGCAGGTCGGCTCGGGGGCATCGTCGAACAGGCGGTCGCTGTTCAGCGTGGAGCAGGTCTCCGCGCGCGCACTCGGGGCGATCCCGCCGCCGATGCTCGTGCTGCTGGGCGTGATCAGCCTGCAGGTCGGCGCCGCGTTCGCCAAGCAGCTGTTCACCACGGCCGGGGCGTCCGGCGTGGTGGCGCTGCGGTTGACCTTCGCCGCGGTGATCCTGCTGGCGGTGTGGCGGCCGTCGCTGCGCATGGACCGCAAAACGCTGGCGGTGGTGGCCGGCTACGGCGCGGTGCTCGCCGGCATGAACGTCTGCATCTACCAGGCGTTCGAACGGATTCCGCTCGGCGCGGCGGTCACCATCGAGTTCCTCGGCCCGCTGACCGTGGCGGTGATCGGCTCCCGCCGCAAGCTGGACATCGTCTGGGCGGTGCTGGCCGGCACCGGCGTGGTGCTGCTGGCCCGGGTGGAGGGCGGCCTCGACTGGGTCGGGGTCGCCTTCGCGCTGATGGCCGGCGCGCTGTGGGCCGGCTACATCCTGGTCGGCGCGAAGCTCGGCAGCCGGACCAGCGGCGGATCCGGGCTGGCCCTGGGCATGGCGTTCGGCGCGCTGGTGGCGGCGCCGTTCGGCATCGCCGAGGCCGGGACTGCGCTGTTGCACCCGGCGGTGCTCATCGCCGGGCTGGTGGTCGCGCTGATGTCCTCGGTGGTGCCGTACTCGCTGGAGCTGGAGGCGCTGCGCCGGATGCCGCCGCGGGTGTTCGGCGTGCTGATGAGCCTGGAGCCCGCGGTGGCGGCGCTGGCCGGGCTGCTGGTGCTGGGCGAGATGCTGGGCGGCTGGCAGTGGGTCGCCATCGGGTGCGTCGTCGTCGCCTCGGTCGGTTCGGTCGGCGCGACGAAGGACCGCGACGGGAAGCCCGACGAGGCGGGCCCCAGGGACACCGGCGCCAACTGACCCCGGCCCGGCGAGGTCAGATGGACGGCATCCGCATGGGGCGGAGGGCGCGCATCAGGGTCAGGAGGGTCCGGTTGAGCGGGACGGGGAGGTCGTGCTCGTCCGCCGCGCGCACCAGCGCTCCGGTGATGTGCTCGTGCTCGGTCGGCAGGCCGGCCAGCCGGTCGTAGAGCATCGACGTGCCGTTGGTCGGCGGGAACTTCTCGATGTAGTCCGAGAGCACCTTCTCGGCGTCGGCGTGGGTCAGCCGGGCGCCTTCGGCGCGGGCGACGTCGACGGCCTCGGCGAGCACGCCCTTGCTCAGGTCCAGGATGTCGGGCTCGCGCAGCACGTCGAGGCGGCGCAGGGTCAGCGCGGTGATCGGGTTCGGCGCCAGGTTCGTCAGCATCTTCCGCCACGCCGCGGTGCGGAAGTCCGACGTGGTCCGGGCGCTCAGGTCGTCGGTGGAGACCAGCTCGACGAAGCGCTCGCCGATCTCGCCGGCCTCGACCTGCATGGTGGCGGGGCCGCGGCGGACCACGTGCCCGGGCCGGACCCGCTCGGCGGCCACGTAGATCAGCGCGGGCAGCACCTGGGCCTGCAGACCCAGCCCGGCGATCGATTCGCGGTGCTCGACGCCGTTCTGCACCACCACGACCGGGGCTCGCCCGTCGTCCAGCTTCCGCAGCCAGCCGGCCGCGCTCGCCGCGTCCTGGACCTTCGTCGTCAGCAGGACCCAGTCGTACTCGCCGAGCGCGCCGGGCTCGGTCACCACCGAGACCGGGATCTCGCCGGTGCGGCCCGGGGTTTCCAGCGTCAGCCGGTCGAACGGGGTCCGGACGCACATCGTTACCTGGTGCCCGGCGGAATGCGCAGCTTCCGCGAGAACCCCACCGATACCGCCCGAACCGATCACCGCGATGCGTTGTGCTGCCACGGGTCGTGACATTACCCGTCGACGCGGGCTCCCCGGTCGACATCGCCATCGAGCACTGCTTCGAGGTCGTACCGCGTGGGCTCGTCGAGCTGGTCGTAGCGGCAGGACACGGGGTCGCGGTCGGGGCGCCACCGCACGAACTGCGTGGTGTGCCGGAACCGGCCCGGGTGGGCGCCTTCGGTGTGGTCGTAGGAGACCTCGACGACGCGTTCCGGGCGCAGCGGCACCCACGGCTGCTCGGTGCTGCTCCAGCGGTTCACCGACCCGGGCAGCCGCCGCCCGTCCGCCGCGTCGGGCCCGAGCCACGGGTGCTCCCCGTCGGTGATCAGCTCGGCGAGCTCGGCGGCCAGCGCGCGTCGCTGCGCGGCCGGGAAGGCGCCGACGACGCCGACGTGGTGCAGCACGTCCCGGTCGTCGTACAGCCCGAGCTGCAGGGAACCCACCGCGGTGCCGGGTTCGGTCTTGGCGTGCCAGCGCAGCCCGGCGACGACGCAGTCCGCGGTGCGGGAGTGCTTGATCTTGAACATGGTCCGCTTGCCCGGCACGTACTCGCCGTTGGTGGGCTTGGCGATCACGCCGTCCAGCCCCGCGCCCTCGAACACCCGGAACCACTCCGCCGCGGTGTCCGGATCGTCGGTGACCGGCGTGGTGCGCAGCCCATCGTGGTCCAGGCCGAGACCGGCGAGCAGCTCGCGGCGCTCGGTCTGCGGCGCGGCCGTGAGGTCCCGGTCGTCCAGCGCCAGCAGGTCGAAGGCGATGAAGGTGGCCGGCGTCTTCTCGGCGAGCACCTTGACCCGGCTGGCGGCCGGGTGGATGCGCTCGCCCAGCGCGTCCCAGTCCAGCCGGTCGCCGACCTCGTCGCGCCGGATCACCACGAGCTCGCCGTCCAGCACCGCGGGCCGGTCGAGGTGTTCGGCGACGGTCCGCAGGACCTCGGGGAAGTACCGGTTGAGCGGGCGGCCGGTGCGGGACTGCAGCAGCACCGGCTGCTCGGCCTGCGGATCGGCGAACACCAGGCACCGGAAGCCGTCCCACTTCGGTTCGAACAGCAGGCCGCCCTGCCGGGAGATGCCCTCGACCGGGCTGGCCAGCATCGGCTTCACCGGCGGTTGCAGTGGGAGCACCGGGTCCTCCTTGGTCGGTCAGTGGACGCGTTGGCGAGGCGCGCGGTCCAGCTGCAGTCGGATCGCCGTGGGCAACGTATCCATTCCCAGCGATTCGCGAGCGCGGGAAAGCACTTTCTCGTCGAGTTCTTCCCAAACGTGGCGCACGTTGGTGCCTTCCTGCAACGACAGCGTGAGCCGCAGCGCCGGACGCTGCTCGCTGCCCGCCATCCGGACCCGCGCCCGCTTGACCCCGGTGACCCGCTCGGCGTCGGCGCGCACGGCTTCGGTCAGCGCCGCACTCGTCACCGCCAGGCTGCCGTTGCCGCGCTCCAGGACGAGGGACGGCCGCGGCTCCGGGCGCAGGGCCCGCACCACCCACCACAGGCCGAGCACGAACAGCACGATGCCGAGCACGATCGCCACCGCGATCGCCGCCTGCGAGTTGTCCCGCAGCCACTGCACCAGGAGCGGGTCGGCCAGCGGCCGTTGCGCGCGGAAGACGCCCAGCCAACCGGTGCCGACGAGGAGCGCGATCACGCCGGCGACCAGCGCCAGCAACCCGAGCGCGATGACCACGCCGCGCTCGAAGGACAGCCCGCGCGCGACCGGCGTCGTGCTCGGTTTGATCTCCTGCCTCGTCATCGCTGCTCCTTCGGCGCGGTCACCGACACCAGCACCTTCGGGGTGCTGCGCAGCGGCAGGTCCTGCACGGCGTGCTCGGCGGTCTCGGTCAGCCGGGCGCGCAGGTCACCGGGTTCCCGGAACTGCGCGGTCGCCTTCACCTGGACCCGCTTCGAGCCCACGGTGACCGAGGCGACCGCGACGCCGTCCTGGCCGCGCACCTGGTGCCCGACCAGCCGGGCCAGCGATCGCCGGTCAGTGGTCACGGTGACCTCCGGCGCCGGGTCGTGCAGCCGGATGTCCTTGGTCCCGGCGTTGATCGCGATGAGCACCAAGAGCACGCCCACCACCGCGACCACCGCCGCCGTCGCGAGGACCTGGGGGTCCTGCCAGGACAGCGAGCTCAGTCCGATGTGGACCTGCTGCCAGGGCACGATGAGGCCGCCGGTGCCGGGCCGCGCCAGGACCCACACCGCCTCGATCGCCAGGAGTGCGCCGCCGGCCGCGACGGCCAGGCCCAGCAGCGTGGTGATCAGGCGTACCAACAGGCGCATGGCTCACTCCACTCGCGGCGGCACGTCGGCGGGGACGAGGGCGGATACGGTCACGTCCACGGTGCGGACCCGGAACTCGGTGAGGCGCTGGAGCTCCGACCCGATCTGCTCCCGCATGGACTCCACGGTTTCGCGCACGGGCAACGGGTAGCGCAGCGCGACGTCGAGCCGGATCCGCAGCGCGTCGTCCGGACCGGACACCTGCGCCGCGGCACCCTGCCTGCCCCCGCCGAGGCGGTGGCGCCGCCGGGCGCTGCCGGGGTCCTGATCGGCGGTGTGCTCGGCGATCTTGCGCAGCACCGTGCGGCTGATCTGCAACCGGCCCCGCTCGGCCGGATCGTCGTCGCGGCCGGGTTCTCCGGCCGCGGCCGGTCCGGTGGTTGCCGTCATCGGTCCCGGCCCCGGCCCAGGATGTCGCCGATCTCCAGCTCCCCGTCCAGGACCCGGCCGATCACCAGGCCGACGGCGCCGACCGCCAGCGCGATCAGGAAGCCGGTGAAGCCGGCGACCGCCGCAGCGGTGCCGAGGATGAGGCCGGCGAGCAAGCCCGTCTGCGTCGCGTTCATGGGTGCAACCCTCCTGCTGAGGAACTGACTTGGATGGTCACCGGACTCGTGGTGGCCGGTTGCGGCGGGCCCGGCGGGCTCTGATCCGGTGCAGCAGCCCGCGAATCCCGCGCGGCCGGTGCACCACGACGATCGGTGCGTCGTAGCGGTCGCGCGGCCGGTGGCACCGGAGTTCGGCGAGACCGGCGGCGAAGACCTCCGGGTCACCACCGACGTCCGGGTGGTTGGCCCGGACGAAAGCGCGGATCGCCGCCCGCGTGGTGGCCGATTCGTGCTGCACAGGCACCATCATGCGCCTCCCCGCGGCTCGTCGGTGATCACGTCGGCCACGGTGATGTCCACCGGGACGTCGCCGAGCGCTTCGGCCAGCGCGCCGCGGATCTCGCCGAGGATCTCCGGCAGCGGCCGGTCCAGGCGCAGCACGACGCCGATCTCCGCGGCGCCCGACTCGGGCAACCGCACCCCGACGATCTTGCGGCCGGGCAGGTACGACGCGATCTCGCCGAACTGCCCGCCGTGCAGCCGGACCACCGAGGGGTGGGCGAGCACCCGATCGGCCAGCTCACCGGCGGAAACCTGTTCCGGCATGTCGAAGTCGCCCTCCACGAAAGCGATCGGTCTTCTGGTTTGTTCTTTGTCTTCGAAGCGGCGGAGCCGCTTAGCTCACCTTCGCAACCGGCACCGCTCACGGTGCTCATGCGGGGACACCCCGCACCCCGAGCTTCTCGCGAGGACAGCCCCGGCGCCGCGTATTGGTCGTGCACAAGCCGGGGATCCCGGAGCCGAGAAGGGCGCAGCAACTCCCGCAGGGGGGCCGCTACCCGCACCGCTACGCAAACCGTTTCCTCTCGGGTGCTACTCGACGCGGGACGTGGTCTGCTGGCCGGCTTCCTCGCCGTCCTCGTCGGGCAGGTGGATGTCGTTGACCGCGATGTTGACCTCGATGACCTCCAGCCCGGTCATCCGCTCCACCGCGGTGATCACGTTGCGCCGCACCGCCCGCGCGAGGTCCACGATGGACGCCCCGTACTCCACGACGAGGTCCAGGTCCACCGCGGCCTGCTTCTCGCCGACCTCCACCTGGACGCCCGAGGTGGAGGAGGTCCCGCTGCCGCCCGGGATCCGGTCCCGGATGGCGCCGAAGGCCCGGGACACGCCGCCGCCCATCGCGTAGACGCCGGAGATCTCGCGGGCCGCGATGCCGGCGATCTTCTGCACCACGGACGCGGCGATGGTGGTCTTGCCCTGGGCGGTCTCGTCGGCCAGGCGGGCGGGCGCGGTGCCGGACCGGGTCTCCGGGATTCGCCGGCCCTCGTCGCTGCGCTCGGTCTTGGCCTGCGCGTTCTGCGGGCTCCCGCTGTTCTGTGCCATGGAAATCCAGCTCCTTCCCGGTTTCGCCGATGCCGCGTGGGCTCGGCTGGGCTTGTAGGTGGTCTGATGCATCCGCTCGACGTGATCTTCCGCGACTGTGAGCCACACCACTCATTGTGACGATGCGGTCACCCGGCTCTCGGCGGCTCGACGTCGACCACCCGCACCCACACCTGCGGCGCGCCCGCGCCGAGTGCCTCGCCCAGCGCGGCGGTCAGCTCGCGGTGGATCGCGTCGGCCAGCTCCGGGGCGGGCAGCGGGTAGCGGACCGCGAGGTCCACCCGCACCTCGTCGACGTCGCCGACGCAGCCGCGCAGGTGCACACCCTGCCGCTCGGCGAGGAGCCCCAGGCACAGCCGCCGCGTCAGCAGCACCACCGCCTGCGGGGAGACGCGCAGCTTGCCGCCCTCCTGGGCGAGCTCCACCGGCGCCGCGCCGCGGCCGCCCCGCACCCCGCGCACCGCCATCAGCGTGCGCTCCACCAGCCCGTGCGGCGGCTCGATCGGCAGGTGCGCGGTTCGCCGCACCGGCGCCCAGTCGGAGTCCAGCTCGGCGAGCCTGGCCTGGCAGTCCTGGCAGGTCGGGATGTGCTTGGCGAGTTCCGGCGGGGCGCTGTCGGCGAGGAAGTCCAGCAGCATGCCGTCGGTGCGGCCGCACGGCAGCGCGCGGTCCGGATCGAAGGAGCGGTCATCCATCGCGCATCTCCTTCAGCCTGGCGAGCAGAACTGCCCGCGCCCGGTGCAGCCGGGACCGCAGCGCGGCCGCCGGCACGTCGAGCATCTCGGCGATCTCCTCGTAGCTCAGCCCCTCCAGTTCGCGGAGCACCAGCGGGATGCGCTGGGAGGGTTCGAGGGTTGCGATCGCGCGGTGCACGCGGGCCGCGTCCTCGGTGCGGACGACGTGGCCCTCAGGATCGACCGCGATGCGGTCGGAGATCAAATCGGCGGTCGGTCCCAGCGGGACGGTCGGCTTGCGGCGGCGCAGGGTGGCCAGGGCCGCGTTGGTGACCACCCGGAACAGCCAGGTGGTCGGCGCCGATTCGCCGCGGAAGCGCTGCAGCGACCGCCAGGCGGACACCCACGCCTCCTGGACGGCGTCCTCGGCCTCGGCGGAGTCCCCGAGGATGCGGTACGCGACCCGGTACATCTTGGCGGTGTGGCGGCGGACCAACGCGTCGAACGCCGTCGCGTCGCCGCGCTGGGCGGCAGCCACCAGGGCTTCGTCCGCGCTCGCCCCAACTGTCACGGACGCATTCTCGCGTAACGCAGCAGTAGCAGCGATTCCACGTGCAGAGCGGACTGCAGGTGCATCCGCCGAGGCGCCTCGACACCGGCCCCCGCCGCGATCCTGCCTGCGTCGCCGCTGGTCAGCAGCGGTGACAGGGTGAGGCACAGCTCGTCGACGAGGTCCTCGTCGACGAGGCTGCCGAACAGCGTCGGGCCGCCTTCGCATCCGATGCGGCGCAGCCCCCGCGCGTTCAGCGCGTCCAGCGCCGCGTGCAGATCCACCCGTTCGTCGCCGGCGACGACGACGTCGGCACCCGCGTCGGCGAGCGCGGTGCGCCGCGACTGCGGGGCGGCGTCGCAGGTGAGCACGATCGGCGGCACCAGGGTGTCGGTGAGCAGCGGCGACTCCGGCGGCAGCGAAGCGTGCGCGGTGACCAGCGCGATCGGCGGCACGGCGGACAGGCCGAGCCGTTCCCGGCGCTCGGCGCGGACCTCGTTGCGCTTCACGCCGCGATAGCCCTCGGCCAGCGCCGTGCCGACGCCCACCAGCACGACGTCGGAGAGGTCGCGGATCAGCCCGAGGACCCGCTGGTCGACCGGCGCGGACAACCCGCGCGAGCTGCCCCGGACGGTCACCGCGCCGTCGAGGCTGGAGACGAAGTTCACCCGCACCCAGGGCCGTTCCAGCCGCTCGGGGTAGGCGTAGAACCCCTCGAGTTGGTCGTCCACCTGCTGCGCGCCGTCGACCGGCCAGAGCTTGTCCACCACGGGTCAATCCCACCACGCGAGCCGGTCCGGCGGGTGAGCAGGAGCACGCGCCCGCACGGCCGGGAATGCCCCGTTCGGTTATAAGGTCTGCGCATGAGTTCTCCCCGTCTGGTCGACCGCCGTCCCGAGATGACACCGGACGAGCTGGTCCAGGCGATGACGCCACCGCCCATGTTCGACGCGGTGCGCTTCGACACCTACATCCCGAACCCGGACGAGCCGAGCCAGGAGCAGGCGGTCCGGGACTGCTCGGCGTTCGCCGACCGGATCAACGCCGCCGCCGGTGGCGGGTCCTGGCTACGCGGGGTGTTCGGCCGGAAGAAGAACGACGACGGCAAGCGGGGGCTCTACCTGGACGGCGGGTTCGGCGTCGGCAAGACGCACCTGCTCGCGTCGCTGTGGCACGCCGTCGAGGGGCAGAAGTCCTACGGCACGTTCGTCGAGGTCACCAGCCTGGTGGGGGTGCTCGGCTTCGCCGAGACCGTCGAGCGGCTCTCGAATCACCGGCTGCTGGCCATCGACGAGTTCGAACTGGACGACCCGGGCGACACGATGCTGGTCACCCAGCTGATCGCGAAGCTCACCGACGCGGGCGTGCACATCGCCGCGACCTCCAACACGCTGCCCGACAAGCTGGGTGAGGGCCGGTTCGCCGCGGCGGACTTCCTGCGCGAGATCCACGCGATGTCCGCGCGCTTCGGCGTGGTGCGGGTCGACGGCCCGGACTACCGGCACCGCGGGCTGCCGGACGCGCCGCCGCCGATGAGCGAGGACGACCTGTCCCGGCTCGCGGAGGCCACCGACGGCTCGACGCTGGACGACTTCGACGAGCTGTGCGACTACCTGGCCGGGCTGCACGCCTCGAAGTACGGCCGCCTGGTCGACGGGATCACCGCGGTGCACCTCAGCGGGGTGCACGCGGCGCCGGACCAGGACGTCGCGCTGCGGCTGGTCGCGCTCGCGGACCGCCTCTACGACCGAGCGATCCCGGTGCGGGTCTCCGGTGAAGCGCTGTCGGCGCTGTTCACCGACGAGATGCTGCAGGGCGGCTACCGGAAGAAGTACCTCCGCGCGATCAGCCGCCTCACCGCGCTCTCCCGGGACCTCGCCAAGTCCTGACCCAGGGCGAACGGTCCGTTCACTCCGCCTGGCGCGGCGAACGGACCGTTCACTCCTCTTCGGACGTCTCGGTCCCAGGTCAGCTGGTGAGGACCGCTTCGATCGCGTCGAGGCCGGTGTCGAGCTCGGCGCGGGTGATCACCAGCGGCGGTGCGATTCGCAGCGTCGTGTCCTGCGTTTCCTTGCACAGCACGCCGCGCTCGGCCAGCGCCTCGCTGACCTGGCGGCCCGTCGGCCCGCCTGCGGCGAGCTCCACGCCGGCCCACAGGCCGCGGCCTCGCACCTCGACCGCTCCGCGGCCGACGAGCTCGCCGAGCCGCGCGTGCAGGTGCGCTCCCAGCTCGCGCGAGCGCTCCTGGAACTCGCCGGTGCTCAGCATGCGCACCACGGCTCGGCCGACCGCGCAGGCCAGCGGGTTGCCGCCGAAGGTGGAGCCGTGCTGGCCGGGTTCGAGGACGCCGATGACGTCGTCGCGGCCGACCACCGCGGACACCGGCAGGATGCCGCCGCCGAGCGCCTTGCCGAGGGTGTAGAGGTCGGCGCGGATGCCGTCGTGCTCGCTGGCCAGCAGCTCGCCGGTGCGGGCGAGTCCGGACTGGATCTCGTCGGCGATCAGCAGCACGTCTTTGTCGTCGCAGAGCCTGCGCAGCCGGGGCAGGTAGTCGGCCGGCGGCACGATCACGCCCGCTTCGCCCTGGATGGGCTCGACCAGGACGGCCGCGGTGCGTTCGGTGATCGCGGCCTCGACCGCCGCGGCGTCGCCGTACTCGGTGACGATGAATCCCGGGGTGTACGGGCCGAATTCGTCGTGCGCGACCGGGTCGGTGGAGAACGACACGATGGTGGTCGTGCGGCCGTGGAAGTTGGATCCGGCCACGATGATCTCGGCCCGGTTCTCCGGCACGCCCTTGACCCGGTACGCCCACTTCCGGGCGATCTTGATGGCGGACTCGACGGCCTCCGCGCCGGAGTTCATCGGCAGCACCCGGTCGGTGCCGGTGAGCTCGGCGAGCTCGCGGCAGAACGGGCCGAGCTGGTCGTGGTGGAACGCGCGGCTGGTGAGCGTGACGCGGCCGAGCTGCTCGGTGGCGGCGGCGATCAGGTCGGGGTGGCGGTGCCCGAAGTTCAACGCCGAGTACCCGGCCAGGAAGTCCAGGTACTGCCGTCCGTCCACGTCGGTCATCCAGGCGCCGGACGCCTCGGCGATCACGACCGGCAGCGGGTGGTAGTTGTGCGCGCTGTACTGATCGTCGAGCGCGCGGTACCGCGCGGCTTGCGACGACGCTTCGAGGTGCGACGGAACGACAGTCATGGCCATTAGGTTATGTCGACGCCTGTGCAGATTTCATCCGCAAGGCGTTGCTTTGAGCAGCGATCTGTTGCGTGATGTCGGCGGAATGCGGAGGTTCGTTGTCTCGCCGGGGGAGTGGGGCGGGCTCTTGACATCATGTGTGCGGTGAGGTTTCCGCGGACGGGAAGGCGAGGCGCTGATGCCGGACAACGGGGAGTACCGGATCTACCTGGGGGCGTACACGGGAGCGGAATCGGCGGCCGACGGGATCCGGCTGGCGATCGCCGATCCCGGTGGGGTGCTGCGGTGCACCGAGAGCGTGGCCGAGGCGTTCGATCCGTCCTTCCTCGCGATGGCACCTGATGGGGCGACGCTGTTCGCGGTCAGCGAGCTGCGGGAGGGCCGGGTCATCGCCTTCGCGGTGCGCGCCGACGGCACGCTCGGCGAGATCAACTCCCAGCCGACGCTGGGCGCCGCGCCCTGCCACCTGAGCGTGCACCCGTCCGGCAAGTACCTGCTGACCGCCAACTACGAGTCGGGGAACCTCGTGGTGCACCCGATCGCCGAGGGCGGCGTGCTGCGCGAGCCGTGCCACGTCGTGCAGCACAGCGGCAGCGGGCCGAACCCGCAGCGCCAGGAGGGCCCGCACGCGCACCAGGTGCTGTCCGATCCGGCCGGCCGCCACGTGCTCGCCGTGGACCTGGGCACCGACTCGGTCTACGTCTACGACTTCGACGTGGAGAGCGGCCACCTGGCGCTCAAGCACGAGGTCCCGGTGCGGGCCGGTGCCGGTCCGCGGCACCTGGCGTTCCACCCGGACGGGGAACGCGCCTACGTGCTCAACGAGCTGGCGTCCTCGATCACCGAGTTCGGCTACGACCCGGCGACCGGGGCGCTGGAGCCGGGGCGGACGCTGTCGATG
The DNA here is from genome assembly GCF_056431445.1 of Saccharopolyspora sp. NPDC045941. Taxonomy (NCBI): domain Bacteria; kingdom Bacillati; phylum Actinomycetota; class Actinomycetes; order Pseudonocardiales; family Pseudonocardiaceae; genus Saccharopolyspora; species Saccharopolyspora sp. NPDC045941. Next base: position 193,226 of record NZ_JBWKKU010000009.1, read on the forward strand.
CTGCCGCCGGGCTACGGGCAGCCGAACCTGGCCGCCGAGGTCGTGGTGACGCCGGACGGCCGGTTCGTGCTCGGGTCGAACCGGGGCCACGACAGCATCGCGGTGTTCCGGGCGGACTCCAGCGACGGCGAGTTCCGGCTGGTCGACATCCGGCCGGCGGGAGTGGCGGAGCCCCGCCACATGGCGCTGTCGCCGGACGGCCGGGTGCTGTTCGTGGCGGGCCAGCGCAGCAACGACGTGCAGGCGTTCGGCATCGCGGAGAACGGCGACCTGACGCCGCTGAGCGAACCGGTGCCGACCCCGACCCCGGTCTGCGTCCTCCCGGCGAGGTGAAGGCATGTATCCGAACTTGCTTTGCGTGGCGGTGCCGGTAGCGGAACCTCAGGTGCCTTCTCGCTGTGGGATCCCGACTCATGAATGCCGATTCACCACATCGGGGCTGTCCTCGCGAGAAGACCTCTGAGAACCTGCGGCGGTGCCGGTTGCGAGGGGGGCTAAGCGGCTGCGCCGCTTCAAAGACACCGCACCTCACACCACGACATCCAAACAGCCTCTGAAGGCGCCCGATTTTAGGCAAAATCGGGAGCTCTTCGGCTCGGGGTCAGGCGCGCGTGCTGTAGCGGCCGAAGGCGTACTGGCTCAGTGCCGTTCGGGCCCTGCGCGCTTCCTGGCGGCGGGTCAGCCAGCCGCCCGTGGCCCCGATCGGGAAGACCCGGGCTCCGCCCCGGTGCGCGGGGGCGCGGTGCCACCACTTCGACGGCGGCTTCGAACCGTTGGCCAGCCACACCACCAGCGCCGCTCGCTTGCCGTTGTCGACCACGTCGACCCGGTTCACCTGGCTCCACGGGATCTCCCGGGTCAGGCCCAGGCGGGAGATCAGCAGCCCGTCACTGTTGATCTTCAGGCGCAGGCTGGGCAGCAGCACCCGCCCGATCGACCAGAGCATGCTGACGGCCAGCAGCAGCATGCCCAGCCGGAAGATCGCGACGTGCTCGGCCGAAAGCCCGCCGTAGGTCTGGAACACGCGGTTGGCGCCGAACATGATCAACGCGCAGATCAGCGCCGACATCGCGGCGCGGAACCGGCCGCCGGTGGCGAACACCGGGCCCGGGTTGTCCTTGCGCACCCGTGGCACCGGGTGCTGGTTCTGCGCGGTCTGCCTCGGGCGCGCCGGGACGATCTTGTCCCGCATGCGTTCGGGCGCCACCGCCGCGGGAACCACGGGAGCGGGCGGGGCGGGAGCCGGTGCGACCGGTGCGGGCGGCGCCGCGTTCTGGGCCTGCGTGTAGGAGCGCGTCGCGGGCCTCGGCGTCGCCGGGACCTGCTGCGGCGGGGGAGTGTCGGGCAGCGGCGCGTTCGCCGTCTGCTGCAGCTGGGTGGCGTGCTGGGCGATCACGTCGCTGATCGCCGGCGGCAGCCAGGAGTTGCCCTGCGGGCTGGACTCGCCGATCTGGTCGAGCAGGTCGCCGGGCGTCGGCCGGTCGGCCGGGTCCTTCGCCAGGCAGCTCGCCAGCAGCGGCCGCAGCCCGTCGGGCACCTGGGCCAGGTCGGCCTCGGCGTGCACCACCCGGTACAGCAGCGCCGCCGTGCTCTCCTCGCCGAACGGACCGGTGCCGGTCGCGGCGAACACCAGCACCGCGCCGAGGGAGAACACGTCGCTGGGCGGCCCGACCTCGGTGCCGAGGGTCTGCTCCGGGGAGAAGAAGCCCGGCGTGCCCAGGAACATGCCGGTCGCGGTCAGGGCGTTGCCGGCCATCGCCCGCGAGATGCCGAAGTCGATCACCCGTGGCCCGTCCGGGCCGAGCAGCACGTTGGCCGGCTTCAGGTCGCGGTGCACCAGGTGCGCGCGGTGGATCGCGCCGAGCGCCTCGGCCAGCCCGGCGGCCAGGCTGCGCACCGTGGCCTCCGGCAGCGGGCCGTGGTCCACGACGGCCTGGTGCAGCGTCGGCCCGGGCACGTACTCGGTGGCCAGCCACGGCTGCTCGGCGGTCGGGTCGGCGTTGACGACCGCCGCGGTCCAGAACCCGCCGACCGAGCGGGCGGCGTGCACCTCGCGGCGGAACCGCTCGCGGAACTCCGGGTCCTCGGCGAGGTCGGCCCGGACGACCTTGACGGCCACCACGCGGCCGCCGCGGGAGCGGCCGAGGTAGACACCGCCCATGGCGCCGCGGCCCAGCCGGGCGAGCAGCCGGTAGTCGCCGACCCGCGTCGGGTCGCTGGCCAGCAACGGCTGCACGGGACCTCAGCCTCCTGCCTCGAAGATCGTGGATTCGTCCCCAATGAGCTTACGGATCCGCGGCCCCGGCGTACGCCGGTCCACTCGACTGGTCACGGCGGCGGTGTACTGGTAATCGAATACTTGGCTTCGTTCCAACCTTTTCCCCGGGTGTTCGTTGTGGGTATGATCCGGCGCACTGCGAGCCCGAAGGAACGATCACGCGGATCCGATGGGAGGCGCTTCGTGACGTCCACCGAGCAGGACCGACCCGCCGTCGCGCTGCACGGCGTGGGCAAGCGGTTTCCCGGGGTGGTCGCGGTCTCCGACGTCACGCTCGCCATCCCGCCCGGCGAGGTGCACGTGTTCGCCGGGGAGAACGGCGCGGGCAAGTCGACGCTGATGAAGCTGATCGCCCAGATCGAGCAGCCCAGCAGCGGCCGCATCGAACTGGACGGCGTCCCCGTCGCCTACCAGGGGCCGGGCACGGCCCGGCGGCTCGGCGTGTCCATGGTCCACCAGGAGTTCGCGCTGGCGCCGGACCTGTCGGTGGCCGAGAACCTGTTCATCGGCCACGAACCCGGCCGCGGCGGGTGGATCTCGCGGGCCGGGGAACGCCGCGCCGCGCGGGAGCTGCTCGGCCACGTCGGCCTGGACATCGACCCGGGACGCCGGGTGGCGCTGCTGTCCACTGCGGAGCAGCAGCGCGTCGAACTGGCGAAAGCCCTTGCCGTGCAGGCGAAAGTGCTCATCCTGGACGAGCCCACGGCCAGCCTCACCGAGCGGGAGGCGGAAGAGCTGTTCGGCATCGTCCGGGAGCTGACCGCCAAGGGCATCGCGGTGCTCTACATCTCGCACCGGCTGGACGAGATCTTCGAGATCGGCGACCGGGTGACTGTAATGCGCGATGGCGCGGTCGTCGCCACCCGGCCGGTGACCGAGCTGGACGAGGCCGGGCTGGTGCAGCTCATGGTCGGCCGCGAGGTGGAGAACCTGTACCCGCGCCACCACAACCCGCCCGGCGAGGTGCGGCTGAAGGTCGACGGGCTCACCCGGGACGACGTCGTCCGCGACGTCTCCTTCGAGGTCCGGGCCGGCGAGATCGTCGGGCTGGCCGGGCTCGTCGGGGCCGGGCGCACCGAGCTGGCGCGCGCGGTGTTCGGCGCGGAGCTGCCGGACGCGGGCACGATCACCTTGGACGGCAAGCGGTTGCGCATCCGCGGCCCGTCCGACGCGATCGCCGCCGGCATCGGATACCTCACCGAGAGCCGGAAGACCGATGGTCTTGCCCTCCAACTGGGGGTGGACAAGAACATCACGATGGCGAAGCTGCCGATGCGCGCCGGCCTGATCGACCTCGCCGGCGAGCGGCGGATCGCGGAGCGGGAGCGCGACGGCCTGCGCATCCGGGTGCCGTGGGTGGGGCGTCCGGTGCGGCTGCTCTCCGGCGGCAACCAGCAGAAGGTGATCCTGGCGCGGTGGCTGGAGACCGGCGCGGAGGTGCTGTTCTTCGACGAACCCGGCCGCGGCATGGACGTCGGGGCCAAGTCGGAGATGTTCCAGCAGATGGATTCCCTTGCCGCGCGCGGGAAAGCGGTGGTGTTCATCTCCAGCTACCTGCCGGAGCTGCTGAACATGTGCGATCGGATCCTGGTCATGCGCGGCGGGCGGATCACCGGGGAGGTCCGCCGCGCGGAGTTCTCCGAGGAACGCGTCGTCGCGCTGGCGACCGGAGCCCGCAATGCCGAAAACGGGGGCAACTCATGACTGAGCGGACCAAGTCACCGTCCACTGGGGACCGCGGCCCGCTGGGAGCGCTGGGCGACCGGCTCTCCGGCGCGGTCTCGCAGGTCGCCGCGGCAGGCGCGCTGATCGTCGTGTTCATCGTGCTTTCGGTCATCGCGCCGGCCTTCCTCACCGCGGACAACCTGTTCAACCTCGGCTCGCAGACCTCGGTGAACGCGGTGATGGCGGTCGGGGTGACGCTGGTGATCATCACCGGTGGCATCGACCTGTCGGTGGGTTCGGTGGCGGCGCTGTCCGGGGTGCTCGGCGTGCTGCTGATGGCCGAGTACGGCTTCAACCCGCTGGTGGGCGTCGTCGGCGGCATCCTGGTCGGCGCGGTCGCCGGGCTGGTCAACGGGCTGCTGGTGTCGGTGGTCGGGCTGCCGCCGTTCATCGCCACCCTCGGCATGCTCAGCGTCGCCCGCGGGCTGGTGCTGATCGCCACCGGCGCCGTCGCGGTGTTCGGCGCGCCGGAGTCGTTCCGGCTGCTCGGGCAGGGCGTCATCAACAGCATCCCGATCCCGGTGCTGCTCATCGCGCTCGTCGCGGTGGCCGGGCACGTGGTGCTCACCCGCACCCGCCTCGGCCGCTACGCGTACGTGATGGGCTCCAACATGGAGGCCGCGCGGCTGTCGGGCGTGCCGGTGCGGCGCTACACCACGTCCGTCTACGTGCTCTCCGGCGCGCTGGCCGGGCTCGGCGGCATGATCGCGGCGTCCCGGATCCACTCGGGCCAGCCGAATTTCGGCGAGGGCCTGGAACTCGATGTCATCGCCGCGGTCGTCATCGGCGGGGCGAGCCTGTTCGGCGGTCGCGGCACCGTGTGGGGGTCGCTGATCGGGGCCTTCCTGGTCGCGGTCATCCGCAACGGGGCGGTCCAGCTCAACATCAGCACCTTCTACCAGAACGTGCTGATCGGCGTGATCATCTGGCTGGCGGTCTGGTGGGACCGGTACCAACGGCGCAAGCTCGGCGGCGATGCCACATGAGGAATCTGCCGCAGAACTCGCTTTGCGCAGCGGTGCGGGTAGCGGCCCCCCTGCGGGAGTGCGCCAAGCGGCTTCGCCGCTTCGAGACAAGTCCCGAACACCAACTCAGCAAGCCGCGATGAGCAAGGGAGCTCGGCCGATGAAGAAGGTACTGACCGCGACGTGCGTGCTGCTTTCGGTTGCTGCCGCCGGGTGCAGCGTCGGGGTGCGCGAGCAGACTGGCGGCGGCGTCCAGCAGGGTGGGCCGATCAAGCTGGCCGTGGTGCCGAAGGCGATCGGTTTCGACTTCTGGGAGAAGGTGCGGGTCGGCGCCGAGTGCGCCGGGTCCAAGCACCCGGACGTGACGATCCACTGGGACGGGGTGCACGCCGAGAGCGACGTCAGCGGCCAGCAGAGCCTGCTGCAGGACCTGCTCTCGCAGGGCGACGTCAAGGGCCTGGTGTACGCGGCGACGGACGCCAAGGCGCTGGCCGACATCACCAAGTCCGCGCAGGGCCAGGGCACCACGGTGGTCAACATGGATTCCGGCACCACGCCGCAGCCGCCGGACGTGCCGGTGTTCGCGACGAACAACGTCGCCGCCGCGGAACAGGCCACCGACGCGCTCGCCGAGCAGCTCGGCGGCCGCGGCAAGGTGGCGTTCATCGAGTTCCAACCGGGCACGAGCACCAACGAGACGCGCGCCGAGGGCTTCAAGAAGGGCCTGGCCAAGCACCCCGGGTTGCAGCTGGTCGCGCAGCAGTCCAGCGACAGCGACTACAACCGGGCGCTGCAGGTCACCCAGGACATCCTCACCGCGAACCCGGACCTCAACGCCATCTACGCGGCCAACGAGCCCAGCGTGCTCGGCGCGGCCGAGGCGGTGCGGCAGGCGGGCAAGGCCGGCCAGGTGAAGGTCATCGGCTGGGACACCTCGGAGGGCGAGATCCAGGGCCTGCGGGACGGCGTGATCACCGGCCTGATCGCGCAGAACCCGTTCAAGATGGGCTACGCGTCGGTGAACGCGGCGGTCGGCAAGATCCGCGGCTCGGCGGACCCGCTGCCGGACCCGGACACCGGCGCGGTGCTGATCACCAAGCAGAACGTCGACGGGCCCGACGTCCAGAAGCTCCTCAACCCCACCTGCGAGAACCCACCCGCCTGAGCGATTTCCCGTCGCCCGATCGGCTGAGTGATGGTTTCCGAACTCGCCCTGCGCGGCGGTGCGGGTGGCGGAACCTCAGACGCCGTCTGGACTGTGGGATCCCCGACTTGTGTATGACCAATACACGGCGCTGGGGCTGTCCTCGCCAAGAACCCCGACGGGGTGGGCGCTGTCTGAGAACCCGCGGCGGTGCGAGCTGAGTCCCTCACCGCATGCGGCTGACGCCGCATTCCGAAAGAACCGCTGAGAACGCGGGCGCGTTCGGCCGCCTGAGCCGGTCGAATGCGCTACTAGCTTGCGGCTGATTGGAGGAACTCCGGCGGTGGCGGTGAGAATGTCTCGGTGGATACCGCGATCGTGAATCCGCTGGTGCAGGAGATCCTCGACCTGGTCGGGATCTTCGCCTTCGCGCTCTCCGGCGCGCTGCTCGCCGTGCGGAAGCGCTTCGACGCCGTCGGCATCGTGGTGCTCGCCGAGGTGACCGCGCTGGGCGGCGGGCTGTTCCGGGACCTGGTGATCGGCGCGGTGCCGCCGGTGGCGTTCACCAACGTCGCCTACTTCACCACTCCGCTGGTCGCCGCGGTCGTGGTGTTCTTCTGGCATCCGAGGCTGGCCCGGATCCGGCGGTTCGTGATGTTCTTCGACGCGGTCGGCCTCGGCGTGTTCTGCGTGGCGGGCAGCATCAAGGCGCTGAACTACGGCATGCATCCGCTGGCGGCGATCGCGCTCGGCGCGGCGACGGCGATCGGCGGCGGTGTGGCCCGGGACCTGCTCGCCGGCGAGATCCCGGCGCTGCTGCACCCGAAGAGCGAGATCTACGCGGTGCCCGCCCTGCTCGGCAGCGCGCTGGTGTCGATCCTGGCCGTGGCCGGCGTGCTGACGCCGGCCACCAGCTCGCTCGCGGCACTGCTCGCGATCGTCGTCAGGCTGCTCGCCCTGCGCTACGGCTGGCGGGCGCCGCTGGCCCGCGGAACCGGGCCTGCCTAGGCACCCCGCCGGAGCACTTCCAGCGCGGTGTCGGCGTGCGCGGCCATCCGGAACTCGTTGCGGATCACCGCCAGCACCCGCCGCTGCTCGTCGATGACGAACGTGTGCCGCTTCACCGGGATCGGGCCGAACCGCCGCTTCACGCCGAACTGGCGGGCCACGGTGCCGTCGAAGTCGGACAGCAGCGGGAAGCCGAAGCCGTGCGCGTCGGCGAACTTCTGCTGCTTGGCGACCGAATCCGCGCTGATCCCGACCGGCTGGGCGCCGAGCTCGGCGAACTCCGCGGACAGGTCGCGGAAGTGGCAGGTCTCCGCCGTGCAGCCGGTCGTCATCGCCGCGGGGTAGAAGAACAGCACCACTGGGCCGTCGACCAGCAGGTCGGACAGCTTGCGTTCGTTGCCGCGCTGGTCGGTCAGCGCGAAGTCCGCCACCACGTCGCCTTCTCGCATGCCGCCTCCTCGAAGGGATCGGGATCCACAGGGTATGCGCACCGCCGCACACCCGGACGGCCAGCCCGGCGCCGATTCGCCACCGGTCGTCGGGGGCCACCTCTACTGTGGTCGATCATGGATCTGAAGGGCAAGAAGATCTACCTGTCCAGCACCGAAGCGCCGGTCTCCCGGGCGGAGTTGGAACGGCGGTTGGCGGAGCTGGGCGCCCAGGTGGTCGAGCCGGACGCTGCGCCGGATGCGGTGCTGGCCGGGGAAGTCGTGTTCTCGGTTCGCTTACCGGACTTGGCGGAGCAGAAGCTCGGCGTGCCGATGCTGCCGGAAGCCGAGTTGTACGAGTTGTTGCTCCGCGGCGAGCAGGCCGATGGTTCCTTCGCCGATCACGACGCGTTGGCGGCGGCGAACGACCCGGCGGAATTGCTCGGCCTGCTCCGGGAAGCGGAGTGGGCGGCGTTCGCGCCGGAGCGGGATTTGCCTTCGCTGCGGGAGAAACTGGCCGAGCTCGAACGCGAGCACGGCGTCACGCAGGCGCACCGGCTGGCGACCGAGCGGTTGGTGGCGCGCGGTGCTCGGTTGCGCCACCCGCACGCCCATCCCGCCTACGAGGACGGCGGCGGGCTGCTGGACTTCGAGCTCAGCCCGTGCGGTCGGCACCTGGCCACCAGCCGGTGGGGCGAAGACGCGGAAGCGGGCACGGTGCAGATCTGGGAGATGAGCACCGGTCGCGCCGTCAACGAGATCGTGATCGACGGCGGCGTCGGCTGGCTGGGCGACCGCGACACGGTGCAGTGGTCGGCCGACGGCACGCGCCTCGCGGTCGGGTTCTGCACCAACCAGGTCGGGGTCTGGGATCCCTTCGGGCAGAGCGCCAACCCTCACGGCTACGCGGACGTGACGGACGGCAACGACTCGTCCGCGACCTTCGCGCTGGCACCCGATGGCCGGCGCGCCTACATCAGCATGCGCACGAGCCACGAGGTGATGGGCTGCATCGCGCCGCTGGACCGGGGCGAGGTCGTTTACGCCCACCAGTTCGACCACCTCGAAGGCCCGCAGCCCGAACTGCTCCCCGAGCCGATCCCGGCGGAGGCCAGGCAGCTGCTCGGACCGTCGCAGATCGGCCGTGACGGCGAGCCGGACCGCTACGAGTTCTTCTTCCACCAGGTGCGGTGGTCGCGCGATGGCACCCGGCTCCTGGGCGACGACGGCCCGATGGCCTGCGTCGTCGACGTGCCGGGCGGGCGGATGCGTTGGGCGGCGCAAATCGGCGATGCCAGCTGGAACGGCCTCAGCGCCCCGCTCGCGTGGAGCCCGGACGACCGGTTGGTCGCCGCCGTCGCGAGCGGTGAGCCCGGCACGCTGACCGTGCTCGACGCCCGCACCGGGAGCCAGGTCGGCGAATCGGTCGAGCAGACCCCGGGAATGTTGCACTGGGGCATGCGCGATGCGGACGCGCGGCTGGCGATCGTGCTGCCGGACGGCGGCGGCGTCGACGTCCGCGACGAGGACGGCCGCCGCTTCCACCTCGACATCGACACGACCAAGAAGATCGGCATGCACGATGCGGGACCCGAGCGCCCCTGGGCGTGGGAACCGTCGGGGGAGCGCGGTGCGTGCCTGACGGCCGACGGGCGGGTCGAGGTGTGGTCCCTGGGCGACGAGCCGGCGTGCGTGCGGTCGATCGAAGTGCCTGCGGAGACGACGGCGGTGCTGTGGGGCGCCTCCGGGGTGCTGGCCGTGATGGGGGAGTACGCGCTGCGGTTCGTGCGCGCCCTGACCGGCGAGGTCGTCGGTGACTTCGAGTTCGGCCAGGAATCCGACGAGGAACTGCGCCCCGTTGAGGAGGGCGACTTCATCGGCGACATGTTCCAGGAGGATTCGTTCCCGCTGGACGAGTCGACCTGGTGCACCATCGCCAAACCGGCCGTCGGCCCGGCGGCGTCCTTGGTGATCGGCCCGGAGGATGCCGACCTCGACGCGGTGCTGGCCTGGACCGTCGACCGGCGCTTCGCGTGGCCGGTGCGGTGGGGCGTCCTGGACGTCGTCGAGGATCTCGAAGCTGCCGAGGCCGCTCTGCAGCGGTGACTTCGCGCCGTGGCCCCGCGCGCACGGGGCCACGGCGGCGGGTCATCCCGCCGAAATCCGGCGCTGCTGCAGGAAAAGCCCGGCGACGAGCACCAGGGCCATCACGATTCCCATCGTCAGCACGGAACCCGAGATGGTGAGCCGGTCCGCCAGCAGCGCCACCACCACGAGCAGCGCGCAGCCCACCCCCGTCAGCACCAGGACCGGCGAGCCCGCGTCGGCCATCCGGGAGTGCAGGACGGCCGTCGTCACCAGGTAGACGATCAGCGGGATCGCGACGGTCAGCGCACCGGCGACGGTGCTCACGTGCGCCTTGTGGGCGTTGACGTCGATGGCCACCTCCAGCCCGGCGCCGACCGCGGCGACCGCGGCGAACACCAGGTAGTGGCCGTATCCCCAGGCCAGCGGGGCGCGCTTCGTGTCGCGCAGCTGCTCGACCGCGGAGTGCTTGAAGTAGATCCACCACATCGCGAAGATCATCAGCAGCCCGCCGATGCCGATCTCCAGCAGCTCCGGGGACCATCCGCCGTCGGAGACGTCCTCCTGGATCGCGGCGGTCACGGCCAGCACTACCTCGCCGAGCACGATGATCGTGAACAGCCCGTAGCGCTCCGCGATGTGGTGCGGGTGCCAGGGGGTCCGGGCGCGCCGCTCTGCGAACGCCGGAACCGCGAGTTCGGCCAGCACCAGCAGCGCGAAGCCGGCCTCGGCCCACGGGTGCGGCAGCGCCAGCCGCAGGAGCCAGCCGATCTGCACCACCGAGATGCCTGCCGCGTACCGCAGCGAGCAACCGCGGCTGTCGGGATGCTCGCGCGCGGCGCGCAGCCACTGGGCGACCATCGCCACGCGCATCACCACGTACCCGATGGTCACGATGGTGAAGTCGTAGTCGTGGAACGCGCCGGGCACCCCGGCGGCGAGCACCAGCACCCCGCCCATCTGCAGCAGCGTCAGCGCGCGGTAGAGGGCGTCGTCGGTGTCGAAGGCGGAGGCGAACCAGGTGAAGTTCATCCAGGCCCACCAGATCGCGAAGAACACCATGGCGTAGCCGATGCCGAACTCGGCGAAGTGCCCCTCGGCGAGCCCGTGGTGCAGCTGCACGGCGGCCTGGCCGACGGCCGCGACGAAGCACAGGTCGAACAGCAGCTCCAAGGGCGTGGCCACGCGGTGTTGTTCTGCCGGGTCGCGCGCGACCATCACGCGCCGCAGAGGTGGGATGTTCATGGCCCGGATTCTCTCCAAGCCGAGCGGAACCCGCTAAGGGGCCGTTCGGGAACCGGGCGTGAGACGTCGCCACCGGTGCCGGGCGCCGTCGGGACGTGCTTGCCCGGAGCCTTTCCGGAGTGGCCGCTAGGACGGCGCGCCGGCGGGTAGCCGGGAGGCATGCCCGAATTGCCGGACGTAGCAGGATTTCGCCGGGTCGCGGAGCAAGCGACCGGCAAGCAGGTGCGCGAGGTGCGTGTGCACGACGCGCAGGTGTTGCGCGGCATCGGCGCGGACGCGTTCCAGCGCGCGCTGCGGCGCAGGTTCTTCGCCGAGCCGCGGCGGCACGGCAAGTGGTTGCTGATCCCGACGGCGCCCGCCGCGAACGCCTCGGCGGCGCCGCCGACCTTGCTGGTGCACTTCGGGATGACCGGGAATCTCCAGTGGTGCGCCCACGACGAGGAACTGCACGCGCACGACCGGGTCGTGTTCGACTTCGCCGCCGGCGAACTCCGCTACCGGGACATGCGGAAGCTGACCGGCATCCACCTCGCGCGGGAGCAGGACGAAGTGGACGGTCTGCTGGCCGACCTCGGCCCGGACGCGCAGCGCATCGACGCCGCCGAGTTCGGCTCGCGGCTCACCCGCACCCGGCGCGGCCTCAAGCCGGCGCTGATGGATCAGTCGGTGCTCGCCGGGCTCGGCAACATCTGCGCCGACGAGATCCTCTGGCGGGCCAGGATCAACCCGAACCGCTCCACCGCCGAGCTCAGCGACGGCGATCTCGGCCGGTTGCACCGCGAGATGCGCGAGATGCTGCGGGTGGCGGTTCGCGCGGGCCGGGTTCCGGACGGCGCGTCGTGGCTGACCGGGCACCGCGACGAGCCGGACCGGAGGTGTCCGCGGTGCTCGTCGGCTTTGCGGCGATTGCGGATCGGCGGCCGCAGCACCCTCTTCTGCCCGGTGTGCCAGCCGGGGTGACCAGCGCGTATCCATGCTCGGAGTGCATGCATTCATGCGCAGAGCGTGCTGTAACCTGAAAGAACTTCAGGGGGTCAGGGTCGGACCGGGGGTCCGACCGCGCGGAGCCGGGCCCGGGGGGATCCGGCCCGGCTCCGTACGGCCCACCCTTCCCGCGCGGTGGTGTGATCGACGTGGCCTAGCGCACTGTTCACCGGTCGGCAATCGCTGTTTTTGGCATGATCTGGCCGACGAAGGCCCTGCAGCGGCAGCGCAGCCGGAAGCGGAAGGATCGGTGTGGTGACGAAGATCGAACGCCTGGGAGTCGTCGGTGGCGGGCAGATGGGCGGCGGCATCGCCGAGGTCAGCGCCCGAGCCGGCATCGACGTGATCGTGTGCGAGGTCAACGCCGAGGTCGCGCGCGCCGGCCGGTCCAGGCTGTGGAAGTCGCTCAACCGCGGGGTGGAGAAGGGCAAGCTCACCGAGGCCGAGCGCGACGAGGCGCAGTCCCGGCTGCACTTCACCACCACGGTCGCCGACCTCGAAGACCGGGACATGGTCATCGAGGCGATCGCCGAGGACGAGGGGCTGAAGCTCAAGCTGTTCGCCGAGCTGGACAAGGTGGTGTCCGATCCGGAGGCGATCCTGGCGTCGAACACCTCGTCCATCCCGATCGCCAAGCTCGCCGGCGCCACGAAGCGCCCGCAGCGGGTCATCGGCGTGCACTTCTTCAACCCGGTGCCGGTGCTCAACCTCGTCGAGCTCGTGCCGTCGTTGCTGACCGCCGAGGACACGACCGCGCGGGCCACGGCGTTCGCCGGTGAGCAGCTGGGCAAGGAGACCATCCGGGCCAAGGACCGGTCCGGGTTCATCGTCAACGCGCTGCTGGTGCCGTACCTGCTGTCGGCGATCCGGATGCTGGAGGGCGGCTTCGCCACCGCCGAGGACATCGACAAGGGCATGGTGCTGGGCTGCGCCCACCCGATGGGCCCGCTGCGCCTGTCGGACCTGGTCGGACTGGACACCCTGAAGGCCATCGCGGACTCGATGTACGCGGAGTACGCCGAGCCCACCTACGCGGCCCCGCCGCTGCTGCAGCGGATGCTCGACGCCGGCCTCAAGGGCAAGAAGACCGGCAAGGGCTTCTACACCTACGACAACTGACCGCTCGCGCGGTTTCGCGACACCAGGTGGCTCTCTGAGCCGGATGCTGCTCGTAGCGCCCTCGCCAGGCGTGATGAGCGGCATCCGGCCTTTGTCGGCACTGTCCGGTCGACTTCGCGCGAGATCGTGCCCTTCCCGATCAGGCGAACGGGTCGATGCCGGGGCCAGGGGTGGCGACGCGGGCCAGGACCTTGGGCCACCAGAGGTCGGGGGCTTCGAACGAGAACGGGTCCATGGCCCGCAGCTGGTCGCGCAGCTCGCCGAGGGACTTCTCGCGAACGTCCGGATCGTCGACCGGGTGCATCCGGAAGCGGTCGATCAGGTAGAGGAACTCGACGAACTCCGCCAAGTTGTTGTTGACCACGTCGAATTGCGGTGGATCGGTCCGCTGCACGAAGGTCACGAAGCCCTCCTGCGCGTCCAGCGAGAAGTTGATGACCGGATCGTCCGGCACCCAGCCGAGGAGGACTTCCCGGTGCACGGAGCCGTCCTTGGTCCGGACGTCGAAGACCTCCAGGAAAGGGGGCTCGCCTTCGACGTGGTTGGTGAAGATCACCGGGCTGAACGCGGGGATCCCCACCCGCGCCAGCACCTCAGCATCGGCGTCGCGGACGCGGAGCCGTTCGGCCTCGTCGGCCGACACTGTGACGACGTTCTCCGGACCGTAGAGCTCGACCAGGTCCTGATTCGTGATCACGAAACCTTCTTCCACCGGTGGGCGACGAGTGAAACGCTACCGCCACCGATCCGCGCCACTTGACCATGTCGCGAGAAACGCCCCCTGCCCGCGAGGAGGGGGCGTTTCGGTGTCCGGTCGTAGCGCTCCGCAGCACGAAGCCGAGTTTCGTCGCGGAGCGTTGCGGTCTTCCGTCACCCCCGGGGTGGGTTCAGGAAGGTCAGGATCTCTTCGGTGATCCGGGCCGGGTCGTCCTCCATGGGGAAGTGGCCCGCGCCGGGGATGATCGACAGCTGCGCGCCCGGGATGTCCTCGGCCAGGCGTTGCGCGTAGGCGAGCGGTTGCCAGCGGTCCCCGGCTCCCCACACGATCTTCACCGGCGCCGCAAGGGTTTTCAGCAGCGGGGCCACCCGTTGCGTCGGCGCCGAGTCGTAGTGGCGGACCTGGTGTTCGAAGAACGACGCCCGGCCCATCGGCGTCCGGTGCGGAGCGAGGTAGGCCTCTAGGGTTTCGCCGGTCATCCGGGTCGGGTCCGCCACGGTCATCGCCAGCTGGCGGGTCAGCATCGCCTCGAACTCCGCCTGGGGCATGGCGGCGTGGTCGGCCAGGTGGTCGCGGATGATCTCCCGCCAGGTGCTCGACGGCCACGAGTCGTAGCTCACCGAGTCGATCAGCACCAGGCGTTCGACGCGGTCCGGGTGGCGGGTGGCGAAGATCTGCGCCACCGCGCCGCCGATGTCGTGGGCGATCAGCGCGCAGCGCCGGATTTCCTGCTGCGCCAGGACTTCTTCGAGCAGATCCGCCTGCGCCTCGACCGAGGTGTCGCGGTTCGGCGGGCGCTCGGAGGCGCCGTAGCCCAGCAGGTCGTAGGCCAGCACGCCGTGCCCCGCGGCTTCGACGGGCGGGATCACGTTGCGCCAGATGTAGGAGTGCGACGGCGTTCCGTGCAGGAACACGAGCGTTTCGCCGGTGCTGCCGGCGGTCCGCCGGTAGGCCAGCCGGACCCCGTCGACGATCAGGTCGCGGTCCAGGATCATGCCGCACCGTCCAGGGTGATCACGAGCTTGCCGAAGAAGTCCTTGGCGGCGAAGGCTTCCTGCGCTTCGGGCAGTTCGCGCAGCGGGTACGTCCCGGCCAGCAACGGCGTCAGCTCGCCGCGGGCGATGTGCTGCAGGAGCTGGGCGAAGTCGTCGTGGGTGCCGAACGAGGAGCCGATCAGCTGCAGCTGGCGGAGGTAGACCGTGCGCAGGTCCGTCTCCACCAGCGGGCCGGCGATCCCGCCGGCCACGACGTAGCGGCCCAGCGGCCCGAGCATCCGCAGCAGCGCGGGGAAGCTCGGCCCGGCCACGACGTCGGCGACCACGTCGACCGGGCCGACCGCGGCCCGCACCGCCGCCTCCAGGTCGGCGGCGCGCCGGTCCACCGTCGCTTGCGCTCCGAGGCGCAGCGCGCGCTCCCGCTTCGCGTCGCTGGTGATCGCCACGACGCGCGCTCCGCGCAGCGTCGCGAGCTGGATCAGCGCCGAGCCGACGCCGCCGGAGGCGCCGGTGACCACCACGGTCTCGCCGGCGCCGACGGCCGCCCGGTTCAGCATCCGCATCGCCGTCGCGTACGCGGTGGGGAAGGTCGCCAGCTCCGCATCGCCGAGGTCGCTGTCGATCTGGTGGGCGTTCTGGGCGGGCACGGTGGTGAATTCGGCGAATCCGCCATCGCGCTCGCTGCCCAGGTACGCGGTGTCGACCAGTTCTCGTTCGCCGCCGGTGTAGAGCATCGGGTCGACGATCACCCGCTCGCCCAGCCGCGATCCGGGCACGCCCGCGCCGGTCTGGTCGATGCGGCCGACCACGTCGGCGCCCTGGACGCGCGGGAACTCCAGCGGCTCCCGCCGCCAGCCCGCGCTCGCCCCCGGATCGTCGGGGGAGCCGTACGCGCCTTCGCGGGTCCAGATGTCGGTATTGTTGATCGCCGTGGCGGCGACCCGGATGCGCACCTCGCCCGGTCCGGCCTGCGGCTCGGGCACGTCTTCCCGGTACGCCAGCTTCTCCGGCCCGCCGAAGCCGGTGAGCAGCACTGCCCTCATGGGAAACACTCCGTTCTGGGTCTCGGCGCCGGTCAGAGCATGTATACCGACCGGTGTGGTTACCAGGGTAGGCATGGTCGGCCGTGGTGTGTCAACACACCGGTCGGTATAGTCGGGGCGTGGAGTTGTTGGAGAGGCTGACGCCGGCCGGGCGGCGGGTGCTCGACGTGGCGGCCGAGCTTTTCTACCGGCAGGGCATCCACGCCGTCGGCGTCGAGGCGATCGCCGCCGGAGCGGGCGTCACGAAGAAGACCCTGTACGCGTGCTTCGGCTCGAAGGACCAGCTGGTCACGGCGTACCTCGTCGAGCGGGACCAGTGCTGGCGCACCTGGCTCCAGCGGTGGGTCGTCGAGCACGCGGCCACGCCGGCGGACGAGCTGCTGGCGGTCTTCGACGCGCTCGACGCGTGGATGGGCGGCGCGGACTTCCGGGGCTGCGGATTCGTCAACGCCCTGGCGGAGATCCCGGACCCGGAGAGCCCGGCCCGCGCAGTGATCATCGGCCAGAAGCGGTGGATGCGCGAGTACTTCGAACAGCTCGCCGCGGCGGCCGAGCTGGCCGATCCGGCGGACTTCGCCGACAGCGCCCTGCTGCTCTACGAGGGCGCGACGGTCGCGGCCTCAGCGGGCTTCGACGGCGCGGTCCGCCAGGCGCGCCGAGCCGCGGAGATCCTGCTCCGGGCCTGAGTCCCGGCCTGATCAGTCCACTTCGGACGCGATGGTGGCGCGCAGCGCGTCGACCGCGTGCCTGCGGTGCTCGTCGAGCAGGCGCACGAGGTCGTCGGCCCGTCGGTCCGCGACCGCCGCCACGATCGAATCGTGCTCGTGGCGGACGCGCTCGCGGTTGGTGCTGGAGTTGTAGTACACCGCGCGGTAGGCGTCGGTGGCATCCCAGAGCGTGCGCACGACGCGCAGCAGGCGGGGCATCCCGGCGGGCTCCAGCAGCGCGAAGTGGAACCGCCGGTTCGCCGCGATCATCGCGACCAGGTCGCCGCTGTCGGCGGCCTTCTCGACGTCGACCTGGGCGTCGGTGATGCGGGCCAGGTCGGCCTCGGTGAGCCGCTCGGTGGCCACCGCCGCGGCTTCCGATTCGAGCAGCTCGCGCATCCGGTAGACCTCCAGCAGGTCGCTCAGCGACAGCTCCGCCACCGAATATCCCCGGTGCGGCTGGTAGATCACCTGGCCCTCGGCCTCCAGCGTCTTCAGCGCCTCGCGCAGCGGAACCCGGCTCACTCCGAGGCGCTGGGCGATGGTGTCCTGCCGGATCGGCTGGCCCGGCGCCAGCTCGCCGGACACGATGGCCCTGCGGAGCTCGCCGAGGACGAACTCCTGGGTGGTGGGTGGTCGTTGCATCGGCTCTCCGGTTTTCGCGGTTCTCCGGCGTCTTGACCGCCGCCCGATCAACTGTATATTGGATCCAAAATTACGGCGAGGCAAGCCGCTGTTCGGACCACCGCGCCCATTCGCGCTGGTCCGCCTGGCGGAGGGGTGGGTGCATGGAGACGCTGCCGCTGGAGGGCGTGGTCGTCGCGGACTTCAGCCGAGTGCTGGCCGGGCCGTACGCGACCATGCTGCTGGCCGACCTCGGCGCGACGGTGATCAAGGTGGAACGCCCCGAAGGCGGCGACGACACGCGTTCGTGGGGACCGCCCTGGACCGAGCACAGCTCCGCCTACTTCGAGTCGGTCAACCGCAGCAAGCGCAGCATCACCCTCGACCTCGCCGACCCGGCCGGGCAGGAGGCCGCGCGCCGGCTCATCCGCCACGCCGACGTCCTGGTGGAGAACTTCAAGTCGGGCTCGCTGGCCCGCTACGGCCTGGACCACGAGAGCGCGCTCGGCATCAACCCGCGGCTGGTCTACGCCTCGATCTCCGGGTTCGGCAGCAAGGAAGGCGCGCACCTGCCCGGCTACGACTTCGTGGTGCAGGCGCTCGGTGGCCTGATGAGCATCACCGGCGAGGCCGACGGCGCGCCGATGAAGGTCGGCGTGGCGCTGGTTGACGTGCTCACCGGCAAGGACGCGGCGCTGGGCATCATGGCGGCGCTGCGGCACCGCGAGCTGACCGGCCGCGGCCAGCACGTCGAGGTGAACCTGCTGTCCAGCCTGCTGGCGTCGCTGGCGAACCAGATGAGCAACCTGCTGACCACCGGGGTCGCGCCGCAGCGGATGGGCAACCGGCACCCGAGCATCGCGCCGTACGAGGCGCTGCGCTGCGAGGACGCCTTCCTGGCCGTCGCGGTCGGCAACGACGGGCAGTTCCGCAAGCTCTGCGATGCGCTGGGCCTGGTCGCGCTGCCCGACGACCCGAGGTTCGCGACCAACGCGCAGCGGGTGGCCAACCGCGAGGAACTGGCGAAGCAGCTGGAGAACGTGCTCGGCGCGCGGACCGCCGCGGACTGGCAGCGGCGCCTGCAGGGCGTGGGCATCGCGTGCGGTCAGGTCAACGACCTGTCGCGGGCCGTGCACTACGCCGAATCGCTGGGACTGCGGCCGATGGTCGATCCCGGTGGCGGCGCGGCGATGCAGGTGCGCACGCCCATCGACTTCTCCGGCCACGGCACCGCCGAGGTGGCGGCGCCGCCGCTGCTCGGCGAACACACCGAGGAAGTCCTCGCCTGGCTGGAGGACTCCGAACAACAGCTTTCCCCGCTCGTATCGAGGAGGAGCCCGCAATGAGTGCCGGTGGAAAACGTCCCGCGTTCGACCCGCGCGATCCGCTGGGGATCGACGCCGAATTCACCCCGGAGCAGCTCGCGATGCGCGACAGCGTGCGCGCGCTGTGCCGGGACCACGTGCAGCCGTACGTCGCGGAGTGGTTCGAGCGAGGCGAACTCCCGCAGGTCCGGGAACTGGCCCGGGAACTGGGCAAGCTCGGCGTGCTGGGCATGCACCTGGAGGGCTACGGCTGCGCCGGACTGTCCGCAGTGGACTACGGCATCGCCTGCGAGGAGCTGGAGGCCTGCGATTCCGGGCTGCGCTCGCTGGTTTCGGTGCAGGGCTCGCTCGCGATGTTCGCGATCTGGCGGTGGGGCTCGGAGGAGCAGAAGCAGCGCTGGCTGCCGCAGATGGCCGCGGGCGAGGCGATCGGCTGCTTCGGCCTGACCGAGCCCGACCACGGCTCCGACCCGGCCTCGATGCGCACCGCCGCGCGCCGCGACGGCTCCGACTGGGTGCTCAACGGCCGCAAGATGTGGATCACCAACGGCACGGTCGCCTCGGTCGCCGTGGTGTGGGCGCAGACCGATGAGGGCGTGCGCGGCTTCGTCGTGCCGACCGACACGCCGGGCTTCTCGGCGCCGGAGATCAAGCACAAGCTTTCGCTGCGGGCGTCGGTGACCAGCGAGCTGGTGCTCGACGACGTCCGGCTGCCCGCCGACGCGGTGCTGCCGGAGGTCACCGGGCTGCGCGGGCCGCTGTCCTGCCTGAACGAGGCGCGCTACGGCATCGTGTGGGGCGCGGTCGGCGCCGGGCGCAGCTGCCTGGAGGCGGCGCTGGACTACGCGACCACCCGCGAGCAGTTCGGCCGGCCGATCGGCGGCTTCCAGCTCACCCAGGCCAAGCTCGCGGACATGGCGGTGCGCGTCCAAAATGGACGGTTGCTGGCGCTGCACCTCGGCAAGCGCAAGGATGCCGGCGAGCTGATCCCGCAGCAGGTGAGCTTCGGCAAGCTGGACAACGTCCGCGGTGCGCTGGAAGTGGCCCGCACGGCCCGGACCATCCTGGGCGCCAACGGGATTTCGCTGGAATACCCGGTGATCCGGCACATGACGAACCTGGAGTCGGTGCTGACCTACGAGGGCACCAGCGAGATGCACGCCCTGACCATCGGCCAGGCCCTGACCGGCCTCGCTGCCTTCCGCGGCTGACGTTCCCGCGGTTTCAATTGGAAATCGAAGGTTGGTTCCATTGAAGTTGCGGGAGTTGTCCACACCCTCCGGCGTGTCGGGGTCCGACGCGCCGGAGGGCCGCAATTTCCATTGAAATCAGAGGTTCGATTTCCATTGAGGTGATCTCAGTGGAATGGGGGCTGAGGTCTTGAGGTGGTGCGTGCTGGGGGGTTTGAAGAGAGTGGGCGTGGGGTCCTGGTAGAAGAGGTCTCACCACAAGATCGTCTT
>NZ_JBWKKU010000010.1:0-195515 GCF_056431445.1 Saccharopolyspora sp. NPDC045941
AGGGGGGAGGGGGCGACAACGTGGGGGAGGGTGGTGGGGTGTTGGGGGGTGCGGGTGGGGTTTGCGGTTTTTTTTTGGCTTTCCCTTTTTTTCCCTCCCCCCCCCCCCCCCCCCCCCCCCCACGGCCCCGTCGTGCGTCCGGCACCGTGGCATCCGGTTCTGGAAATGTCATCCAACTGTGAGTTAACCGAATGCAGGCTCGGATACGATCGTGGGCCAATGGCGAGTCCGCCAGCTCAGCCCCGCTACCGACCGGCCACTTAGGACCTCATTTGATGCCGACCCGCGTCTCCGTTCACCGTCGAGGAGTGCGGCTGCCGCTGCTCGCTTTTCCGGCCGCACTGGTCGTCACCGGCGGCGCCTGCCTGTGGGTCTCCCTCGCCGCACCGGTCGGTAGCCAGGCGCTCGTGGCCTGGTACGGCGGCGTCCTTTCGTTCCTGCTGTCCGCCGCGATCGCCGTCGCGATCCGCGGGGCGCAGCTTTTGCGCCAGGCGCGGGCGGATTCGGCGGCGCTCGACGCGGAACACGCGCGGCTCGCCGGTGAGGCGCTTCCGGTCTTGGCGCACCGGATTCGCGGCGGCGTCGCCGCGGACGCCGCTGCCGCCGAAGCGGCGCCGTCCTTCGGCATCGCGCACCAGCGCGTCATCCGGGCCATGGCGCAGGAAGTCGCCACCGGCGAACGCATGCGCGCCGCGGCCATGGCCACCTGCGCCAACGCGGCCGGTCGCATGCAGGCGCTGGCGACCAGCACGCTCGCCGACCTCCGCGAGATGGAGAACCGGCACGACGAGGACGTGCTCGCGGACCTGCTGAAGCTGGACCACAGCACGGCGCAGGCCGGGCGGCTCGCGGACAGCATCGCGGTGCTGACCGGCGCCCGCTCCGGCCGCCGCTGGACCAAGCCGATCGTGATGGAGAGCGTGCTGCGCGGCGCGATGGGCCGGATCAGCTCCTACCAGCGGGTCCGGCTGCATTCCACCAGCACGGTCGCGGTGGTGGGTTACGCCGCGGAAGGCGTCATGCACGCGCTCGCGGAGCTGATGGACAACGCGACCCGCTTCTCGCCGCCGGCGGAGGAGGTCCACGTCTACGTGGAGGAGCTCCACACCGGCGTCATCGTCACCATCGAGGACAGCGGCCTGGTCATGAGCCCCGCCGCGCTGGCCCGCGCCGAGCGCGCCGTGTCGGCGGAACCGCTGGACCTGGCCGCGATGTCGGGCACCCGGCTCGGGCTCGCCGTGGTGGGCCAGCTGGCCCGCAAGCACGGCCTGACCGTCTCCTTCCGGTCATCCTCGCGCGGCGGAACCGGCGTCGTCGTCCTGATCCCGCGGCAGCTGATCACGCAGCCCCGGCCGGAGTCCGCGCCCGCCCCGAGGCAGGAGTCGGAAGCCCCCACGATCACCACAGCGCCGGTCGCAGCCGAAAGCGCCGATCCGGCACCGGAAGCCGGCGAGCCGAACGCGCTGCCGAAGCGCCGCCGCGGCAAGACGCTGGCCGCGGCGCGACCGGCCGCCACCGCGCCGGAGGAGTCCGAGCCGCCCCGGCCGCGCCCGGACGCCGGGGCGCGGTTCGGCGCCTTCCGAAACGCCCGCCGCGATGCACCGTCCACTTCGGACGACGACTCTCGATGACGGCCTGACCGCCTGGACAACGGATTGGAGGCGCGGGTCGGTGCCGGGATCCCGGAGCACCGCCCCACAGCTGCGATGACCACGACAACTCGCGACCTCGATTGGTTGCTGGAGAACCTGCTGGAGCGGACGCCCGGCACCCGGCACGCCCTGGTGCTGTCCAAGGACGGCCTCAAGCTCTGCCACACGCCCGGCCTGTCGGTGGACCAGGCGGATCAGCTGGCCGCCATCGCCTCCGGCATCCAAAGCCTGTCCTACGGGGCGTCGGTCGAGTTCGGTGACGGCAGCGGCGGCGTCCGGCAGTCCATGACCGAGTTCTACGGCGGCGTGCTGTGCATCGTGGAGGCCGGGGTCGGCGCGCACCTCGCCGTGCTGGCCGCCGACGACGCGGACGTCGGCGTCGTCGGGCACAACATGAACGAGCTGGTGGAGCAGATCGGCGAGTACCTGAGCTCCCCGCCGCGCGACGACGACCCGGCCGAGGCGTGATGGCCAGGCGGTTGGTCGACGAGGAGGACCCGGACCGGCTCTACACCGTCACCGGCGGCCGCAGCCGGCCCACCGAGGACACCTTCGACCTGGTGACGCTGATCGTCGGCGAATCCGATCCGACCCCGGGAATGCAGTCCGAGCACGCCAAGATCCTGCGTTTGTGCCGCGAGCCGGTGGCGGTGGTGGAGCTGTCCTCGGACCTCGGGCTGCCGGTGAGCGTGGTGAAGATCCTGCTCTCCGACCTGCTCGACATGGGCAAGATCACCGCCCGCCACCCGTCCTCGAAGCGCGTCGAGGCGCAACTGCCCGCCCCCGAATTCCTCAAGCAGGTGCTCGTTGGACTCCGGAACATCTAGTCGCGTCCCGCTTCGCGACACCGCCGCGGACGGCCTGAAGATCGTGATCGTCGGCGGCTTCGCCGTCGGCAAGACCACCATGGTGCGCTCGGTCAGCGATATCCGGCCGCTGAGCACCGAGGAGACGATGACGCAGGCCGGCATCGGCATCGACGAGACCGGCGGTGTCGGCGGCAAGTCGACCACGACGGTCGCGTTCGACTTCGGCCGCATCACGCTGGACGAGCGCCTGGTGCTGTACCTGTTCGGCGCGCCAGGCCAGGAGCGGTTCTGGTTCGTGTGGGACCAGCTGTTCTCCGGGACGCTCGGCGCGGTCGTGCTGGTGGACGGCCGCCGCCTGGCCGATTCCTGGTACGCCATCGACCGCCTCGAACACCACGGGATGCCGTTCGTGGTCGCCTGCAACAACTTCGGCGAACCGGAGCACAGCCCGGCGCAGGTGCGCGACGCGCTCGACCTGTCGCCCGAGGTGCCGCTGATCGACTGCGACGCCCGCGACCGGGAGTCCAGCAAGGCCGTGCTGGTCGGGCTCGTCGAACACCTCCACGCCCTGTCGACCGCCCGGGAGGCCACGCGGTGACCAGTCCCAACAAGTCTTCGGCGGACGAGGACACGCACGCCGGGGCCGCGACGTTCTACGGTCCGCGGTTCCAGAACAACCCCGAGGAGGTCTACCGGGAGTTGCGGCGCGAGCACGGCACCGTCGCGCCGGTGCTGCTCGAAGGCAGCGTGCCGGCGTGGTGCGCGCTCGGCTACCGCGAGGTCCACCACGTCACCAGCAACCCCGACCTGTTCGGCCGCGATTCCCGCCGCTGGAACGGCTGGAACTCGGTGCCCCACGACTGGTCGCTGCGGCCCTACGTCGAGCCCCAGCCGTCGGTGGTCTTCACCGAGGGCGAGGACCACCGCAAGCGCGGCGGCGCGCTGGCCGAGGCGCTGGCCGATGTGGACGAATTCGACCTGCGGTCGCAGGTCGAGCAGATCTGCGACGGCCTGATCGACGGCTTCGCCGGCCGCGGCGAGGCGGATCTGATCGCCGAGTACACGCACCAGATCCCGCTGCTGGCGCTGCTGAAGATCTACGGGCTGCCGGACGAGGAGGCTCCGACGCTGGTCCGGGACGTGGCGCTGTCCGCCGAGGAGGGCGACGAGGCGGTCCGGGCGCACGAGCGGGTCGTCGCGCGGATGCTGGCGCTGGTGGGGGAGAAACGCGAGAACCCCGGCCGCGACGTGCCCTCGTTCCTGCTTGCGCACCCGGTGGGGTTCACCGACGAGGAGATCGCGACGGACCTGTTCATCACGATGGGCGCGGGCTATCTGACCACTTCGGACTGGATGGGCAACACCATCCGGCTGATGCTCACCGACGAGCGCTTCGCGGTGACCCTCGCGGGCGGCCGCCGCAGCGTCGGCCAGGCCCTCAACGAGGTGCTGTGGGAGGACACCCCGACGCAGAACTTCGTCGGGCGCTGGGCGACCCAGGACACGCGGCTGGGCGGCAAGCGGATCCGCAAGGGCGACCTGGTGGTGCTCGGGCTGGCGGCGGCGAACACCGACCCGCAGGTGCGGCCGGACTCCTACGCGGGCGCGGCGGGCAACCAGGCGCACCTGTCGTTCAGCCACGGCGAGCACGGATGTCCGTTCCCCGCACAGGAAATCGCGCGGATCATCACGACGACGGGCATCGAGGTGCTGCTGGACCGGCTGCCGGACGTGGCGCTGGCGGTGGCGCCGGAGGGCCTGGTGTGGCGCCCGTCGGTCTGGATGCGGGGCCTGACGGCCCTACCGGTCACCTTCACCTGGTACTGATCCCAGAGGTGCACGGCCCCGCCGAGCGCCCACCAGCCGCGCTCTGCGTGCCCACGCGGGCACCAACCCCCGCCAGACCGAGGTGGACCGCAATTTCAATGGAAATCAGAGGTTTGATTTCCATTGAAATTGCGGGAGTTGTCCACAGCCTTCGGTGTGTCGTGGGCCGGCGCGCCGGAGGTGTGCAGTTTCAACGGAAACTGTGGATGAACGGGTTCAGCGGGTCCAGTGGTAGCGGCGTTCCGGGCGGCCGGTGCCGCCGTAGCGGAGGCGGACCTCCGCGCGGCCCGAGGCCACGAAGTGTTCCAGGTACTTTCGCGCGCTCACGCGGGAAACGCCTGCGGCGTCCGCGCATTCCGCCGCCGACACGTCGCCGTCGGTCGCGGTCGTCTCGCGCAGGATGCGCTCGACGATCTGCGCCGTCTCGGTGGCCAGCCCCTTCGGCGGCGCCGCTCGGTGGGTCCGGGTGCCGAAGATCTGGTCGACGTCCTGCTGCGCGGCGGGGGAGTCGCCGGGCAGTCCGCTGAGCTTCTGGTGCAGGGCGCGGAAGTTCTCCAGCTGGTCGCGCAGCGCCTCGTAGCTGAACGGCTTGATCAGGTAATGCAGCGCCCCGCCGCGGATCGCGCCGCGCACGGTGTCCAGGTCGCGGGCCGCGGTGATCACGATGACGTCGGGGTCCGCCGACGGGCGAGCGGTGCTCGCGCGCAGCTCCCGCAGCACCGAGAGGCCGTCCATGTCGGGCAGGTAGATGTCCAGCAGCACGAGCTCCGGGCGCAGCTCGTCGACGGCGCGGATCGCGTCCGCACCAGTGTGCGCCACCCCGACGATCTCGAACCCGTCGACGCGGGCCACGTATCCACTGTGGATCTTCGCGACCATGAAGTCGTCGTCCACCACCAACACCTTGATCACGATCCCGGCCCTTCCAGCGGCAGCCGCGCGGTGAACACCGCGCCGTGCGCGTTGTGCACCTCCACCGAACCGCCGCGACGATGACAGATCTGCCTCGTCAACGCCAGACCCAGGCCGCGTTCGCCGCCGCGCGCGGCCTTGGTGGTGAAGCCGTGCCGGAACACCTCTTCGACGATCTCGGCGGCCACCCCGGGCCCGGAATCCCGCACCACCGCGGTGACTTCGTCGGTGCAGCGCAGGTCGATCTCGATCCATCGGTCCGCGTCAGCCGGACCGGCTTCGAGGGCGTCGAGCGCATTGTCGATCAGGTTGCCCAGCACCGTGACGAGGTCGGCGGACAGCTCTTCGTCGATCTCCGGCAGGTAGCTGCCCTCGTTCAGGCGCAGGCCGACGCCGCGTTCGGCGGCGAGGCTGGCCTTGGCGATCAGCAGCGCGGCGGTGGCCGGGTCGTGGACCCGCGCGGTGACCTCGGCGTGCCACTGCTCGCGGGTGTGGCTGACGCGGTGCACGTAGCGCTGCAGCTCCTCGTACTCGCCCAGCTCGACCAGCCCGGAGATGATGTGCAGCCGGTTGCTGAACTCGTGCGCCTGGGCGCGCAGGGTGTCGGTGGTGTCCCGGTGCACCGCGAGTTCTCGTTGCAGGTCCACGAGCTCGGTGCGGTCGCGCATGGTCACCACGGCGCCGACCGACGAGATCGGCATCCGGTTGAGCACCACGACCTTGCCGCGCCGCAGCACGATCTGGTCCACGCCGTCGGTGCGGCCGGTGAGCACGTCGCGGGCGCGGTCGTTGAGGTCCAGCGAGTCGATGTCGCTGCCCACGCAGTCGGCCGGCAGCGACAGCAGGCGCCGCGCCTGGTCGTTGACCAGCGTGATGCGGTTCTGCTCGTCGACGCCCAGCACGCCTTCGCGGACGCCGTGCAGCAGGGCCTCGCGGTGCTCGACGAGCCGGGTGATCTCCTGCGGTTCCAGGCCGAGCGTCTGCCGCTTCACCCGCCGGGCGAGCAGCACCGATCCGGCGATGCCGAGCACCGTTGCGAAGGCCAGCAGGGTCAGCGGGTTCTCCGGCGCCTGGCGCAGTCCCTGCAGCAGGTCCGGCGGATTGCGGCCGGCCGCGACGACGCCGAGGACGCGCGCGTCCTTGGAGATCACCGGCACTTGGGCGACGAGCGAATCGGCGCCGTCCACCTCGATCTCGCCGACCCACGAGCGGCCGCCCAGCGCGGTCTCGGACTTCGGCAGCAGCTGCCCACGCTGGCCGGGATCGGGCGAGGTGAGCACGATGCCGCGCTGGTCGGTGATGATCACGTAGTCGGCGCCGGAGAGGTTGCGGGTGCTCTCGGCGAAGATCGGCAGCGTGTCGCGCTTGTAGGGGTCTTCGAGGCTGACGCGCACCCCGGAGGTGGCGGCGAGGTCTTCGGCGACCGACAGCATCTTGCGGCCCTCGGTGGCGCGGAACGCGGCGTCGGTCTGCGCGACGGAGAACACCGCGATCGAGGCGAGCAGCAGGACGATGATCAGCAGCTGCCACCCGAGCAACTGCCGAGACAACGATCCCTGCACCCGCAACACCGCGCCCGCCTCCTCCACCGCCGGTCCGAACGTTAACCGCCGGGGTTCGGCGAACGCGCGGCACCCCGCCATCGCCGCAGGTCAGCGATCGATTTCCGGGTGTGATCACCGGGTGCGCCGCTCGCGGAGCGCTTCGGTCGCGCCGACGTACTTCAGCCGCAGGCGGGCGAATTCCAGCCGTTCCCGCTCGGGCCGGTCCCCGGGCGATGTGCTCGTGCGCTTCGCGCTGCTGCCGCCGGAATCGGTCCAGCAGCTCGGCGCCGTCCGGGCCGGTTCCGCGGGGAATCGGCCACCGCTCCCGGTTACAAAAGTGACAAAAGTTTCGTTATGCACGCAACGGCGACAGTGCGGTGGTGGCGGGGCAGCATGGCATCACTCGGCTCTCGACCGCGGCGACGAACTCCCCGTGCACGCAGTGCGTTCGTCGCCGTCGGCGGGTCCTCCGGCCGACGAATCCCGGGTGATTCCGCGGCGCGGTGCGCAGGCCGCGGAATCGCGGGAGGAGGAACGGGTGGACACCTGACACCCCCAGGTACCCACCTCGTGGTGGCCCGGTCGCACATCCCCCGGCGACCGGGCCACTGCTTTCCCGCCGGGTGCGGCTCGTCCCCCGAACTCGGGAACCGGTTGCACGGCACGGTGATGCATCCGGCGGCGGTGATCGAGTTGTGGTGGCGTCTCCCACGGCAATGCCCGACTCCAGGGAGGTTTTCCATGCGTCGTCCACTCATCACTGCGCTGCTCGGCGGTCTGGTCGTATTGGGGGCGTCCGGCACCGCCGTCGCGGCTGAAGGGACTAAACCCCTCGGGCTGGACAAGGTCCTCACCGCGACGGTGCTGGACGCGTCCTCGCACGACGGGGAGTCCCACGACGGAACCGCGCACACCACCAACTCGTCGCCGGACGAATCCGAGCCTCAGACCAAGCCGTACCCCAAGCCACAACCGCCGACCAAGCCCCAGCCCCAGCCCGAAACTCAGCCGCAGTCCGAAACTCAGTCGCAGGACTAGCACCCGGGACCGCGTCGCGCCCGGTCGGCTACGGGCGCGGCGCGGCGGTGCTCCTGACGAGCGATTCGAAGGCCGCGACGTCGCCGATGATTTCCTCGGCCCGCTCCGGCGATTCGTACAGTCCGAAGTAGCGTTCGCCCACCTCGGCGGCGTTTTCTGCGGTGACTCCGGTGGCGATCGTGACCGCCGCGGCGTGGACCCCCTTCGGTGCGAGCTCGATGTGCAGCGCGTGCGCCCAGTTCCGCAGGCCCGCCATCGCCAGCCCCACGTTGCCCAGGAAAGGCGCGGGCACCAGCGACGACACCCCGGTGGTCAGCAGCAGCGATCCGCGGCCGCGCGCCACCATGCCGGGGAGCACGTGGCTGACGGCGGTGACCGCGCCCAGCGCGCACAGCTCGAACTGCGCGCTCGCCGCATCGGGATCGGTCTCGGCGGCCGAGGTGATCGGCGCTTGCGGACCGGGGCTGTATTCGAGCACGTCGATCGGTCCGAGCGCGCGCTGCGCTTCGTCGAGCGCGCCGGTCAGCGCGTCGCGGTCCCGCACATCCGCCGGGTGCGCGGTCGCGGTGATGCCGCTGCTCTCCAGGTCCTGGACGGATTCGGCGAGCCGCGCCGCGTTCCGCGCGATCAGCCCGACCCGGAACCCGCGCCTGCCGAACGCCCGCGCGACGCCCATCCCGAGCCCCGGCCCGGCCCCGACGACCACCAGATTCTTGTGCACCAGCTTCCCTTTCCGCGTCACCGCTGGTCACCGGCCGGGTGCTTGTCGTGCCGCTATGGCGGCACAAGGCACACGCGGCCGTCCGCCAGCGGGAACGGCTGAACTTTCCAATGCTTATCTTTTGTGCGCAGGCACATCATTTGGTACCAACGGAGTCGGCACAAGACGGCACATTCCTGTCGGTGACGCACACGGAGGTAACCATTGACCCGCGCCGATGCAGTGGAAGCAGCGGCCTGCCAGGAGGTGCTGGGAATCCTGGCGCTGGTCGGGGACAAGTGGAGCCTGCTGGTCGTCGGGCAGCTCCGGGACGGGCCGCTTCGCTTCGGCGAACTGCACCGCGCCGTTCGCGGCATCTCGCAGCGGATGCTCACTCTGACGCTCCGCAAGCTGGAACGCGACGGCCTGGTCAGCCGCTCCGTGCACGCGAGCGTGCCGCCGCGCGTCGACTACGCGCTGACCGAGCTCGGCGACTCGCTGCTCGGCCCGGCGCTCGCGCTCGGCGAGTGGGCGATCGACCATCGCACCGAG
The DNA here is from genome assembly GCF_056431445.1 of Saccharopolyspora sp. NPDC045941. NCBI lineage: Bacteria > Bacillati > Actinomycetota > Actinomycetes > Pseudonocardiales > Pseudonocardiaceae > Saccharopolyspora > Saccharopolyspora sp. NPDC045941. The sequence goes on from NZ_JBWKKU010000010.1 coordinate 9,035, forward strand.
ATCGTGGCCAACCGGCTTCGCTACGACGCGCGCTGAGCCGGCCGGCGCGGTTGCGACGATCCGGTGATCGTGGTGATCCGCTGGACGAAGCCCCCTGCGCCAAGGGAATCTGGGGCGATCCGGGGCGACCGAGACTGGAGAGGTCAGGCGATGACGAAGCATCCGCTGGAACCGTTGAGCTCCGACGAGATCGTGCGCAACCGCGAGGTCCTGCAGGGCGCGGGACTCCTGCGCGATTCGATCCGGTTTCCCCTGGTACAGCTGGAGGAACCGGCGAAGGCCGTGGTGCTGGCGGGCGGCGACTTCGACCGCCAGGTGCGTTCGGTGCTGCTCGACACGAAGACGGGGGAGCTGACCACCACCGTGGTGTCGCTGACCGGCGATCGGGTGGTGGAGCGGCACACCGTCGACCCGGTCGAGCACGGCCAGCCGCCGGTGATGCTGACCGAGTACGAGCTGGTCGAGAAGATCGTGCGCGCCGACGAGACGTGGCGGCAGGCGATCCGCGACCGCGGCATCGACGACATCGACGAGGTGCGGGTCTGCCCGCTGTCCGCCGGCTGGTTCGGCGTCGCCGGGGAGACCGGGCGCCGGATGCTGCGCGCTCTGGCATTCGTGCAGAACGACCCGGACGAACTGCCGTGGGCGCACCCGGTGGACGGGCTGGTGGCCTACGTCGACGTCATCGAGCAGCGCGTGCTGGAGGTCGTCGACGACCGCCACCTGCCGGTCCCGGCGGAAAGCGGCAACTACCCCGACCAGGAGCTGTTCGGCCCGCGGCGCGACACGCTGAAGCCGATCGAGATCACCCAGCCCGACGGCCCGAGCTTCGCCGTCGACGGCCACGAGGTGCGCTGGGAGAACTGGCGCTTCCGCGTCGGTTTCGACCCGCGCGAAGGCCTGGTGCTGCACCAGCTGTCGTTCCGCGACGGCGACCGGGAGCGGCCGGTGATCTACCGCGCCTCGGTCGCCGAGATGCTGGTCAACTACGGCGATCCGGCCCCGGCGCGGTTCTGGCAGAACTACTTCGACTCCGGCGAGTACTCGCTGGGCAAGCTCGCCAACGAGCTCACCCTCGGCTGCGACTGCCTCGGCGAGATCCACTACTTCGACGCGGTGGTGGCGCAGGAGGACGGCGCGCCCCGGACGCTGCGCAACGCGGTGTGCATGCACGAGGAGGACTTCGGCGTGCTGTGGAAGCACACCGACGTGTTCACCGGATCGGCCGAGACCCGGCGGCAGCGGCGGCTGGTGATCTCCTTCTTCAGCAGCGTCGGCAACTACGACTACGGCTTCTACTGGTACCTCTACCTGGACGGCACCATCCAGCTGGAGGTCAAGGCCACCGGCATCGTGTTCACCTCGTCCTACCCGGCGGAGGGCTCGCGCTGGGCCAGTGAGCTCGCCCCCGGCCTCGGCGCGCCGTTCCACCAGCACCTGTTCAGCGCGCGGCTGGACATGATGGTCGACGGCACCAGCAATGCCGTCGACGAGGTGCAGGCGAAGCGCGAGCCGATCAGCGCGGCGAACCCGCACGGCAACGCCTTCACCCGCAGCGTCACCCGCCTGGCGCGGGAGAGCGACGCCGGACGGGAGGCCGACCCGGCCAGCGGACGGGCCTGGCACGTGGTCAACACCGAGCGCACCAACCGGCTCGGCCAGCCGGTCGGGTACGCGCTGCACCCGCAGGGCTATCCGGTGCTGCTGGCGGATCCCGGTTCGTCGATCGCGAAGCGCGCCGAGTTCGCGACCAAGCACCTGTGGGTCACCCGGTACGCGGCGGACGAGCGCTACCCGGCGGGGGAGTGGGTGAACCAGAGCCACGGCGGCGCGGGCATCCCGGCGTTCACGGCGGAGGACCGCGGTATCGACGGCGAGGACATCGTGCTGTGGCACACCTTCGGCCTGACGCACTTCCCGCGCGCGGAGGACTGGCCGGTGATGCCGGTGGACCTCTGCGGCTTCACCCTCAAGCCGGTCGGCTTCTTCGACCGGAACCCGACGCTCGACGTCCCGCCCGGCAACGGCACCGCGTCGCACTGCCGCGAGAGCTGACCGGGGGTCGTGAGTGCGGAAGCCGGTTCTTACCGGTTCTCGCACTCACGACCGTCGGTTCCCCGCGCTGATGAGAAGCTGTCGGGGTGAGCACCCCCAAGCGATGCCCCTGCGGCCTCGGCGAACCGTTTGCCGAGTGCTGCGCCCGCCTGCACGCCGGCGAGCGCCGCGCGGCCACGGCCGAGCAGCTCATGCGCTCGCGGTTCAGCGCGTTCGCGGTCGGCGACACGGCGTACCTGCTGGCCTCGTGGCACCCCTCGACCCGGCCGGACTCGCTGAGCCTCGATCCCGACCAGCGCTGGGTCCGCCTCGAAATCCTCGACCGCACCGGCGGCGGGCCGTTCGACGCGGAGGGCACGGTCCGGTTCGAGGCGCACTACCGCCTGGGCGGGCGCGCCGGAGTGCTGACCGAGGACAGCCGCTTCGTCCGGGAGGACGGGGCCTGGTTCTACGTCGACGGCGACCACGACTGACCGCAGTTTCCATTGAAACTGCGGTCACGACAGCTCGGACCCGCCCGCGCGGGGCGCTGTGCTAGGCTCCGCGTCGACATCTCACCGTGGGCACTTCCCATCGTGGACGTAGCCTCGCCGATCAGCTTTCCTCACGTCCGATGACGCGAGAAAGGTGGGAGTCACACCACATCGCAGCAAGGTGTTCTGAGATGGTTGTGACAATCGGGCGAGCAGACCTGCGTTTTGCCTTCGAATCACCGCATTCCGGCTCTCCGCGCGCCGAACTCGGCGCAGCTTCCGGCAATTCTCCGAAACCCGGGTTCTAGGGCGTCTCCGCGACGTCACCGGAACGCCCACATTTCCCGGACCGGTCATGGGATCCGGGCCCGAGGCCGCGTGCTTCGGCTCCCGGATCGCCGACCGGTGCCCGAATTCTCGGAGGTAATCGGAGTGCTGGAGAACAATTCCGCCGACCGGTCAGCGGCGCGACGCCCGTGGCTGGTGCTCGGCATCCTCTGCGTCGGCTTCTTCATGTCGTTGCTGGACGCGACGATCGTCAACATCGCGGTCCCGACCCTGATCGACGGCATCGGCGCCTCGTACGACCAGGTGCTGTGGGTGATCGATGCCTACCTGCTGGTCTTCTCGGCGCTGTTGATCACGACTGGACGGCTCGGGGACACCTTCGGGTACCGGCGCCTGTTCCTGATCGGCATCGCAGCCTTCACCGCCGCATCCGCGCTCTGCGGACTCGCGAGCACGCCGGGGCAGCTGCTCGGCGCGCGAGTGCTGCAGGGACTGGGCGGAGCGCTGCTGTTCCCGCAGGTGATCTCGTCGATCCTGAAGATCTTCCCGCCGCGGATGCGCGGCCGGGCGTTCGGCGTCTTCGGCGCGATCGCGGGTCTCGCGCCGATCCTCGGCCCGGTGTTCGGCGGGTTCGTCGTCGCCCACCTCGGCTGGCGCTGGATCTTCTTCATCAACGTCCCCATCGGGGTGGTCACCGCGGTGCTGGTCCTGGCGTTCGTCCCGGAACTGCGCGTCGCACGCCCGCACAAGATCGACCTGGTGGGCGTCGTGCTCGCCACCGCGGGCCTGAGCGGGATCGTGTTCGGCCTCATCGAGGGCGAGCGCTACGACTGGGGAACGATCAGCGGGCCGATCGGCATCCCGTCGGTCATCGCGGCCGGCATCGTGCTCCTGGCGCTGTTCGTCGGCTGGCAGCACGTTCAGCGCGGTGAGCCGCTGATGCCGCTCGGTCTGTTCGCCGGGCGGAACTTCGCGGCCGGGAACTGGATCGGCTTCGTCTTCCAGCTGGGCATGATCGGCACCGCGTTCGTGCTCGTCCTCTACCTGCAGATGGCGCAGGGGTATTCGCCGTTGGAAGCGGGGTTCGTCCTGCTGCCCAATGCCGTTCTCACCGCGATCGGCTCGGCGTATGCGGGGAGACTGGCCGACGAGATCGGGGGCAAGCGCGTCCTCGCCGCGGGGATGATCATGCTCGCGCTCGGTCTGGTGGTCATCGCCGCGATGGCGGGGCCGGACTCCGGGGCCTGGCCGCTCCTGCCCGGCCTGCTGATCATCGGCATCGCCAGCGGTGCGACGTTCGCGCCGTTGCAGCAGGTCACCATGGACGGCGTCGATCCCAGGTTCGCGGGTGCGGCATCGGGGGTCGCAGGCACCACGCGGCAGGTCGGCGGGGTGCTGGGCACCGCGTTGGTGGGCGCCGTCCTGGCCTCCTGCCTGAACTCGGCCCTGCGCGGCGAAGCGGAGCTGCGCGCGGACCAGTTGCCCGCGGGGTTGCGCGCGCAGTTCGTCGAGAGCGCGGTGGCCGGGGGAGGGCGGTTCAGCCCGCCGTCGGTGCCGGCTGGTCTGTCACCCGAGGACGCCGCCCTCTTCGCGCGGCTGGGCCAAGAGGCGTTCGCGGTGGGGTTCGTCAACGCGATGCAGGTGGTGCTGCTGGCGTCTGCCGGGGTGCTGGTGGTCGCCTCGTTGTTCTGCTTCGCGCTCAAGGGGAACGACCGAGCCCCGCGAGGCGAAGCGGCCAAGGCGGACGCTGGCTGACGTTCGACGGAGCAGCGGGCGCGGCGGAGGCCACGCCCGCTGCTCGGCGGCGAAGGGATCGTGCTCGCGCGGCGCTGCCGGCGTCCGTCGGCTTCGCCCCGTCCGAAGTCGGCCGGTTCGGGCGACGCACGGGCGCGGCCCAGGTCGCGGCGTGGTTCGAACAGGGGAACTAGACTTCGTCGAGTGGCGGACTACCGGATCGACGATCTTGCTCGGGCTGCGGGCACGACGGTGCGCAACGTGCGCGTCTACCAGGACCGGGAGCTGTTGCCGCCGCCTCGCCGGGAGGGGCGCACGGCGATCTACTCCGACGCGCACCTGGTGCGGCTGCGGCTGATCATCAACATGCTGGAGCGCGGCTACGCGTTCGCGCAGATCAAGGAGATGATCACGGCCTGGGAGTCCGGGCGCAGCCTCGGCGAGGTGCTCGGGCTGGAGGAGGTCGTCGGCGCGTCCTGGGCGGACGAGGCGCCCCGCGCCGTCACGGTGGGGGAGCTGCGCGAGAAGTTCGGCAAGCAGTTCTCCCCGTCGAACATCAAGCGGTCGATCGAACTGGGCCTGCTGGAGCGCCGCGGCCGCAGCTTCGTCTCGCCGAGCCCGCAGCTGCTGGACGCCGGAGCGGAGCTGGTCAGCCTCGGCGTGCCGCTCAACGAGGTGCTGGACCTCGCCGAGCAGCTGCAGAAGGACATCGACCACGTGGCGGAGATCCTGGTCGAGGTGGTGCGCAAGCACGTGCTGACCCGCCCGATGCCCAGCGACGACGAGATCCCGTACTACTCCGACGTCCTGCAGCGGCTGCGGCCGCTGGTGATGTCCGCGCTCAACGCGGCCGCGGCGCGCTCGGCGGAGCGGGTCATCCCGGGCGTGCTCGGCGACAAGCTGGTGGAGCTGCTGGTGAACACCGGCAAGCCCAGCGAGGCGTCCTGATCGGCGTGGCCGACCGCTCGTGAGCGGTTCGGATCGCCATGGCACTCCGAAGTGCTCATGAGGCACCCAGATCTGTCCCATGTGGACACCGGCGCGCGACGCCGTGACCTGAGCTCCAGAGGAACCCATGACCAACGCAGCACCCGAGACCGACCCCGTGCCGACCCGGCGGTCCGGCAAGGATCGCGCGGCGCGCCTGCTCACCGAGGTCTTCGCGCCGTGGGTGATCGTCGTGCTGCTGCCGCTCGCGGTGGCCTGGCAGGCCACCCGCGCCCTCGGCCCCACCCTGGGCTGGGGGCTGCTGGTGTCGGCCACGAGCAGCATCCTGCCGATGGGCGTGATCGTGTGGGGCGCGAAGACCGGGCGGTGGGACAGCCACCACGTGCGCGACCGCGCGGGCCGGTTCGTGCCGTTCGTCGCGCTGATCGTCATGAGCCTGATCGGGCTGGGACTGCTGGTCGCGTTCGGTGCGCCGTGGCTGCTGATCGCCCTGGACATCGCCATGATCGCCTCGCTGTTCGTCACGGGCGGCATCACGGTCTGGTGGAAGGTGTCCATGCACTCGGCGGTGGCCTCGGGCGCGGTGGTGATCCTCGCCGTGGTCTACCACCCGGCCTACCTGGTCCTGGTGCTGGTGGTGGCGGCGGTCTCCTGGTCCCGGGCGCAGCTCGGCGACCACACGCCCGCGCAGGTCACCGTGGGAGCGTTCGTCGGCGCGGTCGTCGGCGGCGGCGTGTTCGCGGCGCTGGTCTGACAGCCCGCGGCGGTTTCGCGCGAAAACGCGACCTGGCATGCATGGATGTTGGTGATTTCGCGCGAGATCGCCATCCGGCACGCGTGGGCGTTGGCGATTTCGCGCGAAACCGGCGTTCGCCGTGCCTGGTGGTGGCGGTTTCGCGCGAAAACGACGTCAGGCGAGCCCGGTCGCCGCTAGGGCGTCGGGTCCGGGAGGTCGGCGCGGGCGCGGTCCCGCACGGTCGACACGATCGGCGAGCGCTCGAAAGCGCGGCCGACCTGGATCAACCAGCGCGCCTCGGTGTGCAGGTCGGCGGCCACGCCCCGGTAGGGCGCGGTGGCCGCGCCCGGTTCGGTTCGGTGCCGGTGGCCCGCGGCGTGCGCGTCCAGCGCGGCTGCCAGGCCGGCCGCCTCCACCACCTGGTGGGTTGCCCGCTCGTCGAGCCCGGCCTCCTCGGCGGCCCGGCGGGCCCAGTGGCCCGCCTCGGGGTGGACGAAGGACCGCAGCACCAGCTGCGCGTCCCGGATCTCCACCACCCGCCGGTACAGCGCGAACTGCGCGTTCGAGGCGACCGCGCCTGCGGGCAGGGTGATCTGCGGCAGCTCGTCGGCCAGCCGACGCCACAGCGGATGCAGCTTCCGGGCCTGGAACTTGGCGCGGCACCAGGTGATCGGCATCGCCACCCGAGGGCCCCAGACCGGCATCGTCGCCCCGACGGCCACCAGCGCCACGCACGCCCCGGCGCACGCGCCGCCCAACGGGTCCAGCACGCCCGGGTCGTGCCCGGCCACCGCCGACACGGCGGCGGCGATCTTGGTCAGCGCCCAGCCCGCCGAAGCCACGCAGCCGGCCTGGATCGTGCGCAGCCCGGCGCGCAACCAGCGACGGCTGCTCTGGGCGATGTAGTGGCGCAGGAACCAACCGAACACCGAGGTGGCCCACCCGATGTAGAGCGCGAACACGGTGACGTAGGCGGCCACCGCCGGGCGGTCGGCAAACGCGGACAGGAACTCGGGGTGGAACGGGATGCCGGCGGCGATCATCAACGCCGTCATGGTGGCCGCGGCGACGGCGGCCACCAGCACCTGGGCGCGCATCATCCGCCGCGCCCGCGTGCCGTCGTGCACCAGGTGGGTCAGCAGTCCGTGGACGCACACACCGGCGACCATGGCCAGGATGTTGGCCACCAGCCGGCCGAGGTTCGGCATCGGTTCCCAGGCGGACACCCAGAGCAGCGAGGCCGGGGCCACCAGGGCCGCCGACAGGCCGACGAAGCCGATCGCGCCGCACAGGTAGACCACGCTCGGCGTCAACGAGCGCCGCGACTGCACGAGCTTCGTGATCGCCGCCAGCACGGCAACGATCCCCGCGCCTTGCAGGATGATGCTGATCATCGGAGTTTCTCGGGCCCTCGGCGGCGTGCGCTGTCGAACGTCGCCTGGATCTGGCGGAGCGTGCGGCCGCTCTTCGCGTCGAGCTTGCGCACGCCGCGGATCGGCGCGGGCACGCGGCCCGCGCGGTACAGGTACAGGCTCGCCACCAGCTCCGCTTCCTGCTCGGTGGTGGCATCGAATGCGGAGCGTCCCAGCACGCTCTCGACCAGCTCCCGCGGCAGGTCCGGCACCAGCGCGGCCACCATCGGCGAGTCGGCGAGCCTGGTGTCCGAGTGCCCGCACACCAGGTGGCCGACCTCGTGCAGGATGATGTGCTCCTCGTGCAGCGGGGTGCTGGTCACGTAGCCGATCACGTCCCGGTCGGTGAGCGAGACGAGCGCCCCGCAGGGGCTGTCGAAGTCCACGGTGGACACCTGGCGGAGCTCGATCGGCCGGCCGCGAGCCTCGGCCAGCTCGGCGATGAACGTCTGCAGGTCCCACGGCGCGGGCAGCGGCAGCGCGGCGGCCAGCTCCTGGCACCGCGCCGTCAGATCGCGATGGTCGGATCGTGTCACGTCCCGATCGTGGCTCACCGGCAGCACCAGCCGTGCGCAGCGGAACGATGTCGGATCCGAGTTGTGACCGCGCTCATGACTCATCGCGACCGGCGGTGCTGTTGGAGCGGCGCAGGTCTTCCACCACGCCCCGGATCCGGTCGGCCTGGGCGGCGGTCAGTCCGCGCAGGCTCACGGACTCCACGCCTTCTTCTTTCAGGGCGCGCAGTTCCACCAGCGTGGCCAGCTGCGCCCGGATCTTCTCGCCGTGCTCGCTGTTGTCGAACGTGTCCAATGGCACGCGGAAGAATGCGGCCAGCGCTTTCAGGTGTTGCCAGCCGGGATTGGGCGATTCGCCGGAAAGGATCTTGTAGAGCTGCGATACCGACATTCCCGTCGCCGCGGCGATCGTCTTGACGTCGTACGGTCTTCCCGTTTCGGGGCTGGGGAAGGATTCCCGCAGCCACGCCAGCCGCTCGGCCAGGGCGGCTCCTGGGTCAGCCATCGCACTCACTCCGAAATCACAGCACGCGTGCCCACCACGTCGTTGACGATTTCTCACATTCTAGACTACCGTCTGATCGGATTACACGATCGTGGAATTCCGGGGGGTCCGGAACCTGGGGGTGTGCCAGGCGGCGCACGGGTCGCGCGTCGACCCGTGCCCTGCCTGGCACCAGGGGCTGAACCGGCGGCCCGTCCCGGTGCCTTTCCCGAAGACGCCCGTCGGCTGGGCGTACTGCTGATCGCTACGCCGTCGCGACCTGGCGGGCCGGCGCGGTCGTGGTGGTGGGGAGCGGTCGTTCGCGGAGCAGGAGGATTCCTGCCACGACCACGACCACTCCCGTGGCCGCGTGGATGCCGAAGGCCGCCGCCGGTGTTCCGCCGTGGGTGAGGACCGCGATCGCGTCGCCGAACGCGATCATCGCGTCCGCCAGCGCCACCCAGCCCAGGGCTCGGCGTTGGCGCAGCGCTAACAGGATGAAGATGATCAGTGCGCAGGCCAGGTCGCGCACTCCCTTGACGACGAGGTAGCCCGCCGCGTCGCCCTGCGGCCAGTCGGGGATGCCGAAGCCCTCCGCCGCTCCGGTCGGGTCGATCACGAACCTCGTTCCGAAGGAGACCACGAAGAGGCCGAGCGCGATCATCAGGCCGGTGTTGAAGCGTCGCAGCGCCATGGCTGACTCCCTGTTGTCTAGCGGTGATCTGTTCTCTAGCGACGCTAGCAGTAGCTCTGCTTGATTGTCTAGCAGTGCTAGGATTTGGTCATGTCCGTGAGAGAGCGCAAGGAACGGGAGCGGGCCGAACGGCACCGGCTGATCATCGAGTCGGCGCGCGAGCTCGCCGAAGCCGAGGGCTGGGACGCCGTCACCACGCGGCGGCTGGCGGAGCGCGTCGAGTACAGCCAGCCGGTCCTGTACAGCCACTTCAACGGCAAGGACGCGATCATCGCTGCCGTCGCCATCGAGGGCATCGCCGAAATGACCACCGAGTTCCGCCGGGCTCGCCAGGGGCGTCGCGCCCCCAAGGCGGCGTTGCGCGCGCTGGCCGACGCCTACCTGAACTTCGCCCGGGACCGGCCCGCGCTCTACGAGGCGATGTTCGTGCGGCCCGTCGACATCCCGTTCGGCACGGAGGATTCGCCCGCCGCGCTCAAGGAGGCGTTCGGCGAGCTCATCGCGGTGCTCGAACCGCTGGCCGGTGACCGCGATCTGGAAACCCTCGCCGAGGTGTTCTGGAGCGCCTTGCACGGCCTGGCCATCCTGACCCGCGGCGACCGGCTCCGGGCCAGTCACCACAAGGCCCGCCTGGGCCTGTTGATCGACCAGTTCGCCTAGGGCCCCTCTGCCGGATCGCGGTCGGTCCTGCCGAAGCCCGGTGGTCGTCCGCCGACCGGCGGTAGCCTCGGCCCTTATGGCTTGGCTCCCCGACGACTTCGTCCACCCCGTCCACGTGCTCGTGCCCGGCACCGCGTTCCATCTGCGGCCGATCCGGGAGGAGGACGCCGTGCGCGACTACCCCGCCGTGATGGGCTCCCGAGAGCGCTTGTGGGAGATCTTCGGGCCGGCTTGGTCCTGGCCAAGGGAGACGATGACCTATGAGGAGAACCGCGCCGACCTGCTGCGGCACGAGAAGGAGATAGCCGCGCACCAGTCGTTCAACTACGCGCTGCTGGACGAGGGCGAGACGGCGCTCTTCGGCTGCGTCTACATCGACCCGCCCGAGCGCGCCGGCTCCGACGGCGAGGTGGCCTGGTGGGTGGTGGACGACCTCGTCGGCGGCGAGGTGGAGCGCGCGTTCGACGCGCTGGTTCCGCAGTGGATCGCCGCCGACTGGCCCTTCCGGCAGCCCCGCTACCTGGGCCGCGACATCACCTGGCAGGACTGGCTCGCGCTGCCGCGCACCTCCTGACACGCCCGGAGCGCGCAGTCGGTCGCCGCGAAAGCACCGAGGGGTTTCCGATTTTGCCTAGAATTGGGAAGTTCTGAACCTTGCCCTCTGGAGGAGAGATGACCGTTCTGATCGCTCAGATCAGCGATCTGCACCTGGACGGCAGCCAGTGGGCGACGCAGCGCGCCACCCGCGTGATGGACCACCTCCGGGCCTTGCCCCGTCCGGTGGCTGCGCTGCTGGTGACCGGGGACATCGCCGATCACGGTGCGGAGGCCGAGTACGAGGAGGCGGCGCGGATTCTCGCCGCTCCGTTCCCGGTGCTCATGTGCCCGGGCAACCACGACGCGCGCCCGGAGTACCGGAAGGTCCTGCTCGGCGGGGATTCCGGCGGCGAGCCCGTCAACCAGGCCCACCACGTCGCCGGGACCGCGATCCTGATGTGCGACTCCACGATCCCGGGTCGCGACGACGGGCGGCTCGACGCGCCGACGCTCGACTGGATCGGCGCCACGCTCGACGAACTGCCGCCGGATGTCCGGGCGCTGATCGCGTTCCACCACCCGCCGGTCGGGCTCCACCACCCGTTCATCGACGGAATCCTGCTGGAACAGCCCGAAGAACTGGCCGCCGTGCTCGAAGCGCGCCCGCAGGTCGCCGCCGTGCTGACCGGGCATGCCCACACCGCGGCCGCCTCGACCTTCGCCGGGCGGCCGCTGCTCGTCGGGTCGGCGGTCAACTGGAACCTGCGCATGGCTTGGGAAGGCGACCGCCCGGACGATCGCGACGTGCCGCCCGGCATCGCCTTCCACGTGCTGGCCGACGATGGGCGCCTGACCACCCACTTCCGGGTCGTGCCCTGACCGCGGCGATGGCCAGCGGCTAGTAATACCGGATCGCAGCATCCACTGTGGATTCCCAGTGGGGTGCGGCCGGGCGGCGCCTGGGGGAGGGGGCGGTGCGCCGCCCGGCCGCGTCGGCTCGACGCCTCGGGGTCGGGGAAGGTGGCATCGAGCCGGGTCAGGTGGTCAGAGGCGTTGCAGGGCTTCTAGAACCCGGTGGTGGAGCTCGAACGACGGCGGCTCGTGGATCGGCACCGTGTCCAGTGTGGAATGTTCGGTCGGCTCCCGGGGTTCTCGCAGGTGGTGCCTGCCGGTCGGGGTGTCGTTCCGCTTCGCTTCGCCTTCCACGTGGTCGATCAGCTGCCAGACGTTCGTCGTGCCTTCGCCCGCTCCCGCGTGCTGGGGCAGGCGCCTGCGGTAGACGTACATCAGGGACATGCCGAGCAGCATCGAGCCCAAGCAGGACAGGGTGGTCCAGAACGGGTGCATCGCGCGATTCCTTTCCCAAGCAGGTGAGCGACTTCTTCGAGGGCTGCGGTCTTCGCGCTCAAGGCTCGATACCGGCGAGCCGCCGAGCCTCGCGGTTGCACTCGGGGCAGGTGTCCCAGAACCAGGCCAGCTCGCTGTCATCGGCGGAAAGCTGCTGAAGGCACAGAGTCAGCACCTGCGTCCCGGTCGGATACGAGCAACCACAAGGCTTTTCGTCCAAGCTCGCATGCCGCTGCCCAGCAGCAGGCACCCAATGAAACGGATACATCCACGACCCCCACTCATAGGATGGTGCATCTGGTGTGCACCAGCATGCACCAGATTGTTTTGCCTGCACAATGCCACTATTCGGTGATCCAAAAACGCGAATCCGAAGATAAGATTGGTGCATGACGCGCACCACTGGAGGAAGTCCGAAAGCACGGATCGTCGGCGCTGAACTGCGAAAAGCACGAGAGGCGCACGGCATAGGTGTTCGCGAATTGGCGCGCAGGCTCGGTATGGACCACTCAAAGTTGTCTCGCTGCGAGAGTGGAAGAACCACCGCCACGCCTGAGTTTGTAGCGAGTGTGCTCGCAGCTGTCGGCGTGCCAGAACCCGAACGTGAACGGGTGATCGAGCTCGCGCGTGGAACTGAGCGGACCAACTGGCTCGCGCCTGGTGTTCCTGGTGTGCACCACGAGCTGACCACGCTGATCGAGTTCGAGAAGACTGCCAAGCAGATTACGGAGGTGTCGCCGTTCGTCATCTCTGGCCTGCTTCAAACCGCCGACTACGCGCGTGCCCTGATGAGTGCAGGTGTTGGTGCCCCGCCTGACGATCTAGAAACCCGCGTGACACTACGTGTTGGACGTCGTGACGTTTTGACCCGCAAGGAGGGGCCGCACTTCACGTTCCTCGCGTTGGAGACCGCGCTACGCACCACGATCGGTGGGCCAGCGGTCATGGCTGACCAGCTCCAGCAGATCTTGACCATGTCCGAGTGGTCAAGTGTCACGGTTCAGGTGATCCCAGCCGACCTCGATGTCTGGCATCCCGCACTGCTTGGGTCATACATCTTGTTTGAGTTCCCCAAGTCAGATCCGATCGTTCACTTGGAGCAGTACGCCTCTGCAGTATTCCTGCACGAGCAAGAACAAACGGACGCATATCGCGAGGCGACCGATACGCTGCGCGAGTTGGCGATGAGTCCGGTCGAGTCGGTGAACCTCATTGCCAAGGTCACTGAGGAGATGGAGAGCAAGACATGACTCGAGAACCCAGCAGCTGGCGAAAGGCAAGCCGTTCGCACCAGCAGACTGCGTGCGTCGAGGTCGCGCCGACCGCCGTCGGTGCGGCGGTTCGGGACTCGAAGGACCGGGGTGCCGGGTACTTCACCACGACCGGCCGGCAGTGGCGGTTATTCGTCACCGCCATCAAGGCCGGGCGGTTCGAGCGCTGAGCGCACTGGGCCCGTGCGTACTTTTTGTCGCTATAGCAACCCAAAGTACGCACGGGCCCTGACCAGCTGAAACGGCTACTTGCCGAAGCCCGCCTTGCGGAGGGCGTCGGCCATCGATCCGGACGGGGCATCGTTGCGCTGACCGCGTCCGCCGCGTCCCTGGCCGCCTCGGCCCTGACCGCCCTGGCCGCCGCCCTGGCCGCCCCGGCCCTGACCGCCGCCGCCCTGACCACGCCCGCCGCCGTTGCGGCCGCCGCCGCCCTGGCCGCGTCCGCCGCCCTGGCCCCGGCCGGAGTCGCGGTCCTGGCGACCGCCGGCGCCCGGCTCGTCGTCCAGGCGCAGCGTCAGCGAGATCCGCTTGCGCGGGATGTCCACGTCCAGGACCTTCACGCGCACGATGTCGCCCGACTTCACCACGTCGTGCGGGTCGTTGACGAAGTTCTTCGACATCGCCGACACGTGCACCAGGCCGTCCTGGTGCACGCCCACGTCCACGAACGCGCCGAACGCCGCCACGTTCGTGACCACGCCCTCCAGCGTCATGCCCGGCTTCAGGTCGGCGATCTTCTCGACGCCGTCCGCGAACGTCGCCGTCTTGAACTCCGGTCGCGGGTCGCGGCCCGGCTTGTCCAGCTCCGCCAGGATGTCCGTGACCGTCGGCAGGCCGAAGCTGTCGTCCACGAAGTCCTGCGGCCGCAACGACTTCAGCACCTTCGCGTTGCCGATCAGCCCGGTCATCTCACCGCCGGTGCTGCCCAGGATCCGGTGCACCACCGGGTAGGCCTCCGGGTGCACCGCCGAGGAGTCGAGCGGGTCGTCGCCGTCCGGGATCCGCAGGAAGCCCGCGCACTGCTCGAACGCCTTCGGGCCCAGCCGCGCCACGTCCTTGAGCGCCTTGCGGGTCCGGAACGGGCCGTTGGTGTCGCGGTGGTGGACGATGTTGTCCGCCAGCCCCTCGCTGATGCCCGACACGCGCGTCAGCAGCGGCGCCGACGCCGTGTTCACGTCCACGCCGACCGCGTTCACGCAGTCCTCGACCACCGCGTCCAGCGAACGCGACAGCTTCGTCTCCGAGATGTCGTGCTGGTACTGGCCGACGCCGATCGACTTCGGGTCGATCTTCACCAGCTCCGCCAGCGGGTCCTGCAGGCGCCGGGCGATCGACACCGCGCCGCGCAGCGACACGTCCAGCTCCGGCAGCTCCCGCGACGCGTAGGCCGACGCCGAGTACACCGACGCGCCCGCCTCCGACACCGAGATCTTGGTGAGCTTCAGGTCCGGGTTCTGGCTGATCAGGTCGCCCGCCAGCTTGTCCGTCTCGCGCGACGCCGTGCCGTTGCCGATCGCGATCAGGTCCACGTTGTGCGCCTTGGCCAGCGTCGCCAGCTTCGCCAGCGCCTGGTCCCACTGCCGCTGCGGCTGGTGCGGGTAGATCGTGTCGGTCGCGACGACCTTGCCGGTGCCGTCGACGATCGCGACCTTCACGCCGGTCCGGAAGCCCGGGTCCAGGCCCATCGTGGCGCGCGAACCGGCCGGCGCGGCCAGCAGCAGGTCGCGCAGGTTCGCCGCGAACACCCGGACCGCCTCGTCCTCGGCGTTCTGCCGCAGCCGCAGCCGCAGGTCCACGCTCAGCCGCGTCAGGATGCGGGTGCGCCACGCCCAGCGGACCACATCGGACAGCCACTTGTCGGCCGGGCGGCCCTGCGCGGCGATGCCGAACTGCTGCGCGATCCGCAGCTCGTAGTCGGTCGGGCCCACCTGCTCCGCGCCGTCGTCGGGCTCCAGCGCCAGCTCCAGGGCCTCCTCGTTCTCGCCGCGGAACAGCGCCAGGATGCGGTGCGACGGCAGGTCCGCGAAGCCCTCGGAGAACTCGAAGTAGTCGGCGAACTTCGCGCCGTCCTCCTCCTTGCCCTCGCGGACCTTGGAGACCATCCGGCCGCGCGTCCACACCCGCTCGCGCAGCTCGCCGATCAGGTCGGCGTCCTCGGAGAACCGCTCGACCAGGATCGAGCGCGCGCCGTCCAGCGCGGCCTGGGCGTCGGCGACGCCCTTCTCGGCGTCCACGAACCCGGCCGCGGTCTCCTGCGGGTCGTTGCTCGGGTCCGACAGCAGCCGGTCCGCCAGCGGCTCCAGGCCCGCCTCGATGGCGATCTGGGCCTTCGTGCGGCGCTTGGGCTTGTACGGCAGGTAGATGTCCTCCAGCCGCGCCTTCGAGTCCGCTGCGTTGACCTGAGCCTCCAGCTCGTCGGTCAGCTTGCCCTGCGAGCGGATCGATTCCAGCACCGTCGCGCGCCGCTCTTCGAGCTCGCGCAGGTAGCGCAACCGCTCTTCGAGCGTGCGCAGCTGGGCGTCGTCGAGGGCGCCGGTCGCTTCCTTTCGGTAGCGCGCGATGAACGGCACAGTCGCCCCGCCGTCGAGCAAGTCGACGGCAGACTGCACCTGGCGCTCGCGGACGCCGAGCTCCTCGGCGATCTTCTGATGAACAGTCGTCACGATGCTGATTCCGCCTTCTCTGCGATCTTCGCCAGATCCGACCGAGCATTCTGCCGGACACCGCCCGCGCGCAACGTCGGCACTCACGTCGGCGTGTCGGAACGTCGCCCATCGAGACCGCGCGATCACCCGGGGTGCGTCCGGGTGACCGTGACGTTTTCGCGCGAAACCGGCGTCTTGCCTCAGGAGAAACGCCGGGTTCGCGCGAAAACGCCGTCCTCCGGCGCCGGGGCCTACCGCGATTCGAGCGCGCGGCGCGCCCGCCACCTGCGCAGCGACCGGATGAGTTGGCGGGTCAGGTTGGTGAGCACCAGCGCGAGGCCCGCCCACGGCAGCACCAGCAGCGCGAGCCGGAGCACGCCGACCGCCGCCGCGGCGGCGTCGCCCGCCCGCACCGAGGAGCCCACGCCGTTCCACTGCAGGACCAGCGCTTGCCACACGGTGGGCAGCACGTGCGGCGCGAGCAGCAGGAAGGCGATGATCCAGTACGCCATGAACGGGATCACCAGCACGACCCACACCGTGATCACCCGGCGGACCCACGGCTTGAGCTCCTGCACGCGCGGGTGCGGGCGGCGGCCCGGGAGCAGGCTGCGCAGGACCGGCCCCATCCGGTCGAACAGGTCGGGCACGCCCACCAGGTCGCTCAGGATGTAGTAGCCGTCGAAGCGGACCGACGGCAGGAGCTGCCAGAAGGTGGTCGCCTGCCACGCCAGGAACGCGGCCAGCAGCCACGCCGAACCGGTCGGCGCGTAGGCGGCGATCATGACGAGCATCGCGATCACGTTGAAGTAGATGCCGCCGAGGTCCGTGCGCAGCCGGCCGCCGCGGCTGAGCCGGTAGGAATCGGTGACCGTGCTGTACATCGCGGGCCACACCAGGTAGATGCCCACGCCCATCGCGCCCGGCCGCGCGCCGCCGTAGCGGCAGGCGGCTACGTGACCGCACTCGTGGAACATCCCGGAGACGATCAGCACGCCCAGCACCAGCAGCATCTGCTCCGGCCGGTTGAGCAGCTCCTTCGCGCCCGCGACGACCTGTTCGGCGCCGCCGTTGACGGCCAGCCAGACATCGGCGAAGACGAAGGCCGCGAGGACGACGATCACCACCGGCGGCCAGAACAGCGGCTGGAAGATCCGGGCGATGACCGCCACGGTGCGCTCCGGCACCAGTGCGACGCGGAACCTCAACGCCAGCAACCGATCCCGGCCCTTCGGGATCTTCTCCGGCGGCGCCCCGGACTCCGAAACGGCCACGATCCCGGCGGGCCGCAACCGGTTCTCGACGAGGTAGAACGCCTGCCCGGCGGTGACGGTGCGCGCCGATTCGACGCTGAGGCGCGCGGCGAGTTCCGCGAAGCTGCGCCGCCCGTCGAGCCCCGCCGCCGCCAGGTACAGCAGGTGCGAGAGCTGGAGCACCTGCCCGTCGCGGCGGCGCACCAGGTACGGCGCCTCGCGGTGGCCGGAGCCCTGGTAGCGGCCGATCAGCTCGGTGCCCGCCACGAGCGCGGGCACCGGCAGGTGCGCTACGTCCTCGTCCGCCGGGGGCGACCCGGCCTGGTGCGGGGCGGCCATCGCGACTCCTGATCAGGTCCGAACGTGGCCGACGGGCGCGACATCCTCGCTGGTGGGGGAGGTCGCGCCCGCCGGTGGTGGTGCTGTCGAACGATCCGCGGCGTCAGCCCACGTTGCCGCCGCCGTTGCCGCCGGTGCCGTTGCCGCCGATGCCGTTGCCGCCGATGCCGTTGCCGCCATCGCCGCCGTCGCCGCCGTCGCCACCGAGGCCGCCTGCGCCGCCGGCACCGCCGTTGCCGCCGCCCTGACCGCCACCGTTGCCGCCGCCGGTGCCGCCGTTGCCGCCGGTGATGTCACCGGTGGTGATGACGTTGGCGTCGCCGGTCACGGTGTGGGTGTGCGTGGGCGGGTCGTACGGGGCCAGGACGTCGGTGCCGCTCCAGGGGAGCCAGAACGTCGACATGACCGTGCGCGCCGGCAGGAACTCGACGCGCTGGTCGTCCAGTTCGGCAGCGCTCAGCGACCGAGAGGTCTGTGGCATCTGGTGCTCCTTCTCAATTCGAGGGGATTCACAGGGGAAAACCGGAGTTCGGCCGCCCCGCTGGAGCGCCGCTGCGGCACGATCCCGGCGCACGGGCCAGAACCTAGAAGCACCGGACGCCCGCTGCACTTTGATTCACTCCCACGGGGTGCATCTCGACGGAGCGGGCGGGGATCTGATCCGCCGCAGTCGGCTCGGGGTGTTCATCAGGAGCCCTGGCGGGCCGCCTCTTCGGTGCCGATGCGGCCGCCGGCCCCGCCGGTGCCGCCGACTCCGCCGGTGCCCGCGATGGCGTTGAGGCCGCCCTGGCCCTGTAGCCCGGCCGTGCTGCCCATGCCGCTGCCGTCGCCGCCGTCGCCACCGCCGCCGCCGTCGCCGCCAGGGCCCTCGAGGACGTGGACCGCGGACCGGCCACCGTTCTCGGACATGATCTTGCCGGCGTTGGCGGTCCCGCCGCTGCCGCCGATTCCGCCGGCCCCGCCGTCGCCTTCCACGTCAACGCCCCCGCGGGAGCTGGTGGCGCTCGGCTGGCCGTCGCCGCCCTTGCCACCGACACCGCCCCGGCCGCCCTTGCCGCCTTGCACGGTGATGTCGTCGTCGCCGATGCTGACGATCGTGCCGGTGGGGCCGTTGCCGACGCCGCCGGGTCCGTTGGCCGCGAGGGCGCCACCGCCGCCGTTGCCGCCGACACCGCCGTTGCCGCTGCGCGTTTCCGCGGTGCCGGGTCCGCCGCGGCCGCCCGTGCCGCCGTCGCCGTTGTTCCCGCCGGTGATGGTGATCGTGTTGTTGCCCTCGCCGGGGTTGATGCGGCCGAGGTTGCCGATGCCGCCCTGGCCGCCGTTGCCACCGGCGCCGCCGCGCGCGTCGGCCGGGTTGGTGCTGCCCGGCCCGCCGTCGCCGCCTTCACCGCCGTTGCCGCCGGCACCGCCGAGGATGGTGATCGTGTCGTCGCCCAGCCCGGCGTTGAGCACGCCGGTCTCCGCCACGGCAGGACCGCCGACGCCGCCGGGGCCGCCCTTGCCCGCGCTGCCTCCGGCCCGTGCGCTGGTCCTGGCGTCGGTGCCGCTCAGACCCGCGATGCCGCCGGTTCCGCCGCCGTTCTTTCCGCCGCTGGTGCCGTCGATGTCCCGGTCGCTGCGGGCCCAGCCGAGGTAGCCGTTGCCGCCCTTGCCGCCGGTGCCGCCGCTGCGGCCGGTGATGGTGATCGTGTCGTCGCCCCCGCCGGCGTTGATGGTGCCCGCCAGCGCCCCGGTGAGCACGATCCGGTCGTTGCCCTCGGTGCCGTCGACCGTCATCCCGGCCGGGATTCCCCGGCTGCAGAAGATGTTCACCCCGGAACCGTTGTCGGTCCGGGTGCAGGACGGGGGGGCGGCGTCGGCCGGCTGGACCGCGATGAGGCTGAACGCCGCGGCGAGCACGGCGGCGCCGGGCAGCGGCCATCGCGTTCCGGGGTTGTGGCCGCCGCCGAAGGCGCTCGGCACCTCGGCGGGAAGGGCCCGACGTGGACGGTTACTCATCGACGCAACTCCTAACCGGGTGTGATCATGGCTGGGCCAAACGGTGGCAGAGTTCGAGGCGAAAGAACTACTGACTCGCTGGATTCGAAAGGGTGATTCCGAGTTGCGCGGGATCCGCTCGCGTGCCCTCGGTGGTCCGGGGTGCCGCAAACCTGATCTTGGCGCGGGGCGGTGATCTTCTCGTCGCGCGGAATGCGAGCTATTTCGTTCCGGCAGGTTTGTGTGACCGGATTTCGCCGGACGCGATCGGTCGCCGGATATTACGCGACGCGGTGTTTTTGGAAGTTGATTTAGCTGGAGAACGACAGCTGGGAGTGCGATGTCATTGTCCGGAAGAAAGGATCTCGACCGATTTCAATTTGATATTGCCTGGAGATCACGGACTGCGTTGATGCAGGTGGGAGGGCATGTTTATGGATATTGGTCGGAGTTTTACGGCATGGCCACCCGGGCTGGCGGAGGTTTTCGTGCTGCGCGGCATTGCGGCTGCCCCTACCCTCCGTGCTGATGCCGACTAATCTGGGGCATTGGAACGGGGATCTGGGGGTTTGGACCTTGTTTGGGCATCGATCTCCACTGGATTCCGAGCCCTTTTCCGGACTGAGGGAGGATCAGGTGTTCGAAAAGGATGAAGTGTTGAGTTCGGAGGAGCTCGGCGAGCAGCGCGTGGAGTTCCTGCCCGCGCGCACGGTCATGACCGCGTTCGCGCCCACCGGCGGCCCCGTCGTGATCAACGGCGGCGACGGCGGTGACGGTGGCGGTACCGGTGGCGGTACCGGCGGTGGCGATGGCGGCGACGGTGGCGACGGCGCACCCGACAACGGCACCGGCGGCATCGGCGGTCCGGGTGGCCACGGCGGCCCCGGCATCGGCGGCAACGGCTGGGGCGGTGGCGGCATCGGCGGCATGGGTGGCGGCAACGTGAAGTGGTGGTGATCCGCCCCCGGCTGCATCGGCGGGCCCGCGTAGTTCTCGCGGGTCCGCCGCTTGCCGCCTGATCCCGTGCGGTGATCCGGTTTGAGTACGGTACGCGGATGGCTAAGTCGCGGACGCCGGGCGGCGCGTCGATGGACAGCGAGCAGACCGCGCGCTCCCTGGAACGGGCGGCGCTGGAACTGCTGGCCCGGGACGGCGTGCTCAAGGGTCTCAACCTGCGCGAGGTCGCCGATCACGCCGGCGTGAACCGGGCGCTGGTGTACCACTACTTCGGCTCGCGGCGCGATCTGCTGCGCGCGGCGCTGCGGCACAACGTGCGGCAGCGGATCATGAGCGCGCGGGTGCAGGACGAGCCGTTGGGCTTCGGCGACCGGATGAAGCACGTGCTGCGCGGCTGCATCCGGTACGTGTCGATGTACCGGCTGGTCGCGCTGCTGGTGCTGGACGGCGACTCGACGCTGCGGTTGATGCCCGACCTGCCGCGCACGCAGCAGCGGTTGAAGCAGGACCAGGCCGAGGGGGCGCTGGATTCGGAGATCGATCCGGTGGCGCTGCACGCGATGATGGTTTCGCTGTCGCTCGGGTACGCGATGTCGCGCACGCGGCTGGCCAAGGAGTTCGGCATCGGCGTGCGCGAACTGGACGAGCGGATGCTCGCGGTCGCCGAACGGCTGGGGCCGCAGGCGCCCGAGAAGCCCTGAATTACCTGTTCAGGATGTCTGAGTAGATCATGAAAGAGCTTGCTGTTGAGGGAAAGTCTGTCTCCACAGGATTGACGAAACGTTAAACACGCGCTTTCCTCTGTGGGTCGGCGCGGCCTCGCCGTTGAGGCCGCCGCCGCGAGGAGGCGAGTTCATTGGCGGTTCCCCAGACCACCGAGTTTGCCGGCAGCGGCACGCGCCAGACGCAGCCCGGGAGCGTGCGGGCCTGGCTGGTCGTGGCGATGGTCGTCACCCTCATGGTGATCAACTTCGGCGACAAGGCGGTGCTCGGGCTCGCGGCCGGGCCGATCATGCGGGAGCTCGGGCTCAGCGCCGCCGAGTACGGCGCCGTGGCCAGCAGCTTCTACCTGCTGTTCAGCGTGTCCGCGGTGCTGGTCGGCTTCCTGTCGAACCGGGTCAAGACCACCTGGATCCTGGGCATCCTGGCGGTGCTGTGGTCGCTGACCTCGGTGCCGCTGCTGCTCGCGGCCAGCGTCTCCACCCTGTACCTCAGCCGGATCGCGCTCGGCGCGGCCGAAGGGCCGACCGCGCCGATGGTCGTGCACGCCGTGCAGAAGTGGTTCCCGGAGGACCGCCGGTCGGTGCCCACGGCGCTGACGCAGATGGGCGGCGCGCTGGGCCTGGTCATCGCGTCGCCGACGCTGGTCTACCTGATCACCAACCACGGCTGGCGCGCGGCGTTCGTCGCGTTGGCGCTGGCCGGCGTGGTGTGGGTGGTGCTGTGGACGTTCATCGGCCGCGAAGGGCCGCTGACCACCTATGACGCCGGGCAGCACGGCGTCGTGCAGGCGGGCGGCGAGCCGGACGTGCCGTACCGGAAGCTGTTCTTCAACGGCACCTTCGTCGGCGGCCTGCTGGCCGGGGTCGGCGCGTACTGGGCGCTGGCGATGAACACCGCCTGGCTGCCGATGTACCTGGAGAACGCGCTCGGGTACGAGCCGCACCAGATCGGCGTCGTCGTGGTGATCCCGAACGTGCTGAACGCGCTGGTGATGCTGGTCGTCCCGTGGCTCTCCGGGCGCTGGATGCGCCGTGGTGCCACCGGCCGGGTGGCCCGCGGTGTCGTCGCCGGGCTGGCCGTCACCTTCGCGGGCGGCTGCATGCTGCTCCTGCCGCACACCAGCGGTGCCGCCGCTCTGGTGCTGATGACGCTGGCGTTCGGGCTGCCGAGCGTGGCGTTCCCGCTGGGCTACCTGACTGCCGCGCAGATCGCGCCGGTCCGCAAGCGCGGGGCGGTGATCGCATCGAAGACGGCGCTGGTGACCCTGGCCGGGGTGTTCGCGCCCGCCGTGACCGGCGCGCTCGTCCAGGCCGCCGGTTCGGGCGGGGCGGGATTCCAGACCGCGTTCGGCCTGTGCGCCGGGCTGATGATCGTCGGCGGCCTGCTCGCGGTGCTGGTCGTGAACCCCGAGCGCGACGCCCGCCGCCTCGGCCTGCTGTCGGCCGCAGCCGACCGCCCCTGAGTTTGACGACCTGTGCAGCAGCAAGAAGCACGCACGAGCCGGAGAGTTGAGATCGCGAGGAGGCCGCATGCCGCTGGATTCGTTGTTCTTCCCCAAGGCGATCGGGGTGATCGGGCTGTCCGCCCGGCCCGGGTCGTGGGGGAGCCGGGTGGTGGAGATCCTGCGCTCCGGCGGGTTCGGCGGCGAACTGTACGCCGTGGAGCCCCGCAACCGCGACGTGGACCTGCCGATCCTCGACGACCTGGCGGAATCCGGGAAGCTGCTGGACATCCTGGTCGTGGCCGTGCCGGCCGAGGCCGCCATCGAGGTGATCGAGCGGGCGCGGCGCGGTGGCGTCGGAGCCGTCGTGCTGTTCTCGTCCGGATTCGCCGAGGACGGCGCCGACGGCCGGGAGCGGCAGCAGCGGTTGCGCGAGGCCGCCGGGGACATGCCGGTGCTCGGGCCGAACTGCCTCGGCGTGATCAGCAAGCCCGCCTCTGCGAACGTGACGACCACCGCGTACGTGGCGCGGCCCGCGCCGCCGCCGGGTCCGGTGTCGCTGGTGTCGCAGAGCGGTGCGGTCGGCTTCGTGCTGGCCAGCCTGCTCGACGCCCGAGGTGTGGGCTTCACCTACTACGCCAGCGTCGGCAACGAAGCCTGCCTGGAGGTCACCGACATCGGCGGTTACCTCGTCGAACGCCCCGACGTGCGGGTGCTCGGGCTGTACGTGGAGCAGATCCGCGACCCGGAGGCGCTGGAGCGGCTCGGCAGGCGGGCGGTCGAACTCGGCAAGCGCATCGTGGTGCTCAAGGCCGGTGCCAGCGAGGCCGGGCAGCGTGCGACGCTCTCGCACACCGCGGCCGTGGCCGGGGATCAGCTGCTGTTCGACGCGCTGTGCCGGGACGCGGGAATCGTGGTGGCCGAGGACGACGAGTCGTTCGCCGATCTCGTCGTCGCGCTGCAACGCGAGGTGTCGCTGCCGCCGCGACCGAACATCGCGGTGCTGTCGATGTCGGGCGGCGCCGGGGCGATCATCGCCGACCGGCTGGCCGCGCTCGGCGCGGAAGTCCGGCCGTTGAGCGGGAAGACCCGGGACCGGATCGAGGAGCTGGAGCTCGCGGGCGTCGCGTCGACGGACAACCCGATCGACCTCGGCGGGCAGTTCTACCGCAGCTCCGACGCGTTCGGGCAGCTGCTCGCGCTGCTCGACGAGGATCCCGAGGTGGACGGCGTCGTCTGCTGCTTCACCTTCGGCGACCTGTTCCCGGAGCTGTACCGGGACCTCGCCGAGAAGATCGCCGCGCTGGACTCGCCGAGCTGGCTGGTGTGGGCGTGCCCGCCGCCGGGCGCGCTGGCCGGCACGCCGCCCGGGGTGGTGTACCCGAGCATCGCCGGGCTGATCCGCGCGCTGCCCGGCGTGATCCGCCCGGCGCAGCTGGACGTCGAGATCGGTGAGCAGGACGTGTCGGCGGCGGTGGAGCTGCTGAAACCGCACACCGGCGTGGTCACCGAGATCGATGCCCGCGAGGTGCTGCGCGAACTCGGCGTGCGCTACGTGGACACCGCCGTCGCGGGCGAGGACCTGCCACCCGCCGATCGGTACGTCGTGAAGATCGACTCGCCGGACGCGCCGCACCGCGCTCGCCTCGGCCTGGTCAAGCTGGGCGTCGCGGCGCCGGACGTCGCCGCTACCTGCGCGGAACTGCTTGCCAGGGCTGGCGAACTGGGCCTCGCCGGGGCGCGCGCGGTGATCCAGCCGCAGCTCGCGCACCAGGGCGAGATCGCCGTCGGGGCGGTGCGCGATCCGCACTACGGGCCCGCGCTGCTGATCGGACCCGGCGGCTCGCGCGTCGAGGAGGCGGGGCTGGCGCGCCAGGTGATCCGCCTGCCCGCGCGTCCCGGGGCGATCGCACGCGCCCTCGCCGACGCGGATCCACAACTGTCCACTGAGGAGTTCGCCGCGGTGCTGGCCCGGCTCGGCGAGCTCGTCGTGCGGGTACCGGCGCTCGCCGAACTCGACATCAACCCGCTGCTGCTGACGGCGGACGGCGCGCCCGTCGCCGTCGACTCGCTCATCGTCGTACCGGAGGAAGCATGACCGACACCGCCGAACGCAACCCGCTTGAGAAGCGCCGGCCGACCCAGGTCGTCGCCCCGGGGGTCTACCAGCTGGGATTGCAGGGCAACAGCTTCGTCGTCGAAACCGAGCAGGGGCTGCTGGTGGTCGACACAGGGCCGAGTCCGAAGTTGGTCCCGGACGCGCTCGCCGACCTGCGGCAGCACACCGACGCCCCGATCCGCTGGATCGTCTACAGCCACGGGCACATGGGCTACAACTACGGCGTGCCCGGGTTCCTCGCCGACGCCGAACGCCGCGGCGACCCGCGGCCGACGATCATCGCGCACGAGAACGTGGTCCGCCGCTACCGCCGGTACGCCGAGACGGGCGGGCTGCAGTCCCACCTCAACTCGATGCAGTTCCGCCGCGCCAAGGAGGACTTCCCGGCGGTACCCCCGCAGACGTTCCCGGACCAGACCTACGCCGAGTCGTTGACGCTCGGCACCACCGGCCGCGTGGTGCAGCTGCTCTGGGCGCCGTCGGAGACCGACGACGTGACGGCGGTGTGGCTGCCGCAGGAGCGCATCCTCTACGGCAGCGCGGCGTTGATCGAGTCCATCCCGAACGTCGGCACGCCGCTGCGCACCCTCCGCGACCCCGTGCGCTGGGCCGACACCCTCGACCGGTTCGCCGCGCTCGACCCCGCCGTGGTGGTGCCGGAGTGGGGCAAGCCGCGGCGCGAGCAGGTCGGGGAGATGCTCACCGGGACAGCGCGGGCCCTGCGCTGGCTGCGCGCCGAAGTGGTGGCGCGGCTGAACAAGGGCATGGTGGTCGGCGAGATCCTGCACGACCTCGACTACCCGGCGGAGCTGTTCGAGCAGTCGTGGATGGCCGAGACCTACGGGCACCGCGACTACGTGGTCCGGGACATCGTGCGGTCCGAGACCGGCTGGTGGGACTTCAACCCGACCAACCTGCACCCGTCCCGCCCCGACGTCGCCGCGGCAGCGGTCGCGGACGCGATCACGGACCAGGCGGCGGTGCTGGCCAGGGCCCGCGAGCTGCGCGACGCGGGGGAGGTGCAGCAGGCGCTGCACGTGATCGACCTGCTCGCGCTGGCGCCGGGGAACCAGCCGGAGGTCGTCGAGGCCCGCGAGCTGAAGGCGGAGCTGTGCGAGCTGCGCGCGAAGCAGGCATCGAGCTACGTGTCCCGGAGCCTGTACCGGATCTAGCGCGCAGCTCCGGGCGCAGGTGCCGAGGCACAACGCCACCGACATCCCCACTTGTCACATGCGCCCCGCGGGTTGTCGCCCCCCGCGGGGCGGGGCTTGTGAGCTGAGCCGCTAGGCTGCTGCCGCCGAACGCCGCGCAGTCACAAATCGTGACGGATCAAGCGGCGCGCGTACCCGATAGGGTTAATCCAGGTACCCGCGTACGTACAAACCGCGATGCATGCACACGCTCCGTGCTGGAGTGTGGTGACTCGTGAACCCCGAATCCTCCGACCAACCAAGATCCCCCGAAAACAACGATCACGCCTCCACCCCGAACGAGGCGACTGACCGCGGGTTGCGTTCCGCTGCGCTGCGTGCCGACCAGGCCCTGCGCACGGCAGTGGATCGCGTGCGGCCGGCGGCGCACCGCGTCGGCGAGTGGCTCGCCCCGCTGATCCAGCGCGTCCTGCAGTGGCTCGCACCGCTGCTGCAGCGAATTCAGGAAGCACCCGTGGTGCGGCGTCTCCGGGAGAGGGTTGCGCCGCACGTCGAGAAGCTCCCCGAGTCCGTGCGGCGGGCGCCGCGGACCCGGTCCATGCAGGTGGGCGCCGCCGTCGCCGCAGTCGGCGTGGTGGGCCTCGTGATCGGCAGCGCGACCTCCGGCCCGACCGAGACCGAGGTCCACGAAGCCGCCGTGGAAGCCCCGATCCAGCAGCCGCAGGCCCAGGTCGCTCCCGAGCAGGCCGCCCAGGCCCCGGCTCCCCAGGCCGCGCCCGCCCCGCAGGCGCAGCCGGCTCCGGAGGCCCCGCTGGGCCCGCCGGTCGAGGGCATCGACGTGTCCAACCACAACGGCGACATCGACTGGCGCCAGGTCGCGGCCGACGGCAAGAAGTTCACCTTCGTGCTGGCCACCGACGGCACCAGCTTCACCAACCCGCGCTACAGCGAGCAGTACCACGGCGCCAAGGACGCCGGCCTGATCGCGGGCGCCTACCACTTCGCGCGGCCGGGTTCGTCCTCGGCGGAGGTGCAGGCCGAGCGGTTCCTGAACACCGCCGACTACCAGTCCGACGGCAAGACCCTGCCGCCCGTGCTGGACCTGGAAGTGGACCCGAACTCCGGCGGCTGCTACGGCCTGTCCGTGTCCGACATGCACCTGTGGACCAAGACCTTCAACGACAAGGTCAAGGAGCGCACCGGCAAGGAGCCGATCATCTACGCCAACCCGTCGTTCTGGCGGCAGTGCATGGGCGGCACCGACACCTTCGACGGCCACCCGCTGTGGCTGGCCTCCTACGAAGTGGACAGCCCGGCGGTTCCCGGCGGCTTCTCCGACTGGGACTTCTGGCAGTACACCGACAAGGGCGATGTCGCCGGCATCGGCGGCAACACCGACCTGAACCAGTACCAGCAGGGCTTCGAGCGGCTCAAGCAGCTGGCCGGCTGACCCCCGGCGTTCGCCGGAATTTCGACGGGAGCGGGCCGTCCGCGCAAGCGGGCGGCCCGCTCCTTTTCGTGCGCCGCCCGGCTCAGCGACGTGGCCTCGAGTCAACGGCCTGTTCGCCTCGTCTATCGAGGTGAACGGGCCGTTCGCTCGTCGCCGGTCGTGCGTACTGGTGTTGGGCGGTTGAGGTGAACGGACCGTTTGCCTCGTCTACCGGGGTGAACGGGCCGTTCGCCCCGGGCGGCCGGCGACCCAGAGTCCTGTTTGGACGGAAGTGCGGCATCGTGGGACGCACGAGCCCGGCCTCGGGTTGCTGTCGCGATGGGTGATCTTCGTCGTGCCCCGGATGGAGGGGATTCGCCCGAAGCCCGGGTGCCGGACCGATATCCTCGCCGCGATCGATGATCACCTGATCGGAGGCACGGCATGTCACTCTGGGAACAGCGGGTCACCCGAGCTCGGCAGCTGTGGATCAGCGGTGATCAAGCCGCCGCCGAGCACGAATTGCGGACCGTCCTCGACGACGGCGACTTCGACAGCTCCGTGCACGCGGCGTGCCTGCTCGGCGGTCTGCTCGACGAGCGCGACGACGCCGCCGGTGCCCGCGCGATGTACCAGCGGGCGCTGGACTCCGGGCACCCGATCTACGCCCAGACGGCCGCGATCTCGCTGGGCCTGCTGCTCTTCGACGCCGACGACCTGACCGCCGCCCAGGCGGTCCTGCACTTCTCCGCCTACGGCGCCGACCCGGACGCGGCCGGGCGCGCCAACGCCCTGCTGGCGCAGGTGCTGCACATGCTCGGCGACACCGAGGGCGCGCGCGAGGCCCGAGACCGCGCACTGGCCTGCAACGATCCCGCCGTGGTCGAGCTCGCCCAGGAGCTGGACCTGCCGGGCCCCGGCGAGCGGTCCGCCGACGAGTACCTCCAGGTCGCCTACGAGCAGGCGTGCCTGCTGCTGGACCAGAGCCGGGACCACGACGCCGAGCCGATCCTGCTGCGGCTGCTGGACAGCGGGCACCCGAAGTACGGATCGCTGGGCGCGGCGAAGCTGTACACGCTGCACGTCGACGACTCCGCGATGGCGCGCCGGATGGCCGAGCGGATGATCGCCTACCGCCATCCCGAGCACCTCGGCTGGGGCTACGTGCTGCTCGGCGGCGTGCTGGAGGACCTGGCCGACCTGCCCGGTGCGGCCGACGCGTTCCGGCAGGCAGCCGACGACCCGCGCCCCGACGTGCGGCTGCACGCGCTGATCCACCTGGGCATGGTGCACCGCGAACTCGGCCGGGCCGACCAGGCCCGCGAGACCTACCAGCGGGTGATCAATACCCGCCACCCGCGCTACTCGACCGAGGCGCTCGGCGTGCTCGCCGAGTTGCAGCGCGACGAGGGCGACATCGCCGGAGCCGTCGAGACGTTCGGCAAGGTGGCCGATTCCGGGCATCCGGAGAAGGCGCCGCTCGCCGCGTACAACATGGGCGTCCTGCTCTACGAGCACGGAGACCAGGCGGCCGCCGCCGAGGCGTTCCGGAAGGCCGCCGACGCCGACGACCCGCACGTCGCGCACCAGGCCGAGCTGGCACTGTCCATGATGGACGTGATCGACGCGCAGGAAGCCCCGGAAGGCGGCGACGCCAAGCAACTCGCGCAGCGCGCCCGCGAGGCGGCCGCGGCGGGCGACCTCGCCGCCGCGCGAGCCGCGTACCAGCAGGTCATCGAGATGGAGGTGCGCATCTGGTCGGTGATGGCGGCCAACTCGCTCGGCCTGGTGGAGGCGACCGCGGGCGAGCCCGACCGGGCGCGGCGGGCGCTGCGCTGGGCCGCGACATCCGACGAGGGATCGCTGGCGCAGGACGGCGCGTTCCGCCACGCGCTGCTCGACGAACCGGCCGCGCAGCCGGTGCTGCAAGCGCTGCTGCAGTTCGAGCACGGCGACGGCAGCATGATCGACGCGCTCATCGCCGGCGCGGAGCCGGAGGCCCGCGACCTGGCGGCGGTGATCAAGGCCGAGCACGTGATGACCATCGACGTGCCGGAAGCGGTGGAGATGCTCACCGGGCTCGCCGAATCGCCGAACCGGCTGGTCTGGACGAAGGCCGGTCACCTGCTGGCCCGCTGGCTGGTGCGGGAGCAGCGGCTGGAGGACGGGCTGCGGATGCTGCACCGGGTCGTCGGCGAAGGACATCCCGCACTGCGGCCGTGGGCGGCGTCCGAGCTCGGCGATCTGCTGCTGGACCAGGGAGATCTCGAAGGCGCCATCGCGGCGTTCGAGACCGCGGCGGCCACCGGGCACTCCGTCGTGCTGGGCGAGGTGTTCGGGAAGCTCGCGCTGATGTACCGCACCTGGGACCGGCACGACGAGCTGCTGGACCTCTACCGCCGCACCGCGGCCGGCAGCCACCCCGAGTTCGGTCCGCGGGCGGCGTTCCTGCTCGGCGAGGAACTGGTCGAGGCAGATGACCTGGAGTCGGCGCTGGAGCTGTTCACCAAGGCGGCCGACTCCACCTCCGCCGCCGCGCCGGTCGCGTCCTTCGGCATGCACGCCATCCGGCAGGAACTGGACGCCGCGCGGGCGAGCTTCCTCGCGCTGACCGACGACGAGAAGCCGCACTACACGGCCACGCAGCTGTGCCTGAACCTGGCGCACCGTTACCAGGGCCGGGGCGCCGCCGAGTTCACCGACTGGGCGTTGCGGCTGGTGGTCGAGGCCGGCCACCCGGAACGGGTCCAGCAGGGCTGGCTCTTCCTCGGCGCACTGCGCAACGAGAGCGGCGACGTCGACGGCGCGGTCGAGGCGTGGGAGCACGCGGCCCGGAGCACGGACGACGACGAAGCCGCGGTCGCGAAGTGCAGCCTGGCGGATCTGCTGCAGGACCGGGGAGAGCTCGACCGCGCCGATGCGCTGCTGGACGAGGTCGCCGCGGGCGACACCGCCAACACCGTGAACGCCGCTCTGAGGCTGGGCGCACTCCGCTTCGAGCGGGACGACACCGACGGCGCGATGGAGGCGTTCCGTCGCGCGGAGTCGGTGGGAACCCGCGTCGAAGCCGCTCACGCCACCGCCAGCATCGCTGTTCTGCTTTCCCGGCGCGGAGAAACCGAGCGCGCGCGGGAAACGTTCGAGCGCGTGATCGCCTCGGGCGTGCCCAATGTGCAGGCCCAGGCCGCGCTGGACCTGGGCAACATGCTCCGGGACAACGGCGACGCAGCGGGCGCGAAGGACGCCTACGAGCGGGCTCTGGAGTTCGGCGACCCCGACGTCACGCCGTACGTGTACCAGCAGATGGGCGTCGAAACCGCCGAGCAGCGGGGATTCCGGCTGATCCAGGACGGCGACGTCGAAGGCGCCCGGGCGGCGATCCGCGAGCACTTCGGCTCGGCGCGCGTCGCCGACTACTGGTGCACCTCCTGGAGCGACCCGGCGGCCGCGGCGTCGATCCTGTCCGGCGCCTTCGGCGACGACCTGCAGACCTGTTCCGAGCTCGGGCTGGACTTCGGCCGGGCGCTGGCGAACAACGACGACCCGGCGGCCCGGGAGTTCTTCCGGATGGTCGCCGACCACGGGCATCCCGCGCTGGTGCCGAAGGCCCAGATCGCGCTCGGGGAACTCGCCGAAGGCGAGCGGGAGCACGCGATGGCGCTGGCCTGGTACCGCCGCGCGAGCTCCGCCGACGAACCGGAGGCCACCGCGAAGGCCGGTGTGCTGCTGGCCCAGCTGCTGACCCGGCTGCACGACCAGGAAGGCGCGAAATCCGCGTGCCGGCACGCGATCGCCGCGGGCTCCGGCATCTGGGCGGTGGACGCGGGCGTGCTGCTCGGCCACCTGCACCTCGTCGCCGGGGAGGTCGCCGAGGCACGCGAGATCTGGGACCGGGCCGAGGAAGGCGCCGAAACCCCCGAGCAGTTCGGGGCCGTGCTGCACCACCGCATCGAGCAGCTCGGCGAGACGAGCGACGAGGCGTTAGAACTGCTGCGCCGGGCCGCGCACTCCACCGACCCGAAAACGGCGGTCATCGCGATGGGCCTGCTCGGCGAGCGCGCCGAGGACCCGGCCGAGGCCATCCGCTGGCTCGGCGAGGCCGCGGAACTCGGGATTCCCGGGCATTCCGACGCCGTGCGCGGGCGGCTCGGCGAACTGCTGCTGTCGCAAGGAGACCGGGACGCGGCGCGAATCCAGTTCGAGCGGGTCAGCCGCAGCGACGAGCCCGACATCGCGGCGCGCGGCGAGTTCGGGCTGGGCCTGATCCGCTACGAAGCGGACGATTTCACCGGTGCCGTAGCCGCTTTCGTCAAGACCGCGTCCTACACCTCCGACGACGACATGGCGGAGGACGCGCTGAACAACGTCCGCGTCGTGCTCGACGGGCAGCGCGCCGCGGGCGATCATCTCGGCGCCGCGAACACCCTGCGCCGGCTCGCCGAAGTGGTGCCCGAATCCCACGTCGCGGAGTGGGCCCACGAGACCGGCGTGGAGTTCCTGGAGACCGAGGACCCCGACGCCGCGCTGATCTACCTGCGGTGCGCGGTGGAGATCGGCGCCCCGGAGCCCGCGCCGGAGGCGGTGCTCGCGCTGGGCGAGGCGCTGCAGCTGCGCGGCGACTCGGCGGGCGCGCGGCAGGCGTACGAGCGGGTGCTCGCCACCGGCGACGAAAACCGCGCCGCGATGGCGAAATACCGGCTGGTCGAACTGCTCAAGGACGACGACCCGGCCGCCGCCGAGGAACTCATGCGGAGCCAGGACGGCGTCCTGGCTCCGGCGATGAAGGCGATGCTCGGGCTCAAGCGGCGCGAGGAGGGCGACACCGCCGGGGCGATCGAGGCGTTCCGGGAAGCGGCGGGCAGCGCCGACGACCGGTTCTCGCCGATGGCCACCTACGCGCTGGCGCAATCCCTGCGCCAGGACGGCGATCTCGACCAGGCCCGGCAGACCTACCTGCGGCTGATCGAGTCCGCGCCGGAGGACCACTACGCCGGGGAGGCGCTGCTGGAGCTGGCGTCGATGGCCTTCCAAGCCGAGGACTACGCGGAGGCCCACGACTGGAGCCTCCGGGCGTGGGAATCCGACGACGCGGAGCTGTCCGCGAAGGCGGCGATGAACCTCGGGGTGATCGCCAAGCGCCGCCGCGACATCGCCGCCGCGGCGCCGTGGTTCCAGGCGCTGATCGACCTGGGACATCCCAACGCCGCGCTCGCCGCCGCCCACCTCGCGGAAATGCACTACTGGCGCGAAGATCACGCCGAGGCCGTCCGGCACTACGAGTACACCCTGGCGAGCACCGAAGACCCGGAACTCATCGCCGAGGCCGCCTACCGGGTCGGCGAGATCCGCTACCGGCGCGGCGAAGTCCAGCAGGCGCGCGAACTCCTGAACCGGGCGGTGCGCACCGAGGACCCGTCCTTCGCCGACCAAGCCACGAAGCTGCTGACCGAGCTGGGCGCGTAGCGGACTCGTGAGTGCTTTGGTCCGCCATGGCGGACCAAAGCACTCACGAGCGCGGGAAACCGAAGGTCAGGCGCGCACCGTGATGAGGCGTTCCGGGAGCGCGAGGACCTGGTCGAGCACGTCGCACGCCGAACCGGCCGTGCGCCACTGCGCCTCGGCCCGGTCGTCCCGGAAGTCGGCCCCGCGGGAAACCCGCGCGGCGCGCACATCGTCTTCGCCGCGGAGCTCGACCACGTCGACGATGTCGGCGTGCGGGCGCACGTAGATCAACGCCATGAGCTCGCCGTCGGTGTCGCGCACCGGCGGCATCAGCCGGAAGCCCCGCGCCACCAGCTTGCGCAGGCGGATGCTGGAAGCGTCCTGGTCCTCAACTTCAACTGACGAGGTCATCGAACTCACCGTCCTTGGCGCCGCGCACGAAAGCGGCCAGCTCGGCTCGGGTGTAGATCAGCGCGGTGCCGTGTACCTGGCGAGACTGGCGCATCGCGATGGTGCCGTCGTCCAGGGCCGCGACCTCTACGCAGTTGCCCCACTTACCGCTGTGGCGCGACTTCTGCCAGGTCACATCGCCCAGCGCGGAGACCGGGACCTCGAACTGACCGTGCATCAGATCTCCCTCGGTCGACTGCACATGCAATTGCATTCGCCATTGCGCCGGACCGTACCACAGCTCTGCGCACACGCGCGATCACTGTGCGTACTCGAACTATTTCGGCGTCAGAGCGCTTCGCGGGCTTTTCGCAGCAACTGGCGGGTTTGCTCCGGAGTGCGGGCGTCCACCATCAGTCGATCGAGTGTCCTGCCGTACCACTCGATCTCCTCCCGCTTGTCCAGGTACAGCGCGCCGCCCAGGTGCTCCAGGTAGACCACGTCCGGCAGTTCGGGCTCGTTGAAGCGGAGCATCGTGAACGAGCCCTCCGCCGCGTACCCGCTGAGCGAGAACGGCACCACCTGCAGCGCGATGTTCGGCAGCTTGGTCATCTCCAGCAGGTGGTCGATCTGCGCGCGGAGCACGGCGGCGCCGCCGATCGGCCGGTGCAGCACGGATTCGTCGATGACCGCCCAGAGCCGGGGCGCGTCCGGGCGGGCGAGCAGCCGCTGCCGCTTCATGCGCAGCGAGACCCGGCGCCGGGTCTCGTCATCGGCCAGCTTCGGGTGTCCCGAGCTCGCGATCGCCATCGCGTAGGCCTCGGTCTGCAGCAGGCCCGGCACGAACTGCAGCTCGTAGGTCTGGATCCGGGAGGCGACCCCTTCGAGCCCGACGTAGTCCTGGAACCACTGCGGCATGGCCTCCGCGTACCGGTTCCACCAGCCGGGCTGCCTGGATTCGGAGACCAGCCGGAGGAAGTGCTCGCGCTCCGCCGGATCGGTCACGCCGTACATCGTGAGCAGGTCCGCGACGTCGCGTTCCTTGAACCCGACCCGGCCCAGTTCCATCCGGCTGATCTTGGATTCCGAGCCGCGGATGGCGTAGGCGGCCTCGGCGGGCAGGATCTCCGCGGCCTCCCGCAGCCGGCGCAGCTGCGCGCCCAGGATGATGCGCCGGGCCGTCGGGCTGCCGTCCGGTCCGGTCGCGTCGCCGTCGGCGGATCCCGCTTCCCGAGCCATCGCCGCACCTCCTGGTCGAATTTCCGCCCGATTCTCGCACCGCCGCGGTGGATGCACCCGCACCGATCGATCCACTCGTTCGGCTCAAGATCGACTTGCGCGACCTCACATTCTTAGCACGCCGGACGTTTACTCCCCGAAATGAAGCTCGTACTCTGTGCAACCCCGAGGCACCTGACATCATCCCTAAGCGAGGAACCATGGCAGCCGACCTCACCGCGTCCGACGGGGAAGCGACCCCGGTCCACATCGACACGAGCAAGGCCAGCATCGCCCGCGTCTACGACGCTTTCCTCGGCGGGAAGGACAACTACGAGGTGGACCGCGAGGTCTTCCGGCGCGTCCGGGAGGTCACGCCGGAGGCCGCGCAGCTGGCCTGGGACAACCGCCAGTTCCTGATCCGGGTCAGCCGGTTCATCGCCGCGGAAACGGGGATCACGCAGTACCTCGACTGCGGATCGGGCCTGCCCACCGCGGAGAACACCCACCAGGTGGTGCAGCGGATCAAGCCGGAGTCGCGGGTGGTCTACGTGGACAACGACCCCGTGGTCCTCGCCCACGGTCGCGCGTTGCTGGAGGAGAACTCGCAGACGCACTTCAGCCCCGCCGACATCTTCGAGCCGGCGCGCATCCTGCAGGACGAGGTCGTCAACCGGCACCTGGACCTCTCCGAACCGGTCGCGCTGTTCCAACTGGGCACGCTGCACCACTACGACGGCGAGCGACCACCGGCCGACATCATGCGGGAATACGTCGACGCGCTGCCATCGGGGTCCTACGTGGCCATCAGCCACTTCCTCGACCCGGAGACCGAGGAGTACAACGAGCTGGCCCGGCGGATGGAGCAGGCGTTCCTGCACAGCCCGATGGGCACCGGGGTGTTCCGCACCCGCGCCGAGATCGAGGCGATGTTCCCGGGCCTGGATTTCATCGACCCGGGCCTGGTGAAGTGCGCGGACTGGTGGCCGACCGGTCCCCGCCTCAACCCGCTCTACCCCGTCCAGCACTGCATCGCAGGAGCGGTGGCCCGCAAACCCTGACGCCGCAACGTTCTTCGTCTCTACCAAACACTTGCTTGTTAGGTTAGACTCCGGCTGCCGCTGGTGTCCAGCGGATCGAGCCTGCCCGGCCGGCGCCTCTCCCGGATCAGCCGACCGGTGCCTGCGACGGAGGGACGGTCATGGCGGAGGCGTACATCATCGACGCGGCGCGGACCCCGGTGGGCCGGCGCGGCGGTGGGCTCAGTGGCATCCACCCGGCCGACCTGTCCGCGCACATGCTCCGAAACCTGGTGGCCCGCACCGGGATCGACCCGTCGGCGGTCGACGACGTGGTGTGGGGATGCGTCGACGCGGTCGGCGCGCAGGCGGGCAACATCGGCCGCACCGGGTGGCTGGCGGCCGGGTTCCCGGAGCACGTCCCGGGCGTGACGATCGACCGCCAGTGCGGTTCTTCCCAGCAGGCGGTGCACTTCGCCGCCCAGGCGGTGCTCAGCGGCACGGCCGAGCTGGTGATCGCCGGCGGCGTGCAGAACATGAGCGCCATCCCGATCGGCAGCGCGCTGCTGGGCGGTGCGGAGCTCGGATTCCCCGTCGCCTACGGCCCGAACTCCGGTTCCGCGGGCTGGCAGGACCGCTACGGCGATGTTGAGGTGACGCAGTTCCGCGGTGCCGAGCTGATGGCCGAGAAGTGGGACATCTCCCGTTCGGACATGGAGGAGTTCGCGCTGACCAGCCACCGGCGGGCGATCGACGCGATCGACGCGGGCCGGTTCGACGAGGAACTCGCGCCGGTAGCGGGTGTCGAGCGCGACGAAGGTCCGCGCCGCGACACCAGCAAGGAGAAGCTCGAAGGGCTCAAGGCGCTGCGCGAGGGCGGCCGCATCACCGCCGGGCTGGCCAGCCAGATCTCCGACGGGTCCTCGGCGCTGCTGATCGCCTCCGAGCAGGCCGTCGCCGACCACGGCCTGACGCCGCGAGCGCGCATCCACCACATGAGCGTGCGCGGCGACGACCCGGTCTTCATGCTGTCGGCGCCGATCCCGGCGACCCGGCACGCCCTGGCGAAGGCCGGGCTGAGCGCCTCGGACATAGATGTGGTGGAGATCAACGAGGCCTTCGCGAGCGTGGTGCTGGCCTGGCTGAAGGAGATCGACATCGACCCGGCTCGGGTCAACCCCAACGGCGGCGCGATCGCCCTGGGCCATCCCCTCGGCGCGACCGGGACCAAGCTGATGACGACGATGCTGGCGGAACTGGAACGCACGGGCGGTCGCTACGGACTGCAGGCGATGTGCGAAGGCGGGGGCACGGCGAACGTGACGATCATCGAGCGCCTCGGCTGACGGGCGCCGCGGGAGCACGGATTTCGGCGGTGTGGGAGGAGTTTCATGGCCATCAACCGGGAATTCGTCGGGCATACCTTCGGTTCCGGTGAACCGTACGAGGTGACGCGCGGCAAGATCCGCGAGTTCGCCGACGCCATCGGCGATGCCAACCCGGCCTACCGCAGCCCGGATGCTGCTCGCGAGCTCGGGCATCCCGACGTGATCGCGCCGCCGACCTTCGGCATCGTCGCGGCCGGCGCCGCGTCGTCGGGCAACCCGATCCGGCGCCCCGAGTTCGGCCTCGACTACCGGATGGTCGTGCACGGCGAGCAGGAGTTCCGCTACCGGCGGCCGATCCGCGCCGGTGACGTGCTCACCGCGACGGGCCGGATCGCGGAGATCCGCGACGCCGGGCGCAACGAGCTGGTGCGCATCGAGACCGACATCCGCGATGGCGCCGGCGAGCTGGTGTGCACCGCGGTGAACGTCATCGTGTCGCGGGGCACCGCGGCCGGAGGGGAGTGAGGCATGCCGGCGAGCGTGCGCTACGACGACGTCGAGGTCGGCACCGAGATCGGTCCCGAGCGCTATCCGATCCACCGGCTGACGCTGGTGAAGTACTGCGGGGCTTCCGGTGACTTCAACGTGATCCACTGGAACGAGCGGATCGCCAAGCAGGCGGGGCTGCCGGACGTGATCGCGCACGGCATGCTCACCATGGCGGAGGCGGCACGGCTGGTCACGGACTGGGTGGGAGACCCGGGCGCGGTGCTGGAGTACGGCGTCCGCTTCGCGAAGCCGGTCGTGGTCCCGGACGACGACGAAGGGGTCGAGGTCGTGGTCGCGGGTCGGGTGGCGGAGAAGCTCGGCGACAAGCAGGCCGTGATCGAGCTCGCGGCCACCGCTGGGGGAGTCGACGTCCTGGCCAAGGCCAGGGCCGTCGTCCAGCTCACCTGACCCTGTTCCCGTTGTCAGGCAGCGGGAACAGGCGCCTCATTCGGTCACGGCATGGTCGCGCTCCGGTCGGTGAGTCGCTGCAGTGCCGGGCGATGCTTTCCGGGTGACCGTCGATTTCTCGCGAAATCGGTCACCTCCGGCGGTGCGGTCGGGAGTGTTCTGCGAAGATGGCGTCGTGGCTTCGACCAAGCGCTTGTCCGCCCGTGGCCGCGCGGCGCGGGATTCCGGCGGCTCCGGGCGGCGGGCCGAACTGCTGGCCATCGCCGGCGAGCTGTTCGCCACCCGCGGTTTCCTCGCCACCACCGTGCGGGACATCGCCGACGCCGCCGGGATCCTCTCCGGCAGCCTCTACCACCATTTCGACTCCAAGGAGTCGATGGTCGACGAGATCCTGCGCGAGTTCCTCGACGCCCAGCGCGAGACCAACGAGCAGGTGCTGCGGGAGGCGAGCGACCCGCGCGCCGCGATCACCGAGCTCATCCGGCGGTCCTTCGGCGCGATGCGGCAGTACCGGGCGGCGATCGCGATCTTCCAGAACGAGTCGAAGTACCTCGGCGGGTTCGAGCGGTTCGGCTACCTGCAACAGGCGGCCGAGGACTTCGAGCGGGTCTGGACTCGCGTGTTGCAGGACGGCCGGAGCGCCGGGGTGTTCCGCGAGGACCTCGACCCCAAGGTGACCTACCGCTTCATCCGCGACATGGTGTGGACGGCGGTGCATTGGTACGACCCGAGTGGAACGCTCACCGCGGACGCCATCGCGGACCAGTACATCAAGATCCTTTGCGGCGGCATCGCGTCGCGGGAGTGACGACGCGGTCGCATTCGTCGTCGTGGCACCAGGATTCTGAAAGTCTAAATTGGATTGGGCTCGCGCGGTCGCCGGGCTTCGTCCCTTGAGCGTCGTCCCCAATGGACACTTCGGTCCGCTGCGGCCTCACGAGCCCTGAACGGCCGAGCTGTTTCGCCCAGGTTTCGAGGAACGGGGAAGCTTCTCCGCGCCGCAGAGGCCCGGGTTATCCTCGCGGGAGCAGTGTGCTGCGGATGGCTGGAGGTCAACGGTGAACGACGGTGCGGCAGAAGCACGGCACGCCTGGATCAACTCGGGGGTGTTCGAGGTGGCGCCGGGCGTGCACCGGATTCCGCTGCCGCTGCCCAACGACGGGCTGCGCGCGGTCAACGTCTACGCCATCGAAGACGGCGACGGGCTGGTGCTCATCGACTCCGGCTGGGCGCTGGACGAAGCCCGCGACCAGCTCGAATCCGCGCTCGGCGAGCTCGGATTCGGCTTCGAAGACGTGCAGCGCTTCCTGGTCACCCACGCCCACCGCGACCACTACACGCTCGCCGTCGCGCTGCGCCGCAACTTCGGTTCCCGGATCAGCCTCGGTGCGGGCGAACAGCCCTCCGTGGAGGCGCTGCTGGCCAACCGGCAGGAAGCCGAGGCCGAGCGGCTGCGGCGCTGGGGCGCGGACGAGCTGCTCGTCAAGCTCGCCGAGGCGTACGGCGGCAAGGCGCCGAAGTCCCGCAGCAGCTACGAACTCCCGGACGAGTGGCTGGAGGGCAAGGTCGAGATCCCCCTGCAGTCCCGGACCCTGCTCGCCGTGCCGACGCCGGGGCACACCCGGGGCCACGTGGTGTTCCTGGATTCCGAGTCGTCGCTGATGTTCTCCGGCGACCACATCCTGCCGCACATCACGCCGTCCATCGGCGTCGAACCGGCGCGCGCCGACCTCCCGCTGGGCGAGTACCTGGACTCGCTGCGCCTGATGCAGTCCTACCCGGACATGCGGCTGCTGCCGGCGCACGGCCCGACGGGCGGGAGCTCGCACACCCGGGCCGCGGAACTGCTGCAGCACCACGAGGAACGGCTGGACCAGACGGCCGAGGCGATCCGCGACGGGGCGGGCACCGCGTACGAGGCCGCGCTGAAGCTGGGCTGGACCCGCCGCAACCGCAAGCTGCTCGACCTCGACCTGTTCAACCAGGTGCTGGCCGTCGGCGAGACCAACGCGCACCTGGATGTCCTTGTCACCCGCGGAATCCTGACCTCGTCCGCGACGGACGGCATCGTCGAGTACGCGGTGCCCGGCCCGGCCTGACGCGACCGCCGGCGCGGGTCTTCCGGGGCGGACCCCGGAAGGCTCACGCCAGCAGCAGGCGGACGGTGAGCTCCAGGCGGTTGGAGACGTCGGACGCGGATGCGCGGCGGGTCACCCAGGCGACCAGGTTGGACAGCCACACGTCGCCGATCACCCGCGCGATCGCCTTCTCCTCTTCGGTGGGATCGTCGACGGTCATGGCGTTGGTGAAGAACCGCTCGACCAGCGCCGCGACGGTGTCGACCTCGGCCGCCGCCGAGGTGTCGGCGAACATGAACGCGCGGGTCATCGCCTCGGTCAGCTGCGGGTTGCGCTGCAGCGTCTTGGTGGTGCGGTTGAGCACGAACATGACCCGCTCGTAAGGCGTTTCGCCGGGGATCTTCGTGCGGTCCATCTTGTCCTGAGCCCGCTCGAACTCCCTGGCCAGGCCGGTCACCAGCAGGTGGATCTTGGACGGGAAGTACCGGTACAGCGTCCCCAGCGCCACGTCGGCCTTCTCCGCGACGGTGCGCATCTGGACCGCGTCGTAGCCACCCTTGGTGGCCAGCGCGATGGTGGCGTCGATGATTCGCTTGCGGCGTTCGTGCTGAGCAGTGGAACCGGTCTCGTCGTCCCGGAGCGCCTGCAGCACATTCCGCGAGGTGCTTGCCATGCAGCGTCGGTCCCCTCGAAGACTCGTTGGTCGAAACGCGTGGTGGTCACCACGCGGCTCGTCGCCGCACCACCCTGACGGGTTAAGGTGATCGACGTGGTTCGATCGAAACATGTTCCAGTCTACCCAGCCCGCCGGGCGCTGGCTGTGTGAGGTGAGTCGTGCGGATCGCGTTGCTGTCCTACCGGAGCAAGCCGCACTGCGGCGGGCAAGGCGTCTACGTCCGGCACCTCAGCCGAGGGCTGGCGGAACTGGGCCATCACGTCGAGGTGTTCTCCGGCAAGCCGTACCCGGAGCTGGATCCCGGGGTGGATCTGACCGCGGTGGACAGCCTCGACCTCTACGACGACGCGGACCCGTTCCGCACCCCGCACTGGCGGGAACTGCGTGACGCCGTCGACCTGCTGGAGGTCGGCACCATGTGGAGCGCCGGCTTCCCCGAACCGCTGACCTTCAGCCTGCGGGCGGCGAAGCTGCTGCGCGCCCGGCGCCACGAATTCGACGTGATCCACGACAACCAGTGCCTCGGCTACGGCCTGCTCGCCTTGCAGCGAGCCGGGATTCCGCTGGTCGCGACCGTGCACCACCCGATCACGCACGACCGCCGGGTCGACCTGGCCGGGACCACCGGCTGGCGGCGGGTCGGCGTGCGCCGCTGGTACGGGTTCACCCGCATGCAGGCGCGGGTGGCCCGCCGGATCCCGCAGCTGCTGACCGTTTCGGAGTCTTCGGCCGCCGACATCCGGCGCGACTTCGGCGTGGCCGCGCAGCAGCTGCAGGTGGTTCCGCTGGGCGTGGACGCCGAGGTGTTCAAGCCGCCGACCGCGCCCCGGGTGCCCGGCCGCATCGTGGCGATGGCCAGCGCGGACACCCCGATGAAGGGCATCGGCACGCTGCTGGAGGCGGTCGCGAAGCTGCGCACCGAACGCGCCGTGGAGCTGGTGCTGGTCGCGAAGCCGACGCCCGGCGGGCCGACCGAGCAGCGCATCGAAGAGCTGGCCATCGGTGACGTGGTGCGCACCGTCAGCGGCATCAGCGACGCCGAGCTCGCGGAGCTGCTCGGCTCCGCCGAGGTGGCCTGCGTGCCGTCGCTCTACGAGGGGTTCTCGCTGCCGACGGTCGAGGCGATGGCCTGCGCGACGCCGCTGGTGGCCAGCCGCGCCGGGGCGATCCCGGAGGTAGCCGGGCCGGACGGCGAGTGCGCCGACCTCGTCCCGCCCGGCGACGCCGAGGCGCTGGCGACGGCGCTGGCCCGGCTGCTCGACTCGGCCGATCGGCGGCAGCGGCTCGGCGCGGCCGGCCGGGCTCGGGTTTTGGCGAAGTACAGCTGGAAATCGGT
Organism: Saccharopolyspora sp. NPDC045941; assembly: GCF_056431445.1. Classification (NCBI taxonomy): domain Bacteria; kingdom Bacillati; phylum Actinomycetota; class Actinomycetes; order Pseudonocardiales; family Pseudonocardiaceae; genus Saccharopolyspora; species Saccharopolyspora sp. NPDC045941. Next base: position 50,667 of record NZ_JBWKKU010000010.1, read on the forward strand.
GGCAGCGGCGACGGTCGACTGCTACGCCGAGGCGATCGCGCGGAGGGCGCGCGCCGGGGAGGGAGCAACTTGCTGACGGTGGACTTCGACAAGCTCGGCGTGCAGCCGGGCCAGCGGGTGCTGGACCTGGGCTGTGGCGCGGGGCGGCACGCCTTCGAGCTCTACCGGCGCGGGGCGGACGTGATCGCGTTCGACCAGGACGTCGAGGAGCTGGAGAACGTGGCGGCGATGTTCGCCGCGATGAAGGCCGAGAACCAGGTGCCCGACGGCGCCGCCGCGCAGACCGTCTCCGGTGACGCGCTCGCATTGCCCTTCCCGGACGAGCATTTCGACTGCGTGATCGCCTCGGAGATCATGGAGCACGTCCCCGAGGACGAGAAGGCGATGCGCGAGCTGGTGCGCGTCGTCAAGCCCGGCGGCCGGGTGGTCGTGACGGTCCCGCGCGCGTGGCCGGAGAAGATCTGCTGGGCCCTGTCGGACGAGTACCACCAGGTCGAGGGCGGCCACGTGCGGATCTACTCCGCCGACGAGCTGATCGGCAAGCTCCGGAACGCGGGCCTGCGCCCGGCGTTCCACCACTACGCGCACGCGCTGCATTCGCCGTACTGGTGGCTGAAGTGCGCGGTCGGCACCGACAACGACGATCATCCGCTGCCCAAGCTCTACCACCGGATGCTGGTGTGGGACCTGATGAAGGGGCCCTGGATCACCCGCACCGCCGAGCGCCTGCTGGACCCGGTGATGGGCAAGAGCATCGCCGTCTACCTGGGCAAGCCGGGATCGGCCCGTGCCGGGGCCTGAGGTTCCGGGCGTGCTGTCCGCCGAGGCGGCCGCCCAGACCGGCAAGGCCATCGCCGCGACGCAGCTGGCGTCCGGCGCGGTGCCGTGGTTCCCGGGCGGGCACGTGGACCCGTGGGACCACGTCGAGTCGGCGATGGCGATGGCCGCGACCGGGCTGCTCGCCGAGGCCGAGCGCGCCTACGAATGGCTGCGCGCGACCCAGCGCCCGGACGGCTCCTGGCCGTTGCAGGTGCGCGACGGGCGGATCGAGGACGCCGGATCGGACACCAACTTCTGCGCGTATCCGGCCGTCGGCGTCTGGCACCACCTGCTGATCAGCGGCGACGACGGGTTCGCGGAGCGGATGTGGCCGGTGGTGCGGGCCGCGATCGACTTCGTGCTCACCGCGCAGCGGGAGCGGGGCGAGATCGACTGGGCCGTGGGGGAGTCGGGCATCCCGACCGGCGAGGCGCTGCTGTCGGGTTGCTCCAGCATCCACCACAGCCTGCGCTGCGCCCTCGCGCTGGCCGAGTACCTGGACCAGCCGCAGCCGGGCTGGGAGGTGGCGCTGGGCCGGCTCGGGCATGCGCTGCGCCACCACCCGGAGGCGTTCACGCCGAAGCACCGGTACTCGATGGACTGGTACTACCCGATCCTCGGCGGGGCGGTGCGCGGCGAGGCCGGGCGGCAGCGGCTGTTCGCGCGCTGGTCGGACTTCGTCGTGGACGGGCTCGGGGTGCGCTGCGTCGATGACCACCCGTGGGTCACCGGCGCGGAGACCTGCGAACTGGTGCTGAGCCTGGATGCGCTGGACGAGCACGACCGGGCCCGCGACCTGCTCGCGGCGATGCAGCACCTGCGCGACCCGGACGGCTCGTACTGGACGGGCCTGGTCTACGCCGACGGCAAGCGCTGGCCGGAGGAGCGCTCGACCTGGACCGGAGCAGCGGTGGTCCTGGCGGCGGACGCGCTGTCCCGCGCGACGCCGGGCAACGGCATCTTCCGGGGCGAGAAGCTCCCGGCGGGCCTGCCGCTGGAGAACGTCCCCTGCTGCGAACTCGAAAACGTCTCGGGCACCTGATCCACCGCGCGCCTCGCCGACCACGTGTGTCCGCAATTTCAATGGAAATCGGACCTCTGATTTCCATTGAAATTGCGGAAGTTGTCCACAGCCTTCGGCGTGTCGTGGTCCGACACGCCGAAGGAGTCCAGTTTCAATTGAAACTGGACCTCAGGTTTCAATTGAAACTGCGGGCCTCGGAGCCGGGGATGCCTGGGGGCGGAGCCGGGGATGCCTGGGGGCGGAGCCGGGGATGCCTCGGGACCGGGGTCGGTGATGTTCGGGGTGGGGGTCCGGTGAGCTTCAGGGGTTCGGTTCAGGGGTGGGAGCCGGGTTCGCCCGTTGTGCGTTGGAGGACTCGGAGGGAGCCGACGACTCGGGTTTCGCGGAACGCTCCCGTTTCCAGGGCTCGGCAGTAGATCCGGTAGGGCGCTTGGCCGCCGTCTTCCGGGTTCGGGAAGACGTCGTGGATGACCAAGGCTCCGCCCGGCGCCAGCCAGTGCGCCCAGCCCTCGTAGTCCGTGCTCGCTGCCGCGTCCGTGTGGCCGCCGTCGATGAACAGCAGCGACAGCGGCGTTCGCCAGAACTCCGCGACCGCTCCGGAGCGGCCGACGATGGCCGTGACCTCGTCCTCCAGACCGGCCGCGGCGATCGTCCGGCGGAATTCGCCCAGCGTGTCCAGCTTGCCGACGACCGGGTCGACCAGGTTCGGGTCGTGGTACTCCCAGCCCGGCTGGTGCTCTTCGGAGCCGCGGTGGTGGTCGATCGTGACGATCCGGCCTCCGGTGCGGCGGGCCGCGGCGCCGAGGTAGATGGCGGACTTGCCGCAGTAGGTGCCGATTTCGGCCGCCACGCCGGTGCCGAGGTGCTCCAGCGCCGCCTCGTAGAGCGCCTGTCCCTCCTCCGGCGGCATGAATCCGGTGGCCCGCTCGGCGAGCTCGCGCAGATCCGCCGGGATCGGGGGGTGCTGCTCGCGGTCGGTGGCCGATCCCTGCGTCACGTGCGTCCTCCGTCTGGTCGGTTCGGTGCCGCCGGAATCCTACCTCCTGAACTGGGCAGTTCCGGTAGAACCTGTTGTCTTTCGCCGGGCCTGGGGTGCGGTCGTCAACGTTGTCGGGGCATCCGACCGCTTGCATTGCGGCCCGGCCGCCGGTACTACTAGAACAAGTTTCAATACTGGGCGATGGATGAGGCGGGTCGGATGGAGTTCGCCTTCGGGGAAACGCAGCAATCCGTGCAAGATCTGGCCGCCGAGGTGCTGCGACGTGAATCCGGTCGCGGTGCACCAGGCGATGGAACCCGTTACGACGAAGCGATCTGGAAGGCGCTGGGCGACGCGGGACTGAGGTCCCTGGCGGTGCCGGAGCGGCTGGGCGGGGCGGGACTCGGCGTGCTGGAGACGGCGATCGTCCTCGCCGAGATCGGGCGCGCGGCGGCCGACGTCCCCGCTCTGAGCACGCTGGCCTTCGGCGTCCTGCCGGTCGCGCGCCACGGCACGCCCGTCCAGCAGGACGAGCTGCTGGACGGCAGGATCCTCACCGCCGCGCTGAACGAGCCGTCGTCGCCGCTGCCGGACGAGCCGCGCACCGAGGCGGTGGACGGCCGGGTTTCCGGTACGAAGACCGGTGTTCTTCATGCCGACCTCGCGCACCGGATCCTGGTCTCCGCGAGCACGCCCGACGGTCCCGGCGTCGTCCTCGTCGATCCGGCAGCGCAAGGCGTGACGCTGCACCAGGTGCGGTCGTCGTCCGGCATCGAATGGTCCGTCCGCCTCGACGACGCGCCCGGCGAGTTCCTCGGCGGCGCGCCGGACCGCGCGGTGCTCGCCGACCTGCACGCATGCGCGCTCGCGGGGATCTGCGCAGTGGGTGACGGCGCGGTGGCCGGCGCGCTCGGCCACACCGCGGAACACCTGCGCACCAGGCACCAGTTCGGCAAGCCGCTGGCCGCTTTCCAAGCCGTCGCCCAGCAGATCGCCGACGTCTACATCGCCGCCCGAACCCTGCACCTGGCCGCGCAGTCCGCGTCCTGGCGGCTGGCCGCCGGGCTCGACGCGGCCGAGGACCTGGCGGTCGCCGCGTGGTGGCTCGCCGAGGAGGCCCCGCCCGTGCTGCAGACCTGCCACCACCTGCACGGCGGCCTCGGCCTGGACATCACCTACCCGCTGCACCGCTATTCGTCGTTGATCACCGACCTCGCCCGGCTGGCAGGCGGCGCGCAGCACCGCCTGGACGTGCTCGCGGCACGAGCCTGAGGAGGGGCATGTTCATCGAACTCACCGCCGGGCAACGCGCCCTGCAGGACGAACTGCGGGCCTACTTCGGCGATCTCGTGACGCGTGACGAGCGCGAGCGGATGGCGGTGGACCGGCACTGCTCCGCGCACCGCGACGTGGTGCGCCGGATGGGGCGGGACGGCTGGCTCGGCGTCGGCTGGCCAGCCGAGTACGGCGGGCGCGGCTTCGGCGACGTCGAACAGCTGATCTTCGCCAACGAGGCCGCCCGGGCGGACGTGCAGTTGCCCGCCGTGACGCTGCAAACGGTCGGGCCGACCCTGCAGGCCTACGGCACGCCCGAGCAGAAGGCGTTCTTCCTGCCCAAGATCCTGGCCGGCGAGATCCACTTCGCGATCGGCTACACCGAGCCCGACGCGGGCACGGACCTGGCCTCGCTGCGCACCGCGGCGGTCCGCGACGGCGACTCCTACGTGGTCAACGGGCAGAAGATCTTCACCACCGGCGCGCACGACGCCGACTACATCTGGCTGGCCTGCCGGACCGACCCCGATGCGCCCAAGCACAAGGGGATCTCGATCCTCATCGTGGACACCCGCGATCCCGGCTACTCGTGGACGCCGATCATCACCTGCGACGGCGCGCACCACGTGAACGCCAGCTACTACCAGGACGTCCGGGTGCCGGCGGACATGCTGGTGGGGGAGCAGGACAGGGGCTGGAGGCTGATCACCACCCAGCTCAACCACGAGCGCGTCATGCTCGGCCCGGCCGGGCGCATCGCGGGCATGCGCGACCGGGTGCGCGGGTGGGCGCGGGGCCGGGCTGCGCCGGACGGCACGCCGCTGCTCGAACTGCCCGACGTGCGCCGGGTCCTCGCGCGGGTGCGCGCCTGCGAGCGGGTCAACGAGCTGCTCAACTGGCAGGTCGCGGCGGCGGCCGCGCTCGGACCGGTGGCCGTCGCGGACGCCTCGGCGACCAAGGTGTTCTCCTCGGAGCGCATCCAGCACCTGGGCCGGCTGCTGGCCGAGGTCGTCGGCCGGCACGGCGATCCGTCCGATGTGGACACCGCGGACCTGCTCGCCTGGCTCGACGTGCAGTACAAGCGCAACCTCGTGCTCACCTTCGGCGGTGGGGTCAACGAGGTGCAGCGCGAACTGATCGCCACTGCCGGACTCGACCTGCCACGCGTGCCGCGCTGAGCCGGAGGGAACATGACCAGCACTGCCACCGCGGCGGAGGCCATCCTGGCCGCCGCCGACCGCATCCAGCAGCGCGGGCCCAGCGCCCCGCGAGCCGCGCGCGATCCCGTGAACCTCCCGATGATCAACAACTGGGTGGAGGCGATCGGCGACGCCAACCCCGTCTACACCTCGGCGGCCGACGCGGCCGCATCGGTCCACGGTGGACCGGTCGCGCCCCCGGCGATGGCGCAGGTGTGGACGATGGGCGGCCTGCACCCGGACCGCGACACCGACGACCCGCTGTACGCGATGATGGCCGCGCTCGACGACGCCGGGTACACCTCGGTCGTCGCGACCAACTGCGAGCAGACCTACCACCGGTACCTGCGGCACGGCGAGCAGCTCACCGTCACCACCCGGCTGGACGGCGTCGTCGGGCCGAAGAAGACCGGGCTCGGGGAAGGCTGGTTCGTCACCACCCGCAACACCTGGTACGTCGGCGACGAGCCGGTGGCCGAGATGCTGTTCCGGGTCCTGAAGTTCCGCCCGCCGGAGCGGAAACCCGAAGCGCCGCAACAACGGTCCGGCGCCGACGTGATCCGGCCGGCGATCGACCGGGACACCGCGTACTTCTGGGAAGGCACGGCGGCCGGCGAGCTGCGTATCCAGCGCTGCGGGCAGTGCGGGCTGCTGCGGCACCCGCCGGGGCCGATGTGCCCCGAGTGCGGCGCCACCAAGCGGACCTACCTGGTTTCCGAGGGCCTCGGCGAGGTCTACAGCTACATCGTGCACCACCACCCGCCGGTGCCGGGCAAGGAACTGCCGCTGGTCGTCGCGCTGGTCGAGCTCGACGAGGGCGTGCGGATGCTCGGCGAGCTGCGCGGCGTCGACCCGGCGGCGGTCGAGATCGGCCAGCGGGTCGTGGCCGACTTCCAGCGGATCGACGACGAACTGGTGCTACCCGGATGGAGGCCGAAGGCGTCATGACACTGGCTCGAACGCGGTCGCTCGCCGAAGTGGCCATCGGCGACGCGCTGCCGGAGGAACGCATCGAGGTCTCGCCGACCTTCGTGGTCAGCACCGCCATCGCCACCCGCGACTTCCAGGACGTGCACCACGATCGCGACCTCGCGGTGGCCAAGGGCTCCAAGGACATCTTCGTCAACATCCTCACCACCACCGGCCTGGTGCAGCGCTACGTCACCGACTGGGCCGGGCCGGAGGCCCTGGTGCGCGGGGTGGCGATCAAGCTGGGCGTGCCGTGCTACGCCTACGACGTGCTGACCATGCACGGCCAGGTCCTGGAGCGGGACGGCGACGTGCTCGTCGTGGAGGTGCTGGGCCGCAACAGCCTCGGCACGCACGTCACCGGCACGGTCCGGGTGGAACTTCCGGAGGTGGCGCGATGATCTCGGGTGAAGCGGCGATCGTCGGGATCGGCGCGACGGAGTTCTCCAAGGAATCCGGGCGCAGCGAGTTGCAGCTGGCCGCCGAGGCCGTCCGGGCCGCCCTCGCGGACGCCGGGCTGGAACCGTCCGATGTGGATGGCCTGGTGACCTTCACCATGGACAACAACACCGAGACGGCCGTCGCCCGGGAGCTGGGCATCCCGGAGCTGAGCTTCTTCAGCCGCATCCACTACGGCGGCGGCGCGGCGTGCGCCACGGTGCAGCAGGCCGCGATGGCCGTCGCCACCGGCGTGGCGGAGGTCGTGGTCTGCTACCGGGCGTTCAACGAGCGCTCCGGGAGCCGGTTCGGGCAGGTGCAGGCCGCGGCCGCCGCGGCACCGACCTCGTCGGGGCTGGACAACAGCTGGTCGTACCCGGTCGGCGTGGCCACTCCCGGCGCGCAGGTCGCGATGTTCGCCCGCCGCTACATGCACGACTACGGCGCCACCAGCGAGGACTTCGGCCGCGTCGCGGTGGCCGACCGCAAGCACGCGGCGACCAACCCCCACGCCTGGTTCTACCAGCGGCCGATCACCCTGGCCGACCACCAGGCGTCGCGCTGGATCACCGAGCCGCTGCGGTTGCTGGACTGCTGCCAGGAAAGCGACGGCGGGGTGGCGATCGTGGTGACGAGCCGGGCGCGGGCCGCGGACCTGCCGCACCCGCCGGCCGTCGTGGCCGCGGCCGCGCAGGGCAGCGGCGCCGACCAGTTCACCATGACCAGCTACTACCGCGACGACCTGGCGGCGCTGCCGGAGATGGGCGTGGTGGCCCGGCAGTTGTGGCGGCAGGCGGGGATCGGGCCGCAGGACGTCCAGGTCGGCATCCTCTACGACCACTTCACGCCGTTCGTCCTGGTGCAGCTGGAGGAACTGGGCTTCTGCGGGCGCGGCGAGGCGAAGGACTTCATCGCCGGCGGCGCGATCGAGCTCGGCGGGCGGCTGCCGCTGAACACCCACGGCGGCCAGCTCGGCGAGGCCTACATCCACGGCATGAACGGCATCGCCGAGGCGGTCCGGCAGGTCCGGGGCTCGGCGGTGAACCAGGTCGACGACGTCGAGCACGTCGTGGTCACGGCCGGAACGGGCGTCCCGACCAGCGGCCTGGTGCTATCGACGGCGTGAGCTTCGCAGTTGCGCCGTTTCCGCGCGAAAACGGCGTGGTCCGCGCCTGCGCTTTCACGCGAGAACGCCGCCCCGGGCGCCCTGCTAGCAGGACTCGCCGCACTTGGCGCAGATGCGGCCGCCGCCGCCCTGCTTCGGGACCGGCGCATGGCCGCCGCCGGCCGGGCATTCGTCCATGTTCGGGACGTGCGGGGGTCTGCATCGGAGTGCGATCCGGCCTCGGTACTGCGTGAGTTTGGCTCGGATTGCGCCGCCGACACCCATGGTTCACTCCTGATCTTCGTGCCCTCGGACTTCACGTCGGCCGAGATCGCGTCGAGGAAAAGGTGCAAACGGTCGGTTTCCCGGGGGAAATTCGGGCACTCACCGTGGTCGGCTACCCGGACAGCACGTCGAGCAATCGCCCGAGACGTGATCGCAGGTGATCGCGCAGGTCGTCCGGGGCGTCGATGGTGAAGTCGGCGTCGAGGACGGCCAGGTCGAGGACACGGCGGGTGATCGCGGGCAGCGCGTCCTCGCCGAGCCGCACGGTGCAGCTGTGCTCGTCGATCGGGGTGACCCGGTCCGGCAGCAGCGGGTGCAGGTGCTCGCGCACGGTCTCGGCGGGGGCCTGCACCGTGACCCGGGCGGAGTAGCGGTAGGGCGCGTCGATGATCGAGCGCCGGATGTGCGCGGCCGGGCTTTCCGCAGGTAGGGCTTGCGGTTCGAAGCGGCGGCCGGTGGCCAGCGGCCGGATCAGGCGGTCGGCGCGGAAGGTGCGCCAGTCCTCGCGATCGCGGTCGAAGGCGATCAAGTACCACAGGCCGCGCACCGCGACCAGGCTGTGCGGTTCGACCCGACGGGATTCCGTTGCGCCACCGCGCTTCTCGTAGTCGAAGGACAGCATCTCGTGATCGCGGCAGGCCGCCCCGATGAGCGCCAGCGTCCCGGCGTCGACCTGCGGGCCGTCGCGCACCACCACCGGCACCGTCGCGCCCGCGAGGGCTCCCACCCGGCCGCGCAGCCGGGCCGGGAGCACCTGCTCCAGCTTGGCCAGCGCGCGGATCGAGCTCTCCTCGATGCCGGTCACGCTGCCGCTCGCGGCGGTGAGCAGCCCGGCCGCCACCGCGACGGCTTCGTCGTCGTCGAGCAGCAGCGGCGGCAGGTTCTTGCCCGAGGCCAGGCGGTAGCCGCCCGCGGTGCCGGTGGTGCTCTCGACGGGGTAGCCGAGCTCGCGGAGCCGGTCGATGTCGCGGCGCACGGTGCGGCCGGTGACCTCCAGCCGGTCGGCGAGCTCGCCGCCGGACCACTCGCGGCGGCTCTGCAGCAGTGACAGCAGGCGGAGCAACCGGGCGGGCAGCGTCGTCGTCATGTTTTCAGGATCGCACACCCTTTAGGACAAGAACTGTCCTCAAGGACGGTTAGTGTTCCTGGCATGGCACCAAACGAATTCGCCGCGCTGACCGACCGCGTGCAGGGACCGGTGTTCCTGCCGGGAGACACCGACTACGACGCCGAACGTGCCGGATTCCTGGCCTTCGACCAGCGCCGACCGCAGGTCGTGGTGGGCGCGGTCGACGCGGAAGATGTGCGGGCGGCGGTCGAGTTCGCGGCGGCGCGGGACCTCCCGGTGGCGGTGCTGAGCACTGGTCACGGCATCGCCTCCGAAGTCGAGGGCGGGCTGCTGATCACGACCGGTCGCATGTCGGAGGTCCGGATCGACGCCGAGCGGCGCACCGCGTGGTTCGCCGCGGGCGTGCGCTGGGGCCAGGTGGTCGAGGCCGCGGCGGAGTTCGGGCTGGCGCCGCTGTCCGGCAGCGCACCGCACGTCGGCGCGGTGTCCTACACCCTCGGCGGCGGCCTCGGGCACCTCGGGCGGCGCTACGGCTACGCCGCCGACCACGTGCGCGCCATCGAGATCGTCACCGCCGACGGGCGGCTCCGCCGCGTCACCGCCGAATCCGACGCCGAGCTGTTCTGGGCGCTGCGCGGCGCGGGCGGCAACTTCGGCGTGGTGACCGGCATGGAGGTGGACCTGATGCCGGTCGCGAGCCTCTACGGCGGCGGCCTGTACTTCGACTCGCACCTGATCGGCGACGTGCTGCGGACCTGGCAGCAGTGGACCCGCGACCTGCCGGAGGAGATGACCTCTTCGGTCGCGCTGGTCCCGTTCCCGGACGTTCCGGCCCTGCCGGAACCGCTGCGCGGCCGCCACGTCGTGCACGTGCGCATCGCGTACGCCGGTGATCCGGCGGAGGGGGAGCGGCTGACCGAGCCGCTGCGGGCGGTCGGGCCGCGGCTGATCGACTCGGTGCGCGAGATGCCGTACCGGGAGGTCGGCTCGATCAACAACGACCCGGTCCAGCCGATGGGTTACGTCACGGACAACGCGATGCTGCGCGACTTCGACGACGCGGCGATCAAGACGCTGCTGGACCTGGTCGGCCCGGACGCGCCGCAGCGGTGCGTGGTCGAGGTCCGTCACCTCGGCGGCGCGCTGTCCCGGCCGGCGGGCAACTGCGTCGGGCACCGCGACGCGCCGTACGTCTTCGGCGTCAACTCCAAGGTCGACGAAGCCACCGTCGACGCGGCCCGCGAGCTGCAGAGCCGCGTCATGCGCGAGATGTCCCCGTGGTCGACGGGCGGCCGCAACCTGAACTTCCTGGCGGGCGGCAGCGCCAATCCGGAAGGCGTCCGCGCGGCCTACGATCCGGCCGACTACGAGCGGCTCGCTGCGATGAAGGCGAGCCACGATCCGAAGAACCTCTTCCGCCTGAACCACAACATCCCGCCGACCGCATGAGCACGGCTCGTGCGTGTTTTGCGTTGCTATAGCGATCCGAAACACGCACGAGCCGTGCTGGTCGGTTGAGGTCACCGCTCGCCGTGGCGGGCGCGGTAGTCGCTGGGCGACATCCCGCACTCCCGCCGGAAGTGCTCTACCGCAGCTACTGCGCGGAAGCGGAATCCGAGCTGGGCACCGGCGTCCAGGAGGTCCTCGGGCGGCCGCCGCGCTCGGCGTCGGACTTCGCCTCGGACGTGCTCACCGGAGCACTCACTCGTAGGTGATGTGGACCTCGTCGGTGATCGGGAGGGACTGGCAGGCCAGGATGATCCCGTCGTCGAGGTCTTCCTGGTCGAGGACCGAGTTCTGGAGCATCTTCACCTCGCCGCTCCGGATCCGGCAGGCGCAGGCGCTGCACGCGCCTTCGCGGCAGGAGAACGGCGCGTCCAGGCCCTTTTCCAGGAGCAGGTCCAGCAGGCGCTTCTGGCGTGGCCACGCGAACCGGTGGTGTTCGCCGTCGAGCTCGACCGCGATCGTCGCGGCGTCCTCGGCCGGTTCGGGCGCTTTGGGCCGCTTCTTCTCGAAGGGGTTGCGCTTCAGCGAGACGAAGCGTTCGACGTGGGTCCGAGCGCGCGGGACTTCCAGGTCCTTCAGCGCTTCCGCGGCGGCGTCCATGAAACCGCCCGGGCCGCACACGAAGCACTCGCGGTCCGCGAACGGCCTGATCAGCTCGCGGAGTGCGGGCACCGTCGGGCGGCCTTGCACCGATTCCAGCCAGTGCACCACGACGAGCCGGTCGGGATGCCGGGCGATCAGATCCCGGAGCTCGGCGGCGAAGATGACCGAATCCTCGTCCTGGTTGGCGTAGACGATCACCACGCGCCCGGTCCCGGCCGCCAGCACCGACTTCGCGATGGACATCACCGGCGTGATCCCGCTGCCCGCCGCGAGCAGCAGGAAGTCCTCGTCCAGCGAACCCGGCGTGAACGCCCCGCCGGGCGGCAGAACGTCCACAGTGGTCCCTGCGACGACGTTGTCGCACAACCAGTTCGAGCCGTAGCCGGCTCGCTTCACCGTGACCTGCCACGCCTCGTCGACGTGCGGCGAGCTGGACAGGGAGTAGCTGCGCGCCACCGAACCGGTGCGGTCGCTGGGGATTCGCAGGGTGAGGAACTGGCCGGGCCGGTAGGACCACTCCGGCGGCGGCTCGAACACCAGCGACCGGCTGTCCCGGGTCTCGTCGATGACCGCGGCGACCCGCAGTCGGGCGGGTTCGGGCATCACTGGCTCCTGGCGTCTGGTCCGCAATTTCCATTGAAATCGAACCTTCGATTTCAATGGAAATTGCGGTTCTGGGCTCCATCGGAATCCTGCGGCGACGTGGTGAGGTGGCCGTCGCGGGCCGCGGCGTCGACGCTCGCCAGCACGTCGGCGCAGGACTCGGCGACCTCACCCGGACGGTCGGCGAACGTCGCGCACCGGCGAGCGCCTTCGGCGGTCCACTGGATGCTGGTGTGCTGCGGGCTGTTCTTCTTCGCCAGCACCTGCACGCCGCAGCGCCCGCACTCCACCGGGCACAGCCCCGACCGCAGGTAGTCGGCCCGGTCGGCGGCCGTGTCCTCGCGCACCCTGGCCAGCGCCGCGGACCGGTCGGCCAGGTCCGGTGCCTTCGCCCAGGTCATGAGCTCTCCGCCTGCTTGCGCGCGAGGTTCTCCGCGACTTCCCGCTCCCACACCTCGTTCGCGCGGCTGGTGTCCACTTCGAACTCGAACCGCGCCACCATGTCCTCGCTGACGTCCTCGACGTCCACGTAGAACTGCTCGTACCAGCGGCGCAGCTGGTAGACCGGGCCGTCCTCCTCGCACAGCAGCGGGTTGTCGATCCGCGTCTTGTTCCGCCAGATCTCCACGTCCTGCAGGAACCCGACGCCGGTGTTCTTGGCGATCTTGGCCGCCAGCTTGTCCGCCTGCTCGTCGGAGAGCCCCGGCAGCTTCTTGACCAGCACGCCCCACTGCAGCACGAACGAGTCGGCAGTGATCGGGTAGTGGCAGTTGATCAGGATCGTCTCGATGGTGTAGCCGTGGTACTCGTTCCACAGCCGGTCGATCATGTACGACGGCCCGTAGTACGACGCCTCCGAGCGCACCTGGTTGTCGCTGCCGGAGTAGGTGCCCGCGCCGATGTCCGGGCGGCCCTTGGTGGTCAGGTACTGGCTGGCGATGTGGCCTTCGAAGACGTTCTTGAAGTACGTCGGGAACGCGAAGTGGATGTAGAAGAAGTGCGCCATGTCCACCACGTTGTCGACGATCTCGCGGCAGTTGGAGCCCTCGATGCGCACGGTGTCCCAGGTCCAGTTGCTCCACTCGTCGGAGAACGACTCCGGCAGGTGCGGGATCGTCACGTCCGCCGGGGGCGGGTTGCCCTGCGGGTCGTTCCACACGAAAAGCTGCTTGTTCTCCTCCATCGCGGGCCACGCCTTGGTGCGGGCGCGCAGCGGAATCCGCTTCGCGTAGGGGATTCCGGTGCAGCGGCCGTTGCCCGCCCAGCGCCAGTCGTGGAATGGGCAGGCGACCGCGTTGCCCTTGATGGTGCCCTGCGTGAGGTCGCCGCCCATGTGCCTGCAGTAGCCGTCGAGCACGTTGAGGCCGCCATCCTCGCCCTGGAACACGACGAGTTTGGTGCCGAACGCCTCCACGGCGTGCGGCCGACCGCCCTTGAACTGCTCGACCGGTCCGAGGCAGTGCCAGCCGCGCGCGAACCGGGTCGGTGGGGTCCCGACGTCGATGGTGCGCACCTCGTCGTTGTTTGCCGCCGTCATCTCGTCCCTTTCGCTCGTACCGCCTCGGTTGCCAGGTGTTGCGCGGCGAGATATCCGAAGGTCATCGCTGGGCCGAGGGTCGCGCCCGGCCCCGCGTAGGTTCGGCCCATCACGGCGGCGCTGGTGTTGCCAGCCGCGTAAAGGCCTTCGATGGGCGTGCCGTCTTCACGCAGCACCCGAGCGTGCACGTCGGTGCGCAGGCCGCCCTTGGTGCCGAGGTCGCCCGGCACGATCTTCACGGCGTAGAACGGCGCTACCTCCAGCGCGCCCAGGCTCGGGTTCGGCTTGTTGCGCGGATCGCCGTAGTAGCGGTCGTATCCGGAGCCGCCGCGCTGGAAGTCGGCGTCCACCCCGTTGCGCGCGAAGCCGTTGAACCGATCGATCGTGCGGCGCAGCGCATCGGCGGGCACGTCGATGCGCTCGGCCAGCGCTTCGACCGTCGCCGCCCGCTGGATGGCCCCCGTCTTGTACCAGCGGCCCGGGAACGGCTGCCGCGGGCCCAGGCCCGCGAACATGTACCGGTTGCGGTAGCGCTGATCGGCGATGAGCCAGGTGGGCATGTGCCGCCCGGGCCCGTCGCCAGGGCCGTACATGGCGTGCACCGCGTCGACGTACGGCGCGGCCTCGTTGACGAACCGCTCTCCGTCGCCGTTGACCAGGATGCAGCCGGGCAGGGTTCGTTCGGCGAGGCAGAACCACGGTCCGCCGGGCAGCGGGATCGACGGCCCCCACCACGCGTCGTCCATCAGCTCCGTCGCGGCACCGAGCCGCTGGGCGGAGACGATCGCGTCTCCGGTGTTGGCCTTCGCGCCCACAGTCCACTGCGTGCCGATCGGCTCGCGCTGGTGCTGCTTCCGCAGTTGTTCGTTGTGCTCGAAACCGCCTGCGGCCAGCACGACTCCGCGCCGTGCCGACAAGGTCCGGCGCTCACCGTCGTGCTCGACGACGACACCGGTGACCCGGCCGTCGTCGTGCTCCAGGTCGATCAGCGGGGTGTTCAGCCACACCGGCACGCCGGCGTCCCGCAGCGCGACCCGCAGGCCCGCGGACAGCGCTTGGCCGAGCGCAAGCAGACGCTGCCCGCGGATCCGGGCGATCAGCCAGCGCGTTCCCACCCGCAGGGCGCGCAGCGGGCCGCGCGGGTGGCGGGCGAGCAGGTTCAGCCACCGGAAGTCGGCCTGCGTGACGACCAGGTTCGCCGGGGACTTGCCGTAGCCGGGTTCGAGGTCGGCGAGCAGGTCGCCGAGCACCCGGCCGTCCAGCGGTGCGGCCTCGATGGATCGCCCGCGCACCCGGCCGCCGGGGGCTTCCGGGTAGTAGTCCGCGTATTCGGGCACCCACCGCATGTGCAGCGGCGTGCTCGGCAGGACCTCGGCGAGCATCCGCGGGCCGGCGGCCAGGAAGGCCGCCTGCAGTTCGGGGTCGACCGTGTCGCCGACGATGTGGGCGAGGTAGGTGCTCGCGGCTTCCGGGCTGTCGGTGATGCCGGCCTCGGCGAGCACGTGGTTGTTCGGCACCCACACGCCGCCGCCGGAGCGGGCCGTGGAGCCGCCGAACTTCGCCGCCTTCTCGACGAGCACGACGTCGAGTCCCTGCCGGGCCGCCGTGAGCGCCGCCGTCATCCCGGCGGCGCCGCTGCCGACCACGACGACGTCGAACTCGGAGCGGGCATCGGGTGTCCCTGCGGTCATCGCACCTCCCTCGCGCCAACCTCGCGGTCAATACTGAAACATGTTATAGATTTCTGCGCCAGTGGCGCTATGGTGTAGCCAGAAAACGGGCACTTGCCTCGGTTAACTCACGAAGAGAACCTGTTCCAAACTTGTGAGGGTGCGATGGTCCAGCGCAGCGCGTTGCACGCCGACGTGGTGATCGTCGGCTTCGGCGTCGCCGGGGCCTGCGCCGCGCTCGAAGCGGCCCGCGCGGGCGCCCGCGTCATGCTGATCGACCGGTTCGGCGGCGGCGGTGCCAGTGCCCTGTCCGGTGGCGTCGTCTACGCCGGTGGCGGCACCCGGCAGCAGCGCGCGGCCGGCGTGTCGGACACGCCCGAGGCGATGTACGCATACCTGCGGGAAGAGGTCGGCGACGCGGTCGGCGCGGACACGCTCCGCCGGTTCTGCGACTCCAGCGCCGACATGATCACCTGGTTGGAGCAGCAGGGCGTGCCGTTCGAGGGAAGCCTCTGCCCGTACAAGACGTCGTACCCGAGCAACCGGCACTACCTCTACTACTCCGGCAGCGAAGCGGCGGGCGGTTTCCGCGACGTCGCCGCGCCCGCCCCGCGCGGACACCGCACGAAGGGCCGTGGCACGTCGGGGAAAGTGCTGTTCGCGGCGCTGGCGGAAGCGGTGCGCCGGGCCGGGGTTCAGGTGCTCACCGAGACCCGGGCGCGAGAGCTGGTGCTGGACGCCGATGGCCGGGTCTGCGCGGTCGACTGCGAGCGCGTCGGCGGAGCTGCTCGCCGCGTGCACCGGGCGTTGAGCCGCGTCGCGGCGAAACCCGGGCTGTACGTGCCGAAACTGGCGCGGCTGCTGCACGGCCGGGTCGAGCGGCTGGAGCGGCGCGGCGAAGCCGTGCGGATCCACGCGGACCGAGCGGTGGTCCTGGCTGCAGGCGGATTCGTGGCCAACCGGGAGATGATGCGGCGTTTCGCGCCCGCCTACCGGGGCGGGCTGCCGCTGGGCACGCAGGGCGACGACGGCAGCGGCATCCGGCTCGGGCAGGACGCCGGTGGCGCGGTCGGCAAGCTGGACCGGATCTCGGCGTGGCGTTTCATCAGCCCGCCCAGCGCGATGCTCAGCGGCGTCCTCGTCGACCGGGACGGCCGGCGGATCGGCGACGAATCCCGCTACGGCGCCGCGCACGGGCAGGCGCTCGTCGAGCGGCACGGCGGTCGGGGCTGGCTGCTGGTCGACCAGCGGTTGCAGCGGCTCGCGAAGCAGCAGCTGCGCAGTCAGACGGTGTGGTTCCAGCGGCTGCAAACGCAATACCTGCTCTCGACCGCGGCGACCGGGGACACGCTCGAATCGGTCGCCCGCGCCGCCGGTGTCGACGCGGCGGGACTAAAGACCACAGTGGACAGCCACAACATGGCGGCGCACGAAGGGAAACCCGATCCGGCGGGCAAACCCGCGGAGTTCGTCCAGGTCCTGGATCGGCCGCCGTTCGCGCTGCTGGACGTCTCGATCCGGCCGAGCCTGGCCTACCCGTGCCCGATGCTCACCCTCGGCGGGCTGCTCGTCGACGAGGGCACCGGGCAGGTGCGGGACGAGCACGGCGGCGCCGTTCCCGGCCTGTTCGCGGCCGGTCGCTCGGCGGTCGGCGTGTGCTCGGAGTCCTACATCAGCGGGCTGTCGCTGGCCGACTGCGTGTTCTCCGGCCGCCGGGCCGGGCTCAACTCGGCGAAGGGGTGAACGGATGCTGGCAGCTGACGCGCGCGCCGAGGTGGCGCAGCAGCTTTGGGACGCGGAGCGCGATCGCGCGCCGATACCGCCGCTGGTGGAGGCGATCCCGCGGCTGGACGCGGTCGACGCCTACGAGATCCAGCTGCTGAACGTGCGCCGGCGCGACGAGCCGGTCGTCGGCCACAAGGTCGGGCTGACCTCGCCGGTCATGCAGCAGATGATGGGCGTGTCCGAGCCCGACTACGGGCACCTGCTGGCGAGCATGCGGCTGCCCGAGGGCGAGCCGGTCGACCCGCGGCGGTACTGCGTGCCGCGGGTGGAGGTCGAGGTCGGGTTCCTGCTGGGCGCGGACCTGCCCGCGGAGTGCACCGAGGCCGACGTGCTGGCCGGGACCGAGGCGCTGGTGCCGGCGATCGAGCTGATCGACAGCCGGATCGCGGACTGGCGGATCAGCCTCGTGGACACGATCGCGGACAACGCGTCCTCGGCGGGCTTCGCGCTCGGCGCGGCGCGGATCGATCCGAATTCCGTTGACCTGAAACGGATCGGCGCGGTGCTGTGGCGCAACGACGAGGCCATCGAGCACGGCCGGTCCGACGCGGTGCTGGGCAACCCCGCCACCGCCGTCGCCTGGCTGGCGCGCAAGGTCGCCGCCTTCGGCGTGCGGCTGCGGGCCGGCAATGTCGTGCTGCCCGGCTCCTGCACCCGTGCGATCGACGTGTCGCCCGGTGACGAGTTCCGCGCCGACTTCCGGTGCGAAGGAGCCGAACTGGGCTCCGTGTCGGTGTCGTTCGGGTCGTGAGCGGCTGTGGTCGCCCTGGCGACCATTTCCACGCACGACAACTGACCTGCAGAAAGGAGGCGGAATGGGCAAGGCGACCGCGGCGATCGTCGGATCCGGCAACATCGGCACCGACCTGCTGCACAAGCTGAGCCGCTCCGCGCACCTCGAACCCCGGTGGATGATCGGCATCGACCCGGCCAGCGCTGGGCTGCGCCGGGCGGCGGACCTGGGGGTCGCGGCGAGCGCGGACGGCGTGGACTGGCTGCTGGAGCACCACCGCCCCGACGTGGTCTTCGAAGCCACCTCGGCGAAGGTGCACCAGGCCAACGCGCCCCGCTACGCCGAGGCGGGCATCCGGGCCATCGACCTCACGCCCGCCGCCGTCGGGCCCTACGTGGTGCCGCCGGTGAACCTCGACGAGCACCTCGACGCGCCGAACCTGAACCTGATCACCTGCGGCGGCCAGGCCACCATCCCGATGGTGCACGCGGTGTCGCGGGTGGTGCCGGTCGCCTACGCCGAGATCGTCGCGTCGGTCGCGTCGGTGTCGGCCGGGCCGGGCACCCGCGCCAACATCGACGAGTTCACCCGCACCACCAGCACCGGCATCGAGGTGCTGGGCGGCGCGGAGCGCGGCAAGGCGATCATCGTGCTGAACCCGGCGGACCCGCCGGTGATCATGCGCGACACGATCTTCTGTGCCATCCCGGCCGACGCCGACACCGACGCGATCGGCGCGTCCATCACCAAGATGGCCGCCGAGATCGCCGAGTACGTGCCCGGCTACCGGCTGCTCGCCGAGCCGCAGTTCGACCCGCCGTCGCCGGCCACCGGCGGCATGGCGCGCGCGGCGATCTTCGTCGAAGTCGAGGGCGCGGGCGACTTCCTGCCGCCGTACTCCGGGAACCTGGACATCATGACCGCCGCCGCGGTGCGGGTGGGGGAGCAATTGGTCAGCAAGGAGGCAGTGGCATGAGTAGTCCTGTGTCAACACCGGTCCTCCTCAACCGCACCTCAGGGGAACGTGACGAGAACCAGCCACAAGAAACCGCGAAGCGCGAGATTGAGCCGCACGCAACCACAACTGTGAAACGCGGAGAGGCGGAACTGGCATGACCGGCCTGCCGAACACCTACTCCGACGCCCTGGACGTGCGGATCACCGACACGTCGCTGCGCGACGGCTCGCACCACAAGCGCCACCAGTTCACCGCGGCGGAGGTGCGCGACATCGTCACCGCGCTCGACGGCGCGGGAGTGCCGGTCATCGAGGTGACGCACGGCGACGGGCTGGGCGGCTCGTCGTTCAACTACGGGTTTTCCCGCACGCCCGAACAAGAACTCATCACCATCGCCGCCGAGACGGCGCGCAACGCCAAGATCGCCGTGCTGATGCTGCCGGGAGTCGGCGTCACCGACGACATCGTCATCGCCCGCGACAACGGCGCTTCGGTGTGCCGGATCGCCACGCACTGCACCGAAGCCGACGTGTCGGAGCAGCACTTCGGCCTCGCGCGCGAGCTGGGCCTGGAGACCGTCGGCTTCCTGATGATGGCGCACTCCCAGCCGCCGGAGTCGCTGGCGGAGCAAGCGCGGATCATGGTCGACGCGGGCTGCCAGTGCGTCTACGTGGTCGACTCGGCGGGCGCGCTGGTGCTGGAGCAGGTGGCCGAGCGGGTGTCGGCGCTCGTCGCGGAGGTCGGCGGCGAGGCGCAGGTCGGCTTCCACGGGCACGAGAACCTCGGCGTCGCCGTCGCCAACTCCGTCGCAGCGGCACGGGCCGGCGCGGTGCAGATCGACGGCAGCGCAAGGCGTTTCGGCGCCGGGGCGGGGAACACTCCGGTGGAGGCGTTCGTCGGCGTGTGCGACAAGCTCGGCATCCGCACCGGGATCGACTTCTTCGCCATCGCCGACGCGGCCGAGGACGTGGTGCGCCCGGCGATGCCCGAGGAATGCCTGCTGGACCGCTCGGCGCTGATGATGGGCTACGCCGGGGTGTACTCCAGCTTCCTCAAGCACGCCGCCCGGCAGGCCGAGCGCTACGGCGTCAGCGAGGCTGCGCTGCTGGTTCGCGCGGGCGAGCGCAAGCTCGTCGGCGGCCAGGAGGACCAGCTCATCGACATCGCGCTGGAACTCCAGCGGGATCGACACAAATAAGAACATGTTCTAGCCTGTGATCACTCGGGAAACGGGAGCGGCCGATGAAGGACAGTCGAGCAGTCGTCGAACGGGTGCGGGAACTCCTGCCGGTCCTGCGGGACCGCGCGCAGAAGGCCGAGGACGGCCGGAAGATCCCGGACGAGACCATCGCGGCCCTGCAGGAGGCGGGTTTCTTCGCACTGCTGCAACCGGAGCGCTACGGCGGCTACGAGGCCGACCCGCTGGAGTTCTACGGCGCGGTCCGGCTCATCGGCAGCGCGTGCGGCTCGACCGGCTGGGTGGCGTCGATCCTCGGCGTGCACCCGTGGCACCTGGCCCTGTTCCCGGAGCAGGCCCAGGACGATGTCTGGGGCGAGGACCCGGCGACGCGGGTCTCGTCGTCGTACGCGCCGATGGGCAAGGCGACCGTCGTCGACGGCGGCTACCGGCTCAGCGGGCGGTGGAGCTTCTCCTCCGGCTGCGATCACGCGTCGTGGGTGTTCCTCGGCGGGCCGGTGCTGGGCGATGACGGCAAGCCGGTCGACTTCTGCACGTACCTGCTGCCGCTGGGCGACTACCGGATCGAAGACGTGTGGGACACCGTCGGCCTGCGCGGCACCGGCAGCAACGACATCGTCGTGGAGGACGTCTTCGTCCCGCAGCACCGGGCGCTGAGCTTCGTGTCGATGTCCAAGGCGCAATGCCCGGGACACCAGGTCAACACCGCGCCGCTGTACAAGCTCCCCTGGGGGACGGTGCATCCGTCGACGATCACCGCCCCGATCATCGGCATGGCCCAAGGTGCCTACGACGCCCACGTGGCGCACCAGGCCAAGCGGGTGCGGGCGGCGTACGCGGGGGAGAAGGCCAAGGAAGACCCGTTCGCGAAGGTGCGGATCGCGGAGGCGGCCAGCGAGATCGACGCGGCGTGGCTGCAGCTGACGAACAACCTCGCCGAGGAGTACGCGCTGGTGCAGGCGGGCGAGGAGGTCCCGATGTCGCTGCGGCTGCGGGCCCGGCGAGACCAGGTGCGCGGCACGGCGCGGGCGATCTCGGCGATCGACCGGCTCTTCGAGAACTCCGGCGGTCGGGCGCTGTGGTCGGGCACGCCGATCCAGCGGTTCTGGCGCGACGCGCACGCGGGCCGGGTGCACGCCGCCAACGACCTGGAGCGCGCCTACCTGATGTTCGGTTCCGGAGAATTCGGCATCCCAGTGAAGGATTCGATGGTATGACGGTCGATTTCGAGACGACGAGCCGGACCGCGAAGCTGCCGTCCGGATTGACCCTGCACTACCACGAGGCCGGCGACCCGTCGGCGTCCACAGTGGTCATGTTGCACGGCGGGGGACCGGGGGCTTCCTCGTGGAGCAACTTCTCCCGCAACATCGGTGTTTTCGCCGAGGACTTCCACGCCATCGCGGTCGACCAGCCCGGATTCGGCCGCTCCGACAAGCCGACCGAGCACGGCCAGTACTTCACGCACAGCGCGACCGCGCTGCTGGAGCTGCTCGACGAGCTCGGCATCGAGCGCGCCCACCTGCTGGGCAACTCGCTGGGCGGCGGCACGGCGGTGCGCTTCGCGCTGAACCACCCGGACCGCGCCGGGCGGCTGGTGCTGATGGGCCCCGGCGGCCTGAGCCTGAACGCGTTCGCGCCGGACCCGACCGAGGGCGTCCGCAAGCTCAGCGCCTTCGGCGCGCCGCCGGGCCCCAGCAAGGAGAAGCTCGCCGACTTCCTGCGGGCCATGGTCTACGACCAGTCGCTGATCACCGACGAGCTCGTCGACGAGCGCTACGCCGCCGCGTCGAGCCCCGAATCGCTGGCCGCGATGCGGGCGATGGGCGCGTCGTTCATGCACCCGGACACCTTCGAGGAAGGCATGCTGTGGCGGGAGGCGTACCGCCTGCGGCAGCGCGTCCTGCTGATCTGGGGTCGCGAGGACCGGGTCAACCCGCTGGACGGCGCGCTGGTCGCGCTGAAGCTGATCCCGCGCGCGCAGCTGCACGTGTTCGGCCGCTGCGGGCACTGGGCGCAGGTGGAGAAGTTCGCCGAATTCAACCGGATCGCCAAGGATTTCCTGCTCGACTGACTTGAGGGAGGCCCGCGGTGGGCATTCGTTCGCTCGGCTACTTGCGCATCGAGGCGGCCGACGTCGAGGCGTGGCGGGTGTTCGGCCTGAAGGTGCTCGGCATGGTCGAAGGCACCGGAGGCGACCCGGACGCGCTGTACCTGCGGATGGACGACTTCCCGGCACGCCTGGTGATCCTGCCCGGCGAGCAGGACCGGCTCGCCGCGTCCGGCTGGGAGGTCGCCAATTCCGGGGAGTTGGACGAGGTCCGGGCCCGGCTGGAGAGCGCGGGGGTGCCGTACAAGGAAGGCACGGCCGACGAGCTCGCCGACCGCCGGGTCAACGGGCTGATCAGCTTCAACGACCCGTCCGGCAACGGGCTGGAGGTCTTCCACGGGGTGGCGCTGCAGCACCGCCGCGTGGTCAGCCCGTACGGGCACCGGTTCGTCACCGAGGAGCAGGGCCTCGGGCACGTGGTGCTGTCCACCCACGACGACGAGGCGGCGCTGCGGTTCTACCGGGACGTGCTGGGCTTCCGGCTGCGCGACTCGATGCGGCTGGCGCCGGAACTGGTCGGCCGGCCCGCGGACGGGGATCCGGCCTGGCTGCGGTTCTTCGGCTGCAACCCGCGCCACCACAGCCTGGCGTTCCTGCCGATGCCGACGCCGAGCGGGATCGTGCACCTGATGGTGGAGGTCGCCGACGTCGACGACGTCGGGCTGACCCTGGACCGCGCGCAGCGGCGGAAGGTGCCGATGTCGGCGACGCTGGGGCGGCACGTCAACGACCTGATGCTGTCGTTCTACATGAAGACGCCCGGCGGCTTCGACGTCGAATTCGGTTGCGAGGGCAGGCAGGTCGAGGACGAGGACTGGATCGCCCGCGAGAGCACGGCGGTCAGCCTGTGGGGCCACGACTTCAGCGTCGGCGCCCGCCCATGACCGGCGACGAGGCACGGGTGTCACTAGCCCCGGAGCCGGCGGTGTTCCGGCGGGTCCTGGGGCACTTCGGCACCGGCGTCACGGTGGTGACGGGGACGGACGGCGAGCGGCCGGTGGGCTTCGCCTGCCAGTCGTTCGCGGCGCTGTCCCTGGACCCGCCACTGGTCTTGTTCTGCCCGGCCCGGACGTCCCGGGCCTGGCCGGTGCTGGAGAGGGCGGGGCGGTTCTGCGTCAACGTCCTGGCGGAGTCGCAACGACCGGTCAGCACGGTGTTCGGCCGCAGCGGCGACGACAAGTTCGCCGGCCTCCGCTGGCACCCGGCCCCGTCGGGCGCCCCGATCCTCGACGGCGTGTTGACCTGGATCGACTGCGACATCGAGGCGGTGCACGAGGCGGGCGACCACTACATCGCGATCGGCCGCGTCCGGTCCCTCGGCGAAACCGACGCCGGCGCACCACTGCTGTTCTACCGGGGTGCCTACGCGGGCCTGGCCCCGACGCCGCAGTCCCCGCCAACGGATCTCGACCTGTTCCTCACCACGATCCACCCCGACGACTGGCTGTAACACCAGAAGCGAACGCCCCGCCCACTCCGCCTATCGAGACGAACGGTCCGTTCACCCCGATTCGTGCGGGCGGTGTTGGATGAAGTGAACGGCCCGTTCACCTCGGCTATCGAGGTGAACAGGCCGTTCGCTTCGGCGTCTTCAGCGCAGCCGTTCGATGATCGTGCCCGTGGCCAGGGCTCCGCCGGCGCACATCGTGATCAGCGCCGTTGTGGCGTCGCGGCGCTCCAGCTCGTGCAGGGCCGTGGTGATCAGCCTGGCTCCGGTGCTGCCGACCGGGTGGCCGAGCGCGATCGCGCCGCCGTTGACGTTGACCCGGTCCAGGTCCGGTTCGTGCACCGCCGCCCACGACAGGACCACCGAGGCGAACGCCTCGTTCACCTCGAAGACGTCGATGTCCCCGAGCTTCATGCCGCTGAGCTCCAGCACCCGCTGGGTGGCCTGCACCGGCCCGTCCAGGTGGTAGTACGGCTCGCCGCCCACCAGGCACTGCGCGACGATCCGGGCGCGCGGCCGCAGGCCGAGCTCGGCGGCCCGGTCGGAGTCGGCCAGCAGCACGGCCGCCGCGCCGTCGGAGATCTGCGACGACGTCCCGGCCGTGTGCATCCCGTTCTCCAGAACGGGTTTCAGGCCGCCGAGGGCCTGCATGCTGGTTTCGCGCAGGCCCTCGTCGCGGGTCACCGGGTCGCCGCCGGGAACGCCGACCGGGACGATCTCGCGGTCGAAGCGCCCCTCCCGCCACGCCGCCTGCGCTCGGTCCTGGGAGCGCAGGCCGAAGGCGTCCAGGTCCTCGCGGGTGATGCCGCGGCGCGCGGCGATGCGGTCCGCCGCCTCGTACTGGTTCGGCAGGTCGATGTCCCAGGTGTCCGGCCGCGGCATGCCCACGTCGGTGCCGAGGTTGCTGCGCAGCGGCACGCGGCTCATCGCCTCGACGCCGCAGGAGATGCCGACCCGCACCGCGTCGACGGCGATCAAGCCCGCGACGAGGTGCGTGGCCTGCTGCGCCGACCCGCATTGCGCGTCGACCGTGGTGCACCCGACCTGGTGCGGCAGGCCGGCGTTCAGCCACGCCGTGCGGGTGACGTTGTTCGACTGCTCGCCGGCCTGGGTCACGCAGCCGCCGATCACCTGGTCGGCCTCGGCGGCGTCGATGCCGGCGCGGTCGAGCAGGCCGCGTTGCGCGGCGCCGAGGATCTCGGCGGCGTGCAGCCCCGAGAGCCGGCCGCGGCGCTTGCCGATCGGCGTGCGGACCGCTTCCACGATCACCGGATTGCCCACCTGGATCTCCTCTCGCACGGTCTCCGACCTTAAAATTAGAACACGTTCTGATTCCTTTGCAAGTGTTCGAATCAAGCCTGGTCGAAAGTGCGTTCTCTTGCACGATTCAAGGTTAGTTACAGGGGTTTACTGAATCTTGGAAGTGTGGTTCTCTTGCTTAGAACTCGTTCCAATTCTTCGGTCGGATCTCGCGCTGCTGTAGGAGGTATCCGTGGTCGCACCGCGCATTCCGGAGGGCTTCGACTTCACCGATCCCGACCTGCTCGCCGAACGGCTGCCGCTGGCCGAGTTCGCCGAGCTCCGCCGCACCTCGCCGGTGTGGTGGAACCAGCAGCCCGACCGTCGAAGCGGGTTCGACGACGGTGGGTTCTGGGTGGTCAGCAGGCACGCCGACGTCAAGGAGGTCTCCCGGCGCAGCGACGTGTTCTCCACCTGGGAGAACACCGCCGTGATCCGGTTCAACGAGGGCATGAGCCGCGAGCAGATCGAGCTGCAGCGGTTCATCATGATCAACATGGATCCGCCGCAGCACACCAAGCTGCGCAAGATCGTGCAGCGGGGCTTCACCCCGCGGGCCATCAACAGCCTGGAGGCCGCGCTGCGCGACCGGGCGCAGCACATCGCCACCGAGGCGCGCAAGCGCGGCACCGGCGATTTCGTCACCGACGTGGCCTGCGAGCTGCCGCTGCAGGCGATCGCGGAACTGCTCGGGCTGCCGCAGGAGCACCGCAGGGAGATCTTCGACTGGTCGAACCAGATGATCGGCTACGACGACCCGGAGTACGACATCCAGCCGGAGGTCGCCGCCGCCGAGATGCTCGGCTACTTCGCGAACATGGCCGAGGAGCGCCGCGGCTGCCCGATGGACGACATCGTGACCAAGCTCGTGCAGGCCGACATCGACGGCAACGCGCTGACCGCGGACGAGTTCGGCTTCTTCGTGATCCTGCTGGCGGTGGCGGGCAACGAGACCACCCGCAACGCCATCACCCACGGCATGCTCGCGTTCATGGACAACCCGGACCAGTGGGAGCTCTACAAGGAGCAGCGCCCGTCGACGGCGGCCGACGAGATCGTGCGCTGGGCGACGCCGGTGGTCGCGTTCCAGCGCACCGCGACGGCGGACGTCGAGCTCGGCGGCGTGGAGATCAAGAAGGGCCAGCGGGTCGGGATGTTCTACAGCTCGGCGAACTTCGACCCGGAGGTCTTCGACGAGCCGGAGCGCTTCGACATCACCCGCGACCCGAACCCGCACGTCGGCTTCGGCGGCAACGGCGCGCACTACTGCCTCGGCGCGAACCTGGCGCGCCTGGAGATCGACCTGATCTTCAACGCGATCGCGGACCACATGCCGGACATCAAGCGGGTGGGCGACCCGCGTCGCCTCCGCTCCGGCTGGCTCAACGGCATCAAGGAAGTCCAGGTCCAGTACACCTGATCGAACGCGCGACACCCCCGGCCGGGAAGTTCCGGCCGGGGGTGCCGCGCGTTCGAGGGGGTCCGCTTTCGCCTGGAATCGGGAACTCCGGTGCTCGGGCCAACCGGTCAGGTCTTGGGCCCACCGGGTGAAGTCGGCGAGCGCGTCTCCGGGAATCGGGCCGCGCGCCGGCGTCAGTCCGCCTGGCGGATGGTGGCCATCGCGCGGTCGAATTCCCAGAACGCCCGCATCGAGCGGATCAGGCCGGCGTCGTCGACGTGGTAGACGAACACGCCTTCGGCGTCCATCGCGTTGCCGTCCGGGAGGAACGTGGTGACCCGGCCGACGTTGGCGGCCTCGCGGCCCGCCGCGAAGGAGTCGTCGATGTGGAACTCGATGCGGTCGGCCTGGGCGATCGCCAGGTCCCAGAAGGCGGCGATGCCTTCGCGGCCGTGGTGGCCGCGGCCTTCGGGATCGAAGACCGACGGGCCGACCGGGTCCTCCACGACGCCGTCCGGCGCGAACAGCGCCACCCACTCGTCCTTGGCGCCGCGCGCCACCGCGCTCATCGACGCCAGCGCCGCTTCGCGCGCCGGGTGCGGCTCGCGGGTCGCCGCCCAGTGCACGCCCTTGCTGTCCACGTCCACGTCCTGCCTCCTGATCCGGTGCGTGTCGGTCTCGCGCGAAAACAGCCGGGTGAACGCGAAATTGCGCCCGGGTCGCGGTCACACGTTGTTGATCACGTTACCGGCGAACTTGGCGATCGACGACTGCTTGGTGCTCAGGTCCGCGTCGAAGCCGTGGCCGTCGAACAGCCAGGGGACCACGATCGCGTCCGTCACGCCGATCTCCGCCTGCTCCCGGTAGCCGTCGACGCCGAAGCGGTCCACGCAGACCGCCTGGATCTCGAACGGCTCACCGGCTCGCCCGCACTCCGCGCGCAGCTCGGCGAGCCGGCCGATGGTGCTGCGCAGGTCGTCGATGCCCATCATCGCCGATGCCCAGCCGTCTCCCACCCGGGCCGCCCGGCGCAGCGCCGCATCCGTGTGCCCGCCGACGTAGATCGGCACCGGGTGCGCCGGTGCCGGGCTCATCTGCAGGCGGTCGAAGTCGAAGAATTCGCCGTGGTACTCCACCATTCCGCCACCGAGGATCAGCCGCAAGACCTCGATCGCCTCGTCCACCCGCGCGCCGCGCTTCGCGTACGGGGCGCCGCACCACTCGAACTCCTCCGGCGCCCAACCGAGCCCGATGCCCAGGCCGAACCGGTCGCCGGTGAGCACCGCGACCGACGCCAGCTGCCGCGCCAGCAGGACCGGATTGCGCGGCCCGAGCTTGAGGACCGAGGTGTAGAACCGCAGGCGCGAGGTCGCCGCGCCCATCGCCGCGGCGGCGATCAGCGGGTCCGCCCACGGCGTTTCCGCGGTCCACATCCGCGAGCCGTCCGGGGTGTACGGGTAGGCCGCCGAGACCTGTTCGGAGTAGAACAGCGAATCCGGCAGGGCGACCGAGTCGAAGCCGCATTCCTCGGCGGTGCGGGCCAGCTCGGTGAGCTGGTCGAGCGGGCTCATCGCGACGGACAGCGTGAACTTCATCGTTCCCCCGGTTTCTGGGCTCCGACGACCCACATCGAGAAGTACTGGGAGCCACCGCCGTAGGCGTGGCCGAGCGCGGTGCGGGCGCCGTCCACCTGGTGCTCGCCCGCCTTGCCGGTCACCTGCATCGCCGCCTCGGCGAACCGCAGCAGCCCGGACGCGCCGATCGGGTTCGACGACAGCACGCCGCCGGACGGGTTGACCGGCAGCCGCCCGCCCAGCGCGGTTTCCCCGGCCTCGGTGAGCTTCCAGCCCTCACCGGCGGCCGCGAAGCCGAGGTTCTCCAGCCACATCGGCTCGAACCAGGAGAACGGCACGTAGATCTCCGCGATGTCCACTTCGGACAGCGGATCGGTGATGCCCGCCTGCTTCCACAGCGCCGCGGCCGCGTCCCGGCCGGCCTGGGGGTTCACCTGGTCGCGCCCGGCGAAGGTGGTCGGCTCGGTGCGCATCGCGGTGGCGTGGATCCACGCGGCCGGGCCGCCCGCCGGTTCGTCGCCGATGACCACCGCGCACGCGCCGTCGGAGGACGGGCAGGTCTCGTCGTAGCGGATCGGATCCCACAGCACCTGCGATGCCAGCACCGATTCGAGCGTGATGTCGTCCTGCTTGAGGTGCGCGTACGGGTTCCGGGCGCCGTTGCGCCGGTCCTTCACCGCGACCATGGCGCCGATGTGCCCGGGCGCCCCGGAGCGGCGGATGTAGGAGCGGACGTGCGGGGCGAAGTAGCCGCCCGCGCCCGCGCCGACCGGCATGGTGAACGGCGGCACGATCGACAGCGCCCACATCGCGTTCGACTCGGACTGCTTCTCGAACGCCACCGCGAGCACCCGGCGGTGCACGCCGCCCTGCACGAGGCTGGCCGCGACGTTGCCGGTCGAGCCGCCCACCGATCCGGCGGTGTGCACTCGGAGCAGCGGTTTGCCGGTGGCGCCGAGGGAATCGGCGAGGTGCAGCTCCGGCATCATCACGCCCTCGAACAGGTCGGGCGCCTTGCCGACCACGACGGCGTCGATGTCCGGCCAGTCCAGGCCCGCATCGGCCAGCGCCCGCTCCGCGGCCTCCCGGCACAACCCGGCGATCGAGACGTCCAGCCGCTTGCTGGTGTGGTGCGTCTGGCCGGTCCCGAGGACCGCCGCCGACCGCTTGCCCATCAGGACCTTCCCTCCATCACGCAGACCAGGTTCTGCTGCAGCGCCGGTCCGCTGGTCGCGTGCGCCAGCACCCGCCCGGCCCGCCCGTCCATCACGCGCGCCGCGGCCTCGCCGATGCGGGCCAGGCCGGCCGCGAACATCGGATTGCCGCAGAGCGCGCCGCCGGAGGGGTTGATCGCGACCGAGTCGTCGAGCCCGATCGCCCGGCGCAGCAGGATTTCCTGATGGGTGAACGGCGCGTGCAGTTCCGCGACCTCGACGCCGTCGGCCCCGGCGGCTCGCGCCGCGGCGGTGGTCGAAGCAGACCGGCGCAGGTCGCGGGAGCCGAGGCTGCCCGACTCGACGCGGTGCTCCAAACCGGTAATCCAGGCGGGCCTTTCGCGGATCTCCCGGGCCCGGTCCGCGCTCGCCAGGACGACGACGGCGGCGCCGTCGGAGATCGGCGCGCAGTCGTGCGCGTGGAGCGGATCGGCGATGTAGGGCGCGCCGAGCAGATCCTCGGCGTCGACCGATCCGGACACCTGTGCTCTGGGGTTTTCCGTTGCCGCTGCGCGACTTCGAGCGGCCACGGCAGCCATGTCGCGCTCGGTCCAGTCGCCGGCGTCCAGGCCGAGCCGGGCCTGCAGCCCGGCGATGCTCACCGAGTCCGGCCACAGCGGCGCGACCGAGTAGGGATCGAGTTGCAGCGCGAGGGTCCGGCGCAGGTCGCCCGCCGAGGACTTGCCGAAGCCGTAGACCAGGGCCGTGTCGACCTCGCCGGTGCGGATCTTCACCCACGCCTCGTAGAGCGCCCACGCCGCGTCCATCTCCACGTGCGACTCGTTGATCGGCGGGAACGCGCCGATGGCGTCGACCGCGGCGATGAACGAGAACGCCCGGCCCGCGAGGTAGTCCGACGACCCCGAGCACCAGAACCCGATGTCCTCCTTGGCGAGCCCGGTTCCGGCCAGCACTTCGCGGAAGATCGGCACCAGCATCTCGACGCCGTTGGTGGTACCCCGGGTGGCGCGCACGTTCGGTGCCTGCGCGAACCCGACGACGGCTACGTCTGTCACGGCGTACTCCCGGAGGGTTCAGAGGTGTTGGGCGTAGGACTCGAACGGCGCATCGGGCTCGCCGGTCGGTTCGAAGTGGTCGATGTTCTGCAGCGTGTGGTCCCACTCCTCGCGGGGTTTCCACACCGCGCGCACCCGCATCCCCATCCGGACCTCGTCGGCCGCGCAGCCGAGCACGAGGTGCAGGAACGCGATGTCGGCGCCGTCGAGCAGCACGTACGCGGACACGTACGGCGGCTTGATGCGCTGGCCCAGGAAGGGGACGTTGACGATGCAGAAGGTGGTCACGATCCCGGTGTCGGGGAGCTCGACCTCTTCTTCTGTGGGCACCCCGTCCGTCGGGCACGCGCCGCGCGGCGGGATGTAGACCTTCGCGCACGCCGGGCAGCGCTGGCCGAGCAGCCGCCCTTCGGCGAGGCCGCGCAGGTACCTGCTTTCCTCGGGGGACGCCGAGTGCCGGTAGTGCAGGTGCACCGGGGAGGTCAGCGTGGTGACGGGTTCGGGTCGTGAGTGGTTTGGATCGTCATGGCGCTCCAAGTCACTCACGACGTCGTGCGCCGGTTCGAAGCAGGCGATGTCGCGGATGCCGTTGCCGAGTTCCTCGGCCCAGCGGACCTGCACGCGCATCCCGGTGCTGATCTGCTCCGGTGTTGGCACGTCGACGGCGTGCAGCATCGGCGTGTCCGCCCCGTCCAGCAGGACGAACGCCCAGGCGAACGGGCGCTGGAGCGGCTGGCCCTCCATCGGCTCCGGCATCCACGTCCAGCTGACGACGGTGCCCTGCGCGCCGACCGGCACGAATTCGTCGAGGACGGCGGCGGTTTCCGGGTCGTGCTCGACCGGCGGCACGTGCACCCGGCCGTCGCTGCCGCGGACTCCGACGATCCGGCGATCGCGCAGGGCGGTGGCGAACCGGCCGTGCACCGGCCCCAGGGATCGGGTGTAGTCGAAGCCGATTTCGAGAGGGGCGCTGAGTGGTTCCGGGAGCCCAGTCACGCACTGAAGTGAAACATGTTCTCGATTTTGGGGCAATATCCGGGCAGGATGACCCGGGACGATTCGGAGCAGTGCCGCCGGACGAGGAGGTTCGCGGATGAAGATAGGGCTGCAGCTCGGATACTGGGGTGCGCAACCGCCGTCGAATGCGGAAGAACTCGTTCTCGAAGCCGAGCGCGCGGGATTCGACGGGATCTTCGCGGCGGAGTCCTGGGGATCGGACGCGTTCACGCCGCTCGCCTGGTGGGGCTCCCGGACGAGCCGGGTCCGGCTGGGCACCTCGGTCGCGCAGCTCTCCGCGCGCTCGCCGGCCTCGTGCGCGATGCACGCGCTGACGCTGGACCACCTCTCCGGCGGGCGCTGCGTGCTGGGGCTCGGCGTGTCCGGCCCGCAGGTCGTCGAAGGCTGGTACGGCACGCCGTTCGCGAAACCCCTTGCCAGGACGCGGGAATACGTCTCGATCGTGCGGCAGGTGCTGGCCCGCGAGGCGCCGGTGCGCAACGCCGGCCCGCACCACCCGCTGCCCTACGACGGGCCCGGCTCGCTCGGCCTCGGCAAGTCGCTGCGCCCGATCACCCATCCGCTGCGCGCCGACCTGCCGATCTGGCTGGGCGCCGAGGGGCCGCGCAACGTCGCGCAGACCGCCGAGATCGCCGACGGGTGGCTGGCGGTGTACTACTCGCCGCGCATCGCCGCGACGTACGAGGACTGGCTGGCCGAGGGATTCGCCAGGCCGGGCGCGCGCCGCAGCCGCGAGGAGTTCGAGATCGCGGCCAGCTGCCAGGTGGTCGTCACCGACGACCCGGCGGCGGAGCGGGCGCGGCTGAAGCCCTCGCTGGCCCTCTACATCGGCGGGATGGGCGCGCCGGGCATGAACTTCCACGCCGAGCTGTTCCGGCGGATGGGCTACGGATCCGCCGTCGACGACGTGGAGCGGCTGTTCGCGGCCGGGCGGCGCGAGGAGGCGGTCGCGGCGGTGCCGGACGAGATGGTCGACGACATCGCGATCATCGGCGACGCCGAAACGGTGCGCAGCCGGGTGCGGGAGTGGGAGCGGGCCGGGGTGGACACGCTGCTGGTCGGCTGCCGCGAGACCGGGCACCTGCGCGGCGTCGCGGACGCGCTGGGGCTTGCTGAAAATCTGTAACGGGTTCTAGTTTGTAGGTCGCGCGGGTCGGCGTGCGGTGTCGTGAGTGCTGAGTCCGGTAAGAACCGGCTTCAGCGCTCACGACTCCTCGCCCACCGCCGCGCCTGCTCAGTACTCCGATTCCCGCGTCATCGTCGACAGGAGTCCGCCGTGTCCGACATCGGGCTGTGGAAGATCGCCGAGCAACAACCGAACCGGACGGCCGTGATCGCACCGGACGGAAGGGCGGTCGGCTACGCCGAACTCGCCGCCGCCGCGGACCGCTACGGACGCGGCCTGCAGAGCATGGGTCTCGAGGCCGGCGACAGCATCGTCCTGATGCTGCCCAACGGCGATGACCTGCTCGCCGCGTACTTCGCGGCGCTGCAATGCGGGCTGTACGCGGTGACGGTGAACTGGCACCTCGTCGGTGCCGAAGTCGCCTACATGATCGAGGACAGCGGCGCGAAGGCGTTCATGGCGCACGAACGGTTCGCCGAGGTGGCCGTGGATGCCGCCGCGCGCAGCGGGCTTCCCGCGTCGGCCCGCTTCGCGGTCGGCGAGATCCCGGGATTCCAGGCCCTTTCCGGGCTCGGCGCGCAGGAGCCGCCGAAACGCCCGGAGGTGCGGACGACCGGCTCGCCCATGCTGTACACGTCGGGAACCACCGGTCGCCCCAAGGGCGTTCGGCGCCCGCTGACCGGGGCCGACCCGGACGAGGTTCCGGCCGCGGCGAAGTGGTTCTTCGGCATCTTCGGCCTGCAGCCGTTCGACGACCACGTGCACCTGTGCGGCTCGCCGCTGTACCACGCAGCGGTGCTCAACTTCGTCAGCCACTCCGTCCAATTCGGACACACGGCGGTGCTGATGGACCGCTGGGACCCGGCGGAGATGTTGCGCCTGATCGAACTGCACCGCGTCACCCACACGCACATGGTGCCGACCCAGTTCCACCGGCTGCTGGCGCTGCCGCCGGAGGACCGCGCGCGCTACGACGTCTCGTCGCTGCGCGCGGCGATCCACGGGGCCGCGCCGTGCCCGCCCGAGGTCAAGCGGGCGATGCTGGAGTGGTGGGGGCCGGTGGTGGTGGAGTACTACGCGGCGACCGAGGGCGGCGGCACCTCGATCACCGCGCCGGAGTGGCTGGACAAGCCGGGTTCGGTCGGCAAGGCGTGGCCGGGCTCGACGGTCAAGGTGCTCGGTGACGACGGTGCGGAGCTGCCGACCGGCGAGATCGGCACCGTGTACATGCGGATGAGCGGCTCCAGCTTCGAGTACCACGGGGACGCGCAGAAGACGAAGCAGGCACGGGTGGGCGACCTGTTCACCATGGGCGACGTCGGCTACCTCGACGAGGACGGCTACCTGTACCTGTGCGACCGCAAGAGCGACATGATCATCTCCGGCGGGGTGAACATCTACCCGGCGGAGATCGAGAACGCCCTGTCGGTGCACCCGCAGGTCGCGGACGTGGCGGTGTTCGGCGTGCCGCACGCGGACTGGGGCGAGGAGGTCAAGGCCGTCGTGCAGCCGGCCGACGGCGTCGAGCCGGGGGAGGAGCTGGCGGCGGACCTCATCGCCTTCGCCCGAGACCGGCTGGCGAAGTTCAAGATCCCGCGCAGCATCGACTTCGCGGCGGAACTTCCCCGCGACCCCAACGGAAAGCTCTACAAGCGAAAGCTCCGGGAGCCCTACTGGACCGACCGCGACCGGGCGATCTGAGGGCGGTTGCCGTGAGTCCTCCGGCCTGCGAAGGACTCACGGCCCCGATGCCGACCGTCGTGAGTGCTTTGGAGTGCTACCGCGCTCCAAAGCACTCACGACGCTACTTGCCGCGGAAGTTCGGCTTGCGCTTCTCCGCGAAGGCCCTGGGGCCTTCCTTGGCGTCCTCGCTGCCGAAGACCGCCATGCCGAGGCGGGCGTCCACCTGGAACGCCTCGTTCTCCGGCATGCCTTCGGTTTCCCGCATCGTGCGGAGGATCGCCTGCACCGCGAGCGGGCCGTTGGCGGTGATGAGGCCGGCCAGTTCGAGGGCCTTGTCGAGGGCCTGGCCGTCCGGGACGACGTGGCCGATCAGGCCCAGTTCCTTGGCTTCGGGCGCGAAGATGTGCCTGCCGGTCAGGAGGATGTCCGCCGCGACCGTGTACGGGATCTGGCGCGGCAGGCGGACCGCCGAGCCGCCCAGCGGGAACAGGCCCCAGCGCGCCTCCGATACCCCGAACCGCGCGCTCTCGCCCGCCACCCGGATGTCGGTGGCCTGCAGGATTTCCGTGCCGCCCGCCACCGCGGGCCCTTCCACCGCCGCGATCAGCGGCTTGGTCAGCCGCCGGCCCTTGAGCAGCGGTTCGATCACGGACATGTCCATGCCGCGGGCGGTGTCGCCGGGATGCGCCTGCGTCATCGCCTTCAGGTCGGCGCCGGCGCAGAACGCGCCGCCCGCGCCGGTCAGCACGCACGCCCGGATGTCGTCGTCGCCGTCCACCTCGTCCCAGGCCTGCCGCATGATCTCCAGCATGGGCCCGGACAGGGCGTTGCGGACCTCGGGCCGGTTCATCGTCACCACGAGCACCGCGCCGCGCCGCTCGACCAGGCAGTGGGGTTGCTCGACGACCTCGGTTGTCGACGTCATGGGAACCTTTCCGGTCGGTGTTGGGAATCGGCTCGCCGGATCACCCGTTCGGCCGCAGGGGGAACCTGCCGGACGGCAAGCCGGATCACGCTCCGCGAGCGGCTGTCCGGGGCTTGCAGAACGTGACAATGATTCGGCTTTTCGGGTTCTTGCCCAGAACGATAACACGTTCTACTTTCTCTGAGGTGGCATACAACATCGCAGATCTTTTCGAGCACGCCGTCGATCTGGTGCCAGATCGCGTCGCCGTGGTCTGCGGCGAGCGGCGGTTGACCTTCGCGCAGCTGGACCGGCGGGCCAACCGGCTCGCGCACCACCTCACGGCCCGCGGCCTCGGGCCGGGCTCCCACATCGGGGTCTACTCCCGGAATTCCATCGAGGCACTGGAAACCATGCTCGCGGCCTACAAGATCCGCGCGGTGCCCATCAACATCAACTTCCGCTACGTGCCGAACGAACTGCGCTACATCTTCGGCAACGCCGACCTCGCCGCCCTGGTGCACGAGCGCCGCTACAGCGACAACGTGGCCAAGGTCCGGCCGGATTTCCCGGAGCTGCGAGAGGTTCTCGTCATCGAGGACGGCAGCGACGCCGACTACGCGGGGTACGGCGGCATCGAGTACGAGTCGGTGCTGGCCGGCCGGTCCGGCGAGCGGGACTTCCCGGAACGCAGCGCCGACGACCTCTACCTGCTCTACACCGGCGGCACTACGGGCATGCCGAAGGGCGTGATGTGGCGCCACGAGGACGTCTGGCGGGTGCTCGGCGGCGGCATCGATTTCATGACCGGTGAGGCGATGCGCGACGAGTGGCAGCAGGCCCGCGCCGGCGCCGAGAGCGGTGGCCTGATCCGGCTGCCCGCCGCGCCGTTCATCCACGGCGCGGCCCAGTGGGCCAGCTTCGGCAACCTCTTCGCTTGCAGCGCAGTGGTTTTCGTGCCGCAGTTCGACGCGCACGAGGTGTGGCGGGCGGTCGAGCGGGAGCGGGTCAACGTGCTGGCGATCGTGGGCGATGCGATGGCC
The DNA here is from genome assembly GCF_056431445.1 of Saccharopolyspora sp. NPDC045941. Lineage (NCBI taxonomy): Bacteria > Bacillati > Actinomycetota > Actinomycetes > Pseudonocardiales > Pseudonocardiaceae > Saccharopolyspora > Saccharopolyspora sp. NPDC045941. Next base: position 86,254 of record NZ_JBWKKU010000010.1, read on the forward strand.
CGGCCCCTCATCGAGGCGTTCCACGAGGGCAACTACGACGCCTCGTCGCTGGTGGCGATCTCCAGCAGCGCCGCGCTGTTCTCGCCATCGGTGCAGCGCCAGTACCTCGACGCGTTGCCCAACGTGGTGATCACCGACTCGATCGGCTCTTCGGAGACCGGGTTCAGCGGCATCGGCGTCATCGGGCGCGACAGCGCGCAGACCGGCGGCCCGCGGGTCAACGCCGATGCCGACACCACGGTGATCAGGGACGACGGGAGCTTCGCGGATCCCGGCGAGATCGGGTGGCTGGCCCGCAGCGGGCACGTGCCGCTGGGCTACTACAAGGACGAGGAGAAGTCGCGGTCGGTGTTCGTCGAGATCGACGGCACCCGCTACGTCGTCCCGGGCGACTACGCGCGGATCGAGGACGACGGCACCGTGACGATGCTGGGACGCGGCTCGGTGTCGATCAACACCGGCGGCGAGAAGGTCTTCCCGGAGGAGGTCGAGGCCGCCCTCAAGTCGCATCCCGACGTGTTCGACGCGCTGGTCGTCGGGGTGCCCGACGAGCGGCTCGGCCAGCGGGTCGCGGCCGTGGTCCAGCCGAGGGCCGGCGCGACGCCGGGGCTCGCGGACCTCGACGCGCACGTCCGGGAGTGGATCGCGGGTTACAAGGTGCCGCGCAGCCTGTGGCTGGTGGACCAGGTCACCCGCTCGCCCAGCGGAAAGCCCGACTACACCTGGGCGAAGCGGCACACCGAGACGCACGAGCCGGCCGACGTGCGCAAGCCGTCGCGGCGCGAGACAGCCACCGAACCGAGCTGAGGGCAGCTGAACTTGGCTTTCCTTTGTTCTTGAAGCGGCGCAGCCGCTTAGCCCACCTAAGCGACTTGCACCGCCGCGGGTTCTCAGACGGTGCCCGCCCCTTCCGGGCTACTGGGCGAGGCCAGTCCCCGATGCCGCGTATTGGACATACGTAAGTCGGGGCTCCCACAGACCAGGCGGCGTCTGTAACTCCCGCAGGGGGACCGCCACCCGCACCGCCACGCAAAATGAGTTCGGAGACGAGATCTGCTATGCGAACGAAGATCTGCGACACCTTGGGTATCGAGCATCCGATCGTCGGCTTCACGCCTTCTGAGCACGTTGCGGCCGCTATCAGCCGGGCCGGTGGGATGGGCGTGCTCGGCTGCGTCCGGTTCAACGACGCCGACGAGCTGGACGCCGTGCTGGACTGGATGAACGAGAACACCGACGGCAGGCCCTACGGCGTGGACGTCGTGATGCCCGCGAAGATCCCCACCGAGGGCGCGGCCGTCGACCTGCAGGCCCTGATCCCGCCGGAGCACCGGGAGTTCGTGCAGCGGACGCTGGCGGACCTCGGCGTGCCGGAGCTCGCCGATGGCGAGCAGCAGGCGGACGGCGTGCTCGGCTGGCTGCACTCGGTCGCGCGGTCCCATGTGGATGTTGCGCTGCGGCATCCCATCCGGCTGATCGCCAACGCCCTCGGCTCGCCGCCGGTGGACGTCATCCGGCAGGCCCACGATCACGACGTGCTGGTCGCCGCGCTGGCCGGGAAGGCCGAGCACGCCAGTCGCCACGTCGACAACGGCGTGGACATCGTCGTGGCGCAAGGGCACGAGGCCGGCGGGCACACCGGCGAGATCGCCACGATGGTGCTGGTGCCGGAGATCGTCGACGCGGTCGGCGACCGGGCTCCGGTGCTGGCGGCCGGGGGAATCGGGTCCGGCCGCCAGATCGCGGCGGCGCTAGCGCTCGGCGCCGGCGGCGCGTGGCTGGGCTCGTACTGGCTGACGACCAGCGAATACCAGCAGATGCCGGGCAACACGGCGACGCAGCAGGCGCTGCTGGCGGCGGGCTCCAGCGACACCGTGCGCTCCCGGATCTACACCGGGAAACCGGCCCGGCTGCTCAAGACCCGCTGGACGGACTCGTGGGCGGCCGACGACGCCCCCGAGCCGTTGCCGATGCCGCTGCAGAACATCCTGGTCAGCGAGGCGCACCAGCGCATCATGCGCTCCGGCGATCCGGGAGTGGTCTCGATGCCGGTGGGTCAGATCGTCGGCCGGATGAACCAGATCCGCCCGGTCGCCGACGTCATCGCAGACCTCCTCGCCGAGCTGGACGAGACGATCGCAGCCCTCAACAAGCTCCGCTGAGCCTCAGGAATCGCGGCGCAGCGCCCAGAATCCCTCGTCCTCCGACAGGACGTGGAAGCTGGCCCCGCCGTATTCCCTGGCGTAGTCGCGCATCTCCTCGGCCGTCTTGTCCGGCTCGTAGACGGCGACGTAGTCCGGGACGAAACCCTCGGTGTTGCCGGGGAAGAAGACCCGGCAGCGGTCGGTGAGGTGCGCGATCGTGGGGCTGTTGGCCAGAACCGTGGCGCCGTCCGGGATCTGGCTCAGCACGCTCTCCGCGGCGACCGGGTCCTGGTCGAAGCGCTCGTCGTTGCTCTTGGTCAGCTGCCCGATCGGAAGCATCAAGCTGAGTGCGGCCGCCGCCGCCAGGACCAGTCCCGGCAGGTGCGAGGCGTAGCCCCGCAACCAGGACGGATGCGTCTCGTGCAGCCGGGCGATCGCGTCGACCATCGCGAGCGTGACGATCGGCATCAGCACGGCGTTGTAGTGCCAGTCCGTGCTCCAGTAGTGCTCCTCGACGGACGCGAACCGCCAGCCGAGCGTCGGGAGGATGACCAGCAGCACCGGCGAGCGGAGCGCGATCAGGCCCGTCGTCGGGATCAGGAGCCACAGCGTGGTGCTGAACTTCTCGTCCACGCCCTCCAGCAGCGAGGCGGGGAAGGGGGTGTCGCCGGAGATCTTGTCCCAGTACCGGTACGCGCCCGTCGGGCTGAACGACGGGATGACCAGCAGCGTGACGCAGGCCCAGATCACGCCGAACAGCACGGCGCTGGCCACGGCGACCCGGGCGAACCGCTTGTCGTGCCTGGCGCACCAGGCCAGCACCAGCGCCATCGCCGCCGCGGTGAGGGCGAGATCGTCCTTGACCAGCACGAGCGGCGCGGTGAGCGCGAGCGCGCGCCACCACCGTTGCGCCAGCATCGCCTCCAGGGCGAAGGCGACGAGCGGGACGGCGAAGCAGATCTCGTGGAAGTCGAAGTCGACGGCCCGCTGCACGCCCCAGGACAGGCCGTAGGCGACGCCCACGGTCCGCCCCCGGGCGCCGCCGAGCAGGCGGGTGGCGGCCCGGGTGACCGGCACGACCGAGAGCGCGAACAGGGCCGCCTGCGCGACGAGCAACGTCTGGGCGGAGGGGACCAGGTAGTACAGCGGCGCGAGCAGGACCAGCACCGGGCTGAAGTGGTCGCCGAAGATCACGAACCCGGGGCCCAGCAGGTCCGCGACCGGCATCCGGCCCTCGGCGTAGGAGCGCACGACCTGTTCGAAGATGCCCAGGTCGAACGACATCGAGCCGTAGCTGTTGTAGCGGGACAACGACAGCCAGGCGTAGCAGCCGAAGAACACCGCCCACAGCAGGAACAGGACCGCCTGGTTCGACACCGCGCGGTGGCTGCGGGCCGCGGCGGTGGTGGGAACGGCGGTGGTGGTGCTCATCGGGACTCCGTCGTGATCGGGGTGCTGGGCGTGATGGGCGGGTTCGAGGCGGACGAGGACGGGACGACCGCCGTCACGGCGGACGTGGTGAGCGTCGGCGCCGGGCCGGCGGGGACCACGGGCTGCTGCTCGCGGCCGTCGGTGGCCACCGTGATCGCGACGGCTATCGCCACCACGGCGGCCGCGCCGGTGACCCCGGCGGCGATCTGCTGGCGCAGCAGCCGCCGCCCGCCGCGCTTGGTGATCTCGCCGGCGGGCAACGGAGACGCGTGCCGCTCGGCTTCGGCGGCGGCGCGGCGGAATGCCGCGCGCACCTGGTCTTCCGCCGCTTCGGCGGGCTCGAAGTGGTGGTCAGGCACCGTGGTCCTCCGCGCGCAACATGTCGTCCATCCGCGCCGCCACCGCGGCCCTGCCCCGTGCCAGGTGGGTCTTCACGGTTCCGGTGGACATCCCGGCCTCCTCGGCGATCTGCGCGACGGACAGGTCGCAGACGTAGTGCAGCGCCATCACGAGCCGCTGCCTCGGCGGTAGCTGCCGCAGGATCGCGGACAGCGTGAGGAGCCCTCCCGGGTCCGGCTCGTCCGCGACGGCCGGGCGCTGGCCGGCGAGCCGGGCCCACGCCTGCGTCGCGCGCTTGGCGCGGTGCCACCGGCTGATGGCCACCCGGGTGGCGGTGACGCGCACCCACGCCTCCGGCGCGCCGTCGTGGAGCAGCGCGCTCCGGTGCGCCCACGCCCGCGCGAATGCCTCGTGCACCACGTCCTGGGCTTCGTGGACATCACCGGTGACCAGGCACAGCTGACCGATCAGCCGCCTTGCCGACAGCGCGTAGAACTCCTCGAACTCTTCGACCGTCAAGACTCGCGTAACCCCCGTGCGGTGTCCCTCATGAACCCTGTACTCGGCTAGGACGTTCCGGGGTTGACATCGCGGGAGGATTTCCGCCCCGATGTGATCACCATCACGTCGACGCTCGTCCGGCGCCTTGGAAGTCCACTTGGGACACCAGGTCGGCGCCGGGCGCGGCTAGTCGCGGGGCTCGACGAGCGCTTGCAGCAGCTCGCGCAGGGTTTCCTGCTGCTCCGGGGAGAGCGGGGTGAGCGGGGACCGGGTGCTCAGCCGCCGGACCACGGTGGTCCGGCTGCGCCGGCCTGCCGGGGTGAGCACGATCTGCTTGGCGCGCCGGTCGGTCGGGTGCGGCCGGCGCTCGACCAGGCCCTGCTGTTCGAGCCGGTCCAGCACGAACGTGGCGTTGGAGGCCTCGCAGGACATCCTGGCGGCGAGCTCTCGCGCCGTGATCGGTTCAGAGAGCTCGCGGAGCGCGACGACCTGCGATGCGGTCAGGCCCAGCTCCTCGGCGACGCGGCGCACGTGGACGTCGAGGGTCTGCGCGAACTGGTGCACCAGCTTGCAGACGTCCCGGTCGATCTGGCTGCTCGTCGACGGATCCCTCGCCATGGGTCGAGTCTAGCGGCGATGATTCGAACTGTGGTAGTTCTAATTCACATCATGTGAGTTCGAACTAGTTGGGGGTTCCGTGCCGCTTCCCTTGTTGTCCCTGATGCTGGTCGTTTTCGGCTTCACCACCGGGGAATTCGTGATCGCGGGCATCCTGCCGGACGTCGCCGCAGACCTGTCGGTGTCGCTCCCCGCGGCGGGCCTGCTGGTGACGGCCTACGCGCTGGGCATGATCGTCGGGGGGCCGGTGGTCACCGTCCTGACCGCGCGACTGGCCCGCAAACCGCTCATCGTCGGCCTCATCGCCGTGTCCCTCGCCGGGAACCTCGGCTCGGCGGTGGCGCCGAACTACCCGGTGCTCCTGGTGGCGCGGTTCGTCGCCGGCCTGGTCGTGGCCACGTTCTTCGCCGTCGCGATCGCCACCGCCGTCTCGATGGCCCCGGCGGACAAGCAGGCCTCGACCGTGGCGAAGGTGGCCCTCGGCATGAACCTGGGCATCATCCTGGGCACGCCGATCGGCACCTTCATCGGTCACGACTTCGGCTGGCGGGCGACGTTCGCGGCCGTCGCCGCGCTCGTCGGCGTCGCCTTGCTGCTGGTGCTGCGCTTCGTGCCCGCCCAGCCCGCGATCGCCACCGGTCCGGTCCTCGCCGAGCTGCGCGTGCTCGTGCGCCGCGACGTCCAGTTGGCGATCGCCCTCACCGCGGTGGGCAACGTGGGCGTGGTGACCGTCTTCTCGTTCATCACCCCGCTGCTCACCGACGTCAGCGGCTTCGCTGCCGGGGCGGTCCCGGTGCTGCTGCTGGTCTACGGGGCGGGCGCGGTGGTCGGGAACTTCCTCGGCGGCTGGCTGGCGGACAAGGCCCTGATGCCCTCGGTGGCCGGTCTGCTCGCCGTGCTGGCCGGGACCTTGGCGCTGTTCTGGCTGGTCGGCGGCATGCAGGTGCCCGCGGCGGTGCTGACGTTCGTGATCGGCGTGCTGGCCTTCGCGATCATCCCGGGCATGCAGGCCCGCGTGCTGGCCGCGGCCGGTTCCGCGCCCACGCTGGCGGTGGCGGTCAACGCCGCGGGCTTCCAGGTCGCCGCCGCGTTCGCCGGATGGCTGGGCGGGCAGGTCATCGACAGCGGCCTCGGCCTGCGGTCGATCTACCTCGTCGGCGCCCTGCTCACGGTGGCCGGGCTGGGCATCGCGGGCTTCATGCTGCAGCGCGACCGCCAGCCGGCCCACCGCTCCTGACACCGAGAGACGAGGAATTTCCCATGGAAGGCAAGAAGTTGAGCGGCAAGGTCGCGCTGGTGACCGGCGGATCGCGCGGCATCGGGGCGGCGACCGCCCGGGCGCTGGCGGCCGAGGGGGCGACGGTGGCGATCAGCTACGCCACGTCCGGCGACCGGGCCGAGGAAGTGGTGGCGGAGCTCGACGGGGCTGCCGCGTACCGGGCCGACCAGGGCGATCCGCGGCAGGTGGCCGATCTCGTCGGAGCCGTGGCCGCCGGCTTCGGGCGGCTGGACATCATGGTGAACAACGCCGCGAGCTTCGTCCCCGGCCGGGTCGACGCCGACGGCGATCCGGCCGCCCTGGAGCGCCAGTTCGCCGTCAACGTCGGTGGGGTCACCGCGGCCATCCGGGCCGCCGCGCGGACGATGGGCGAAGGCGGCCGGATCATCACGGTCGGCTCCATGCAGGCCACCCGCGCCGGGTTCCCGGGCGTCGCCGACTACGTGTCGACGAAGGCCGCGATCACCGGCTACAGCAGGGGCGCGGCCCGGGACCTGGGGCCGCGCGGCATCACCGTCAACGTCGTCCAACCCGGCTCGGTGGCGACCGAGATGAACCCCGACGAAGGGCCGTTCGCCGACGTCCAGCGCTCGGCGAACGCGTTGGGCCGGTTCGGGAGGCCGGCGGAGGTCGCGGCGGCCATCGCGTTCCTGGCCGGACCCGGCGCGTCGTTCATCACCGGCGCGGTCCTCGACGTCGACGGCGGCTACCTGGCCTGATCGGGCGCCGGGGAGTAGCGGGTGGTCGAACGGTGCCAGACCGGGTCCGCGGTTTCGCGGCCCTCCGCGGCGAGTTGGCGCTTGACGACCTTGAAGGTCGCGGTGCGGGGGAGTTCCGCCGCGAGCCGGACGTAGCGGGGCCACTGCTTGGGCCGAGATCGGATTGGGCGGTGAGGAAGTCGTGGAGGGTCGCGGGGTCGAACCCGGGCGTCGCGACCAGCGCGGCCATCACCTGGTCGCCCACCTGCGGGTCCGGGATGCCGTACACGGCGGCCTCGGTGATCTCGGGGTGGCGCAACAGGATTCGTTCGATCGGCGCGGTGCCGAGGTTCTCGCCGTCCACCCGCAGCCAGTCGGCCGAACGGCCCGCGAAGTGGCAGAAGCCGTCCGCGTCCAGGTAGGCGAGGTCGCCGCTCCAGTACATGCCGTCGCGCATCCGCTCCGCGTCGGCCTCCGGGGCGTTGTAGTAGCCCGCGAACCAGCCCGAACCGGCGGTGTTGACCAGCTCGCCGATCGCCTCACCGGGATTGAGCAGGCGGCCGTCGGCGGAGAATTCCGCCCGGGCACAGGGTTTTCCGGTGTCCGGGTCGAGCACCGCGACTCCGTCGGGGAGCCTGCCCAGCGCACCGGGCGGCGTGTCGGGAGTGCGGGCCACCGCGACGCCGCCCTCCGAGGAGCCGAAACCGTCGACGACGCGGCAGCCGAACCGCTCGCCGAACCGCGCCAGGTCCCGTTCGTTGCCCTCGTTGCCGTACACCACGCGCAGCGGGTTCTCGGCGTCGTCCGGCCGTTCCGGGGTGGCGAGGATGTGCGAGAGCGGTTTGCCGACGTAGTTGGCGTAGGTCGCGCCGAAGCGCCGCACGTCGGGCAGGAAGCCGGAGGCCGAGAAGCGGCTGCGCAGCGGATGCCCGCCCCGGCGGCCAGGCCGGCCGCCCAGCCCGCCATCAGGGCGTTCGAGTGGAACAGCGGCATCGACACGTAGGTCACGTCGTCGCCGGTCAGGCCGAACCGGTCGGCCAGCATCCGGCCGGGCGCGGCGATCTTGCCGTGCGTGCAACGGACCGCCTTCGGCTCGCCGCCGGTGCCGGAGGTGAACACCAGCACGAGCAGGTCATCGGGCGTCGCGGGCACGGGATCGACCGCGCTGCCGGCGTGCTCGACGAGCAGCGCCTGCCACCGCGGCTCGTCGATGACCAGCAGCTCCGCCGTCCCGAGGTCGAGGCCGTCCAGCAGCTCCGCGTGCGCGCTGTCGGTGACGACCAGCTGGCAGTCCGCCAGCCGGACATCGCGCGCCAGCGCCGCCCCGCGTCGCGTCGGGTTCAGGCCCACGACCACCGCGCCGGATAGGGCCGCGCCGCCGAGCAGGAACGCGAACTCCGGGACGTTGCCGAGCAGGACGCCGACGTGGAAGGGGCCAGGGCGGCGCAGGGATTCCAGCAGCGAGGCGTACTGGGCGCAGGCGCGGACCTTCGCCGACCACGTCCAGGCGCGGTCCTCGAACCGCAGCCCGCAGCTGTCGTCGTCGGCGCGGGCGAGCAGGAGTTCGGTCACCGTCGGCGTCATGTCAGACCGCCAGGGCGTCGCCGAGCCGGCCCAGCTGGTCGGCCGCGCCGCCGAAGGAGAACTCGTTGCGCTTGGCCGCGACGAAGTAGCGGTGCAGCGGGTGGTCGACGTCGATGCCGACGCCGCCGTGCACGTGGACCGCGGTGTGGGCCACTCGGTGCCCGGCGTCGGCCGCCCAGAACTTCGCGGTGGCCACCTCGGTCGCGCACGGCAGTCCCTCGTCGACCCGCCACGCCGCCTGCCACAGCGTCAGCCGCACGGCCTCCACGTCGATGAACGCGTCGGCCAGCCGCTGCGCGACGGCCTGGAAGCTGCCGATCGGCCGCCCGAACTGCACGCGTTCGCGGGCGTACGCGGCGGTCAGCTCCAGCGCCCGCTCGAGGACGCCGACCTGGTGCGCGCAGGTGCCGATGGTGGCCCGGGTGAGCAGCCAGTCCAGCGCCGCCGGATCGTCGCCCAGCACCCGGTCGTCGCCGACCCGCGCGCCGTCGAGCTCCAGCCAAGCTTCGCTGTCGGCGTCCACGATGCGCTGCCGTTCCACCGACAGTTGCGCCGGTTCGACGAGGAAGACCCTCGGTCCGTCCGATGTGGACGCGGGAACCAGCACGAGATCGGCGACCATGCCGGCCGGGACCGTGGTCTTGGTGCCGGTGAGCACCCAGCCGTCGCCGGAGCGCTCGGCGCGGCAGGCGGGACGGCGCGGGTCGGGGTTGTGCTCCTCGGCGAGCGCGGCGGTCAGCACCAGCTCGCCCTTCGCCGCCGGGACGCCCCAGCGCTGCTGCTGATCGGGGTCGCCGAAGCGGGCCAACGCCGCCGTGGCCGTGGTGATCGAGGCGAGGTAGGGCACCGGGGCGACCGCGCGTCCCAGTTCGATCAGCACGGAGCACTGCTCCAGCAGCCCGAAACCGCCGCCGCCGACGGAACCCGGCAAGGCCGCCGACAGCACCTCCGCCCGCGCCAGATCGGTCCACAGTGAACGGTCGAACCGGTCCGGTCCGCGCTCGACCTCGCGCAGCCGCTCGTTCGTCACGCGATCGTCGAGGATCTCCCTGGCCAGCCCGCCCAGATCGAGCTGCGCCTCGGTGCACGAGAAGTCCATGAACCCTCCCTAGGGGCCTTCACCGCGGCGAACGGTGATTCCGGATTTACCGGAGTGATCGCTCACGAGTGTGGTGAGTGGGTCGTGCGTGCCGGTTCCTACCGGCACGATCGCTCACGACTAGCGCTTCGACGGGGGCAGGCCGAGGCCCACCGCGGCGACGATGTCCCGCTGCACCTCGTTGGTCCCGCCGCCGAAGGTCAGGATCAGCGACGAGCGGTGCATTCGTTCGATCCGGCCGCGCAGCGCCGCGCCCCGGGAGCCCTGCCGCACGTACGCGGCGCTGCCCAGCACCTCCATCAGCAGGTGGTAGGCCTCGGTGGCGAACTCCGTGCCGTACACCTTGGTCGCCGACGCCGTGGCCGGCGCGGGCTGCTGCTCCGCGGTCGTCGCGATCTTCCAGTTGACCAGCTTGAGGAACTCCGCCCCGGCGTGCACGCGCGCCAGGTGCCGCCGCACCCACTCCTGGTCCAGCACCCGGCGCCCATCGGTGAGCCGCGTTTCCCGCGCCCACTCCTGCACCTCGTCCAGCGCGAGCCGCAGCGGGGCGGCGGAGGTGAGCGCGACGCGCTCGTGGTTGAGCTGGTTGGTGATCAGCGGCCAGCCCTCGTTCTCGGCGCCCACCAGAGCGGACGTGGGCACGCGGAGATCCTGGTAGTAGGTGGCGCTGGTGGACGGCCCGGCGACGGTGTGCACCGGCGTCCAGGAGAAGCCGGGCGCGGCCGTGGGCACGATCAGGATGCTCAAGCCGCGGTGCTTCTTCGCGTCGCGGTCGGTGCGGCAGGCCAGCCACACGTAGTCCGCGTACTGGATCAGGCTGGTCCACATCTTCTGGCCGTTGATCACGTACTCGGCATCATCGCGGTCGGCGGTGGTGCGCAGCGAGGCGAGGTCGGTGCCCGCCTCCGGCTCGGAGTAGCCGATCGCGAAGTGGATCTCGCCGCTCGCGATCTTCGGCAGGTAGTGCGACTTCTGCTCCGGGGTGCCGAAGCGCATGATGGTCGGCGCGATGCTGTTGAGCGTCAGGAACGGCACCGGGGCACCGGCGATCGCCGCCTCGTCGGTGAAGATCAGCTGGTCCAGCATGCTCCGGTTCTGCCCGCCGTACTCCTCCGGCCAGCCCAGCGCGAGCCAGCAGTCCGCGCCCATCTGCCGGACCAGCTGCTTGTAGGCCGCGCCGTCGCCGTAGTCGCCGTGCGCGGTCAGTTCGTCGCGGAGCTCCGGTGTCATGAGCTTGCCGAAGTAGCGGCGCAGCTCCTTGCGCAGCTGCTCCTGCTCGGGCGTGTAGGCGATGCGCATGCATCCCTCCTGCGTCGACGGGAGAGCGTGTGGAACATGTTTCACCTACCATAGTCCGGATCTGGCGAGGCGGTCGATACATCGCGCTGCCACGAGTGATTTTTCGCTAGCGGCGCGCCGCGTGAGGTCGTGAAAACCGGTTCTATGCGGGCCCGGCGTTCGGATCGGTCCCCGAATGGAGCAGTCACCCGGGGCCGGGTGGCTCGTTGTGCGGGCTGGATGACCGGTCGGCGTGGCCCGGATGGCGGTTCTGCGCGAATCGGTAGAACTGGTTGCAACGTCGGATATCAGCGCATTCGGCGAATATTCCCCGATCTGCTCTCCGGCCCTTGATTGCAAGCGAGAACACGTTCTACTGTGTCTTGGGTAACAGTGCGGGCGATCATGGTGAGGTGGCCAACCGGTGGAGGCAGCGGTGCTCAAGGGGAAGCGAAATGGTCCGCCAGATCGTGACCTTCGACTGAGCCGGGAGGCGCGGTGAGCTTGGACGGGAAAGTCGCGATCGTCACCGGAGCAGGTGCGGGGCTCGGTCGCGCGGAGGCGCTGGCCCTGGCCCGGGCCGGTGCGAACGTCGTGGTCAACGACGTGTCCGATGGCGCGGCGGCGGTGGTGGCCGAGATCGAGGAGCTCGGCGTCAAGGCCGTGGCGGTCGCCGGGGACATCTCCGACAGCGCCGTCGCCGACGAGCTGGTCGGCACCGCGGTGCAGCGCTTCGGCGGCTTGCACGTGGTGGTGAACAACGCCGGCGTGTTGCGGGACCGGATGTTGTTCAAGATGACCGAGCAGGAGTGGGACGACGTCATCCGCGTCCACCTGCGCGGCCACTTCCTGGTGTCCCGCAACGCCGCAGCGCACTGGCGGGACGAGTACAAGCAGACCGGATCGACCTGCGGCAGCGTGATCAACACCGCTTCGGAGGCGTTCCTGCTCGGCTCTGCGGGGCAGCCGAACTACGCGGCGGCCAAGGCGGGCATCGCGGCGCTGACCGTGTCCACGGCGCGCGCGTTGGGGCGGATGGGTGTGCGGGCGAACGCCATCTGCCCGCGGGCGCGCACGGCGATGACGGAGGAAGTCTTCGGCCCGGCACCGGAAACCGGCGTCGACCCGCTGTCGACCGATCACGTCGCGCCGTTGGTCGCCTACCTGGCCGGCCCCGGCGCGCAGGCGATCAACGGCCAGGTCTTCGTGGTGCACAGCGGGATGATCGCGCTGATGGCGGCGCCCGTCGTCGAGCAGCGCTTCGACACCGGCGGTCCGCTGTGGACGGAGGACGAGCTGGCCGGCACCGTCGGCGCCTACTTCGCGCAGCGCGACCCGGAACGCAACTTCGCCAGCGCCGAGCTGCTTGCCCTGCCCTAGCCATACCCACAGCCAAGAGAGTCCCCAGGCGAGGAGGAGCCAGATGGCCCTGACCGTGCGGCAGCATCTCGACGCCGCGGCGCTCAAAGACGGATTGCTGCTGGTCGACGGCGAGTGGCGGCAGGCCCGCGCGGGCCGGACCTGGATGCACCACCACCCGGCGACCGGCGAGGCGATCGGCGACTTCGCCATCGCCGATGCCGACGACGTCGACGACGCGGTCCGCGCCGCGCGCCGGGCGTTCGACGAAGGCCCGTGGCCGACCATCCGCGCCGGCGAGCGGGTGCGGCTGCTGCGCCGCTGCGCCGACCTGCTGCGCGAGAACGCCGACGACCTGCGGGCCCGCCAGGCGCTGGACAACAGCGTGCCGCTGTCGTTCGGCACCGTCTACGCGGGATCGGTGGACGTGGCGGCCGACGTCTTCGACCACCACGCCGGGTGGATCGACAAGGCGGGCGGCGAGACGCTGCCGCCGTACCAGGGCGGCGACCACCTGGCGATGACCTTCCGCGAGCCGGTCGGCGTGGTGGCCGCGGTGCTGCCGTGGAACGCGCCGTTCCTGCTGTTCGCGCAGAAGATCGCGCCCGCGCTGGCCGCTGGGTGCACCGTGGTGCTGAAGCCGTCGGAGTACGCGACGTTCAGCGTGCTGCGGATGGTGGAACTGCTGCTGGAGGCCGGTATCCCGGATGGCGTGGTCAACGTCGTCACCGGCCCCGGCGACCCGACCGGCGAAGCGCTGATCACGCATCCGCAGGTGGACAAGGTGAGCTTCACCGGCAGCCGCGAGGTCGGCCGCCGCATCGTCGAGGCCTCCGCGGGCACCATGAAGCGCGTGTCGCTGGAACTCGGCGGCAAGAGCCCGGCCATCGTCTTCCCGGACGCCGACGTGGGCTTGGCGGGCATGACCGCGATGGGCATGGTCACCCTCGGGCTCTCCGGGCAGGCCTGCGTCGCGCACACCCGCGCGCTCGTGCACCGGGACGCCTACGACGAGTTCGTCGGCGCCGCCGAGCTGATCGCCGGCTCGGTCACCTACGGCGACCCGTTCGACGCGGGCGTGCTGTCCAGCCCGCTGATCAACCAGCGGCAGCTGGACCGGGTGCTGGGCTTCATCGACAAGGGCCGCGAGGAAGGCGCGCGGCTAGTCACCGGCGGCGGACGGCCGGACGGCGACCTGAGCGCCGGGAACTTCGTGCAGCCGACGATCTTCGCCGACGTCGACAACGCGATGACGGTCGCGCAGCAGGAGATCTTCGGCCCGGTGCTGACGGTCGTGCCGTTCACCGACGAGGACGAGGCGGTGCGGATGGCCAACGACTCCGAGTACGGCCTCGGCGCCGGGGTGTACACATCGGACGTCCGGCGGGCGTTCCGGGTGGCGAAGCGGATCCGCACCGGCACGGTCGGGATCAACGGGTTCCAGGTAGAGCCGCACCTGCCCTTCGGCGGCTACAAGCAGTCCGGGCTCGGCCGGGAGGGCGGCCGCTCCGCGTTCGAGGCGTACACCGAGCTCAAGACCGTGCTGCTGCCGCTGACAGACGAGTTGATGTGACATGCGGTTAGCGGACAAGGTCGCGATCGTCACGGGCGCCGCGCGCGGCCAGGGCGCGGCGACGGTGCGCCGCTTCGTCGCCGAGGGCGCCAAGGTGCTGCTGGCGGACGTGGCCGACGAGGCGGGTAAGGAACTCGCCGACGAACTCGGCCCGGCCGCGGTGTACCAGCACCTCGACGTCGGCTCGGAGGACGACTGGGTCGACGCGGTGCGGGCGGCGCGCGAACTCGGGCCGGTCGGCGTGCTGGTCAACAACGCCGGGGTGCTGCACTTCTCGGAGCTCGCGGACACCAGCCTGACCGACTACGAGCGGGTCATCCGGGTCAACCAGATCGGCACGTTCCTGGGCATGCGGGAGGTGATCCCGGCGATGCGCGAGGCGGGCGGCTCGATCATCAACGTGTCCTCCGTGGAGGGTCTGGGTGGCATGCCGCTGCTGGTGGCGTACTCGGCCAGCAAGTTCGCCATCCGCGGGATGACGAAGGTGGCCGCGATGGAGCTCGGCAAGCTGGGCATCCGGGTCAACTCGGTGCATCCCGGGGCGATCGACACCCAGATGATCCACGACGCGGCGGGCGGCCAGGTCCCGATGGACCACGTCGGCAAGCGCGTCGCGCTGGGCCGGGTCGGGCAACCGGAGGAGATCGCGTCCCTCGCGGTCTTCCTGGCCAGCGACGAGAGCTCTTACTGCACCGGCGCGGAGTTCACGGCCGACGGCGGCGCAACGGCAACGCACGCACTCGCCTGACCAGGCGAGAGGCAAGGACATCCCTGACGGTTCCACACCCGATGGGGTGGGTTCTTCCGCAATTTCAATGGAAATCGGACCTTCGATTTCCATTGAAATTGCGGGGACCCCGGATCAGCGCGGATCGGGAGGTGAGCTGGTGGCAGTGCGGAGTGCTGGGGCGTTCGCGCAGGTCGGGCGGATGGCCACGCTCGGGTGGGAGGTGCTGCGGGCCGTGCCGCGGCGGCCCTTCCAGGTCCGGGAGTGCATCCAGCAGGCCTGGTTCTTCGCCAGCGTCACGATCCTGCCGACCGCGCTGGTGGCGATCCCGTTCGGCGCCGTCATCGCGATGCAGCTCGGGTCGCTGACGCAGCAGATCGGGGCCCAGTCGTTCACCGGCGCCGCCAGCGCGCTGGCCATCCTCCAGCAGGCCAGCCCGCTGATCACCGCGCTGCTGGTGGCCGGGGCCGGCGGGTCGGCGATGTGCGCCGACATCGGTGCGCGCACCATCCGCGAGGAGATCGACGCGCTGGAGGTGCTCGGGATCTCGCCGATCCAGCGGCTGATCGTGCCCCGCGTCATCGGCGCGGTGCTGGTCGCCCTGCTGCTCAACGGCATGGTCAGCGTCGTCGGCGTGCTCGGCGGCTACTTCTTCAACGTGATCCTGCAGGGCGGCACGCCCGGCGCGTACCTGGCCAGCTTCAACGCCCTCGCGCAGCTGCCCGACCTGTGGATCAGCGAGTTCAAGGCGCTGCTCTACGGGTTCGTCGCCGGCGTCGTCGCCGCCTACCGCGGCCTCAACCCGGCCGGCGGGCCGAAGGGCGTGGGCGACGCGGTCAACCAGGCCGTGGTGATCACGTTCCTGCTGCTGTTCCTGATCAACCTGGTGCTCACCGGGATCTACCTGCAACTCGTGCCCCCGAAGGGATTGTGAGCCGATGGCCGTCGTCGACCCGGTCGCCGCCCCGTTGCGGCGGCGGATCACCCGCGGGCCCGGCGACGCGCTCGCCGAACTGGGCTGGCAGCTGTCGTTCTACCTGCGCGCCCTCGCCCTGGCGCCCGTCGCGCTGCGCCGCTACTACCGCGAAACCGCCCGGCTGCTCACCGAGGTCGTGTTCGGCAGCGGCGCGCTGGCCGTCATCGGCGGCACGCTCGGCGTGATGATCGGCATGACCGTCGCGACCGGCGCGATCGTCGGCCTGCAGGGCTATTCCTCGCTGAACCAGCTCGGCACCTCGGCGCTGACCGGGTTCGTCGCCGCCTACTTCGACACCCGCGAGGTCGCGCCGCTGTCGGCGGGCCTGGCGCTGTCGGCGACCGTCGGCTGCGGGTTCACCGCGCAGCTGGGCGCGATGCGGATCTCCGACGAGATCGACGCCCTGGAGGTGATGGGCGTGCGGACGCTGCCGTACCTGGTGACCAGCCGGGTGCTGGCCGGGGTCGCGGCCGTCATCCCGCTGTACGTGGTGGGGCTGCTGGGCTCGTACTTCGCGTCCCGGCAGATCACCGTGTGGTTCTACGGCCAGTCCGCGGGCACCTACGACCACTACTTCCACCTGTTCCTGCCGCCGGAGGACGTCCTGTGGTCCTTCGGCAAGGTGATCGTGTTCAGCATCGCGGTGATCCTGACGCACTGCTACTACGGCTACACCGCGCGCGGCGGCCCGGCTGGTGTCGGCGTCGCGGTGGGACGAGCGGTGCGCACCTCGATCGTGCTGGTCGCGGTGCTGGACTTCTTCCTCAGCCTGGCCATCTGGGGCTCCACCACGACGGTTCGGATCTCGGGATGAGCGGCCGGCGGAGCAGGCGCCGCTACCAGGCGCTCGGAGTGGTGTTCCTGGTCGCGGCCGGGATGTTCGTCGCGGGCACGATCGCCATGTACCGCAAGGCGTTCACGCCGGTCGTGGCGGTCAGCCTCGAAACCGACCGGATCGGCAACCAGATGCGGGTGGGCGCCGACGTCAAGGCGCGCGGCGTGGTGGTCGGAGACGTGCGCGGCGTGCGCGCCGAGGGCGACCACGCGGTGCTCGACCTGGCGCTGCGGCCGGACCAGGCGGAGCTGATCCCGGCGAGCGCGTCGGCGCGGCTGCTGCCCAAGACGCTGTTCGGGGAGCGCTACGTCTCCTTGCACATCCCGGAGAACGCCGGCTCGCGGGCGCTGGCCTCCGGCGACGTCATCCCGCAGGACCGCAGCGGGTCGGCGATCGAGATCGAGAAGGTGCTCGGCGACCTGCTGCCGGTTCTGCAAGCGGTGCAACCGGAAAAGCTCTCGACGACGCTGACCGCGGTGTCGCAGGCGCTGGACGGCCGCGGCGAGCAGCTCGGCGACACGCTCGTGCAGCTGGACGGCTACCTGGAGCGGCTGAACCCGTCGCTGCCGAAGCTGGAGTCGGTCATCGCGCGCATCGACGACGTGGCCGACACCTACGCCGAGGCCGCGCCCGACCTCGCGCAGGCGCTGTCCGACCTGACCACCACCAGCAAGACCATCGCCGAGCAGCGGCAAGCGCTGAACACCATGCTGGGCACCGTCACCGGCAGCGCGAACGACCTGAACCGGTTCCTGGCGCTGAACGAGGACAACCTGATCAACCTCACCGGCACATCGAGGTCCACTTTGGAACTCCTCGCCGAATACGCCCCGGAGTACCCCTGCATGCTCAAGCAGTTCGCGGACTCGATCCCGAACGCCGAGCGATCCTTCGGCAAGGGCACCGAGAACCCCGAGATCGCCAAGTTCACCATCGAGATCACCGGCAGCCGCGGCAAGTACCTGCCGGGCGTGGACACGCCGAAGTACCTGGACCAGCGCGGGCCGCGCTGCTACCCGTGGGTCGAGGCGCCGGACACCTTCCCGCAGTATCCGCCGGGCGGGCCGGTGCAGGACGGTTCCGTGTTCCCGGAGCCGCCGCGCGACCGCGACGAAGTGTTCCCGTGGAAGCGGAAACCGGCGTCCACCACGTCGCAGTCGGTGGCGAACACGCCCGCCGAGCGGGACCTGCTGTCGACGCTGCTGGCGCCGCAGATGGGCGTGCCGCGCTCGGACGTGCCGGACTGGAGCGGGCTGCTGGTCGGCCCGGTCTACCGCGGGGCGGAGGTGACGGTGAAATGAGGTCGATAGCCGCGCCGCTGGTCAAGCTGCTGATCTTCGCGGCGGTCACGATCACGCTCACCGGGGTGCTCGCGATGACCATCGCCGCCTCCACCTCCAGCTCCGCCGGCTCCTACCACGCGCGGTTCGCCGACGCCTCCGGCCTGGACGTCGGCGACGACGTGCGGATGGCGGGCGTGAAGGTGGGCCGGGTGACCGGGCTGGAGGTCGTCGACGGCAAGCACGCCCTGATCCGCTTCGACCTCGACGCCGGCCGGCGCCTCCCGCGCGACGCCGCCGCGACCGTGAAGTTCCGCAACCTCGCCGGCCAGCGCTACCTGGCGCTGGACGCGGCGCTGCGCGATCCGGCGGACGTGCTGCCGCCCGGTGGCGAGATCCCGCTGGAGCGGACCCATCCGGCGCTGAACCTCACCGCGCTGTTCAACGGGTTCAAGCCGCTGTTCCAGGCGCTTTCGCCGCAGGACGTCAACCAGCTCTCGGGCGAGATCGTCCAGGTGCTGCAGGGCGAGGCGGGCACGGTGGACAGCCTGCTCGCCCACACCGCGTCGCTGACGTCCACCATCGCCCGCAAGGACGAGGTGATCGGCCAGGTCATCGACAACCTCAACGCCGTGCTGACCACCGTCAACGCGCGCGGCCCGCAGCTGGGCGAGCTGATCACCTCGATGCAGCAGCTGACCAGCGGATTCGCCGAGCAGCGGAAGCCGGTGGGGGAGGCCGTCGCCGCGCTCGGCGAGCTCTCCAACACCACCGCCGGAATGCTGGAGGAAGCGCGGCCGCCGCTGCAGAGCAGCATCGGCGAGCTGAACCGGGTCGCCGGCATCCTCAACGCCGAGCAGCCGAAGCTGGAAGCCGACCTGCAGAACATCCCGGAGCGGCTCAACGCGCTGACCAGGACCGTCAGCTACGGAAGCTGGTTCAACTTCTACCTGTGCCGGATCTCGGGCACGGTCGGGATCTCCGAGCTCAACATCTCGATCCCGATCCTGCCGCTGCCGGCCTCGGAGATGCCGGAGAGGTGCAAGCCGTCATGAAGCCGTTGCGGGAGCGGAACCAGGCCGTCGTCGGCCTGGTCGCCGTCGTGCTCATCATCTGCGCCACGCTGGGCGCGTTCTTCGCCAAGGACCTGCCGGTGATCGGCGGCGGCACCACCTACGAGGCGTACTTCTCCGAGTCGGCCGGGCTCGCGGCGGGCAACGACGTGCAGATCGCCGGGGTCAAGTCCGGCGAGGTCACCGACGTCTCGCTGGCGGGCGACCGGGTCCTGGTGTCGTTCCGCGTCGACGGCGCGCAGATCGGCGACCGCAGCCGGGCGAGCATCGAGATCAAGACGCTGCTCGGCGAGAAGTACCTGGCGCTGCAACCGGAAGGCGCCGAGGAGCTCGCGGAGCCGATCCCGGTCGAGCGGACCGCCGCGCCGTTCGACATCCCGGACGCGCTCGACCAGCTGACCCGCACCGCCGACCAGGTCGACACCCAGCAGCTCGCGCAGAGCTTCCGCGTCCTGGCGGACACCTTCCGCGGCGCGCCGCAGCACATGGGCCAGGCCATCGACGGGCTTTCGCAGCTGTCGCAGACCATCGCCTCGCGCGACCAGCAGCTCACCGAACTGCTGCGCAACACCAGCGGCGTGAGCAAGATCGTCGCGGACCGCGACGATCAGGTGCAGCGGCTCATCTCGGACGGGAACCTGCTGCTGACCGAGCTGCAGCACCGCCGGGAGGCGATTTCGGCGCTGCTGATCGGAACCCAGCGGCTCTCCGACGAACTGCGCGGCCTGGTCGCCGACAACCAGCAGCAGCTGCGGCCGACGCTGGAGCAGCTCAACCAGCTGACCGAGATGCTGCAGCGCAACCAGGACGACCTGGGCCGCGTCGTGGCGGCGATGGCGCCCTACGTGCGCGGCTTCAACAACACGGTGGGCAACGGCCGGTGGTTCGACGGCTACCTGTGCGGTCTGTTCCCGCCCGCGATCAACGCCGGGCCGCTGCAGACGAACACGACGTCCTGCGAGATCCCGGTGCCGACCCGGCCCGTCGGAGGTGGCTGATGTCCAAAGTGGTCGGAATCGGATGCGTGCTGGCGCTGCTCGTGAGCGCGGGATTGTGGTGGCTGTTCACCGATCCCGGCAAGCAGATCACCGCGTACTTCGACCGCACCGTCGGGGTCTACGCCGGATCCACCGTGCGGGTGCTGGGCGTCGAGGTGGGCAGGATCGACGGCGTCGTGCCGCAGGGCGACGTGGTGCGGGTGGACATGCACGTCGACGACGACGTGCAGATCCCGGCCGACGTGAAGGCCGTGGTGGTCGCGCCGAGCCTGGTCAGCGACCGGTACGTGCAGCTCACCCCGGCCTATTCCGGTGGCGCGGAGCTGGTTTCGGGCGCGGTGCTGGCCAAGGACCGCACCGCGACGCCCGCCGAGCTCGACGACCTCTACCGCAGCGCCAACGCGCTCGCGCAGGCCCTCGGCCCGGACGGCGCGAACAGCACCGGAGCGCTGTCCGAGGTGCTGTCCACCTCGGCCGCCGCGCTGGAGGGCAACGGCAAGGACCTCAACGCCACGGTGAAGCAGCTCGGCGACCTCGCGGGCACCCTGCAGGAGAACCAGGGCGACCTGTTCGCCACGATCGACAACCTGAACACCTTCACCGCGACGCTCGCCGCCAGCGACCGGCAGATCCAGGAGTTCTACGGGCGGGTCGACGACGTCACCGGATTCCTGGCCGGTGAGCAGCAGCAGATGGGTGCCGCGCTGAGCTCGCTGGCGGTCGCGCTGGACGACGTCTCCCGGTTCATCCGCGACAACCGGGAACTCATGACGTCCAATGTGGACAACCTGACGGGCGTGACGCAGCAGCTGGTGGATCAGCGCCAGGCGCTGGCGGAGGTGCTCGACGTCGCACCGCTGGGCGCGACGAACTTCATCAACTCCTACGACGCGGCCTCCGGCAGCGTCACGGTCCGCGGCCACCTCAACGAGCTCACCCACCCGCCGGTGCTGATGGTGTGCAAGCTGATCCAGCACAGCATGCCCGAGCCGGTGCCGCAGGGCCTCAAGGACGCCTGCGACAAGCTCGCGCCGTACCTGGACGGCAAGCTGCAGCTGCCGTCGATCGGCGAAACCCTGCACCACCTGCAGCAGGGCGAACTGCCGCCGCTGCCGCTGGTGGACGCCGCCCAGCAAGGAGGCCCCCGATGAAGCGGTTCGCGCCGGTCCTGCTGGCGGCGCTGCTGGTTTCCGGTTGCGGCACGGCGGGATTCACCGGTCTCTACAACGCCCCGCTGCCCGGCGGCGCGGAGCTGGGCTCGAACCCGTACCGGGTGACCGCGCACTTCGCCGACGTGCTCGACCTGGTGCCGCAGTCCAGCGTGAAGGTCAACGACGTCGCGGTCGGGCGGGTGGAGCGGATCGAGCTGAGCCCCGACAACACCACCGCGCTGGTGCACATGTCGGTCAACGGCGACGTCCGGCTGCCCGCCAACGCCGACGCCCAGCTGCGGCAATCGAGCCTGCTGGGGGAGAAGTTCGTCGAGCTCGCGGCACCCACCGGCGCGGCCGAGGGCGCGCTGGCCGACGGCGCGGTGATCCCGCTGGAGCGCACCAACCGCAACCCGCAGGTCGAAGAGGTGCTCGGCGCGCTGTCGATGCTGCTCAACGGCGGCGGCGTGGCGCAGCTGCAGGACATCGTGCGCGAGCTCAACGGCGCGTTCACCGGCAACGAGGCGGAAATCCGTTCGCTGCTGGGAAATCTCAACGAAACGGTCACCCGGCTGGATGGGCAGAAGGAGAACATCACCCGCGCCATCGACGGCCTCAACCGGCTCTCGTCGACGCTGCGCGGGCAGACCGACCAGATCGCGGGCGCGATCGACGGCTTGGGCCCCGGCCTGCGAACCCTGGAGGAGCAGCGCGGCCAGCTCGTCACCATGCTGCAGTCGCTGGACCAGCTTTCCGGCGTGGCGGTGCAGACCGTCAACCGCAGCAAGGACGACATGGTCGCCGACCTGCATGCGCTTGCGCCGACGCTGCAGAAGCTCGCCGAGACCGGCGACGCGTTGCCGGACGCCATCGCCTACCTCGCGACCTACCCGTTCCCGGAGTACGTCATGAAGCCGCTCAAGGGCGACTTCGTCAACGCAGACGTGCGGTTCGACCTGGACCTGAGCACGATCATGGAGAACCTCACCCGATCCTCCGGCCCGCTGATCCCGATCCCCGGTCTCAGCGACGCGGGCCAGCCGGGACTGCGGCCGCCACCGCCGGCCCCGGCCCTGCCGCCGCTGCCGATTCCGGCGCCGCAGTCGATGCCGCCGGTCCCGGCCCCGATCCAGTTGGGAGGACGCTGATGTTCGCGCGGAAGACCAAGATCCGGCTGGGGCTGTTCATGGTGCTGGCGGTTGTGGGCATCGGCTACGCGGGCGGGCAGTACGCCGGGCTGGACCGCTACTTCGGCGGCAGCGGCTACACCGTGACGGTGCGGATGGCGGACTCGGGCGGGCTGTTCACCAATTCCGAGGTGACCTACCGAGGCGTCGCGGTCGGCCGGGTCACCGAGATGCGGCTCACCGACGCGGGCATCGACGTCGACCTGCACATCGACGACGCCGCGCCGCCGATCCCGGCGGGCGCCCGGGTCGCGGTGGCCAACCGCTCGGCGGTGGGGGAGCAGTACCTCGACCTGCGCCCGGAGCGCGACGGCGGCCCGTACCTGGCGTCGGGATCGGTGATCGAGCAGGAGCGCACCGAGTTGCCGCCGGCGCCGGAATCACTGCTGGTCGACCTGGACCGGCTGGTCGGCAGCGTCCCGGTCGACGACCTGCGCACGGTCGTCGACGAGGTCGGCACGGCGTTCGACGGCACCGGTGGTCACCTGCAGCGCATGCTGGACGCGACGAGTTCGGTGACGGCCGCCGCCGACCAGCACCTCCCGCAGACCACCGGGCTGCTGGCCAACAGCGACGTGGTGCTGCGCACCCAGCAGCAGCAGTCGGAGCAGATCGTGTCGTTCAGCAGCGGGCTGCGCGAGATCTCCGGGCGGCTGAAGGAATCCGACCCGGACCTGCGGCGGATCATCAACGGCGCGCCGGCGGCGAGCCAGGAGGTCGACGCGCTGCTGCGCAGCGCGGGCACGGATTTCGGCGTGGTGGTGGCGAACATGCTGACCACGATGCAGATCACCGACGTGCGCGGCCCGGCGATGGAGCAGATGCTGGTGGCGCTGCCGGTGATCTCGGCGTTCTCCCACACGCTGTCGCCGGACGGCACGGGACACCTCGGCCTGGTGCTGAACTTCTTCAACCCGATCGCCTGCACCAGGGGCTACGAGGGCACGCCCCGCCGCCCGGGAAGCGAAACGGCGCCGGGCCCGACGAACGAAGACCTGCACTGCGCGGAACCCCCGGGCAGCGTGATCAGCGTCCGAGGCTCCCAGAACGCCCCCCGAGCCCCGGTCCCGGACCCGGTAGCCCCACCACCCCCGTTCGACCAATGACGGCCACCCGCGCGCACTTCGTGCCGCTACAGCAGCACAAAGTACACACGGGCCGGTCGGAGCCCTCGTGGTCAGGCGTTCGTTGGCACGCCTGCGTTGGTGAGGATCTCGCGGGCCGAGAGGGCCGTGCTCTCGGCCGCCGTGAGGCCGGAGGCCGCCAGGTGCGCGTCGACGATGCGCAAGCCCGCCGCGTAGCCCGCGAAGTCCGGTAGCCCCACCGGTTGCAGTCCCATGCGCTGGGCCGTGGCGTCGCCGAAGACGTACGGAGGCAGGTTCTCCATCCCCGCCACGTCGATCCCGGCCGTGATCTTCCGGTACGCCGAGTCCAGTTCCGCGCCGGTCAGCGTTTGAGACCACGGGCCCATGGCCTGCTCACCGGACAGCTCGCGCACGAACGCCTCGGCCAGGCCCTCCGCGATGACCTGTTCCCCGACCGTGACGGCAGTGGGGTTCCAGACGACGTTCGCGTAGCGCACGTTGTGGTGCAGCTCGTGCGCGGCGGCGTGGTCGATCTTCGCCAGGCTCGTCTCGGTGGGCCACATGTAGAGCTGGATCGCGCCCGGGAACCCGCCCAGGCCGAAGTACCCGGCACTGCGCGCCATCAGCTGCTCGTCATCGGGATTGCCGAGCAGCAAGACGACGTGCACGGTGTCGGCGTGCCCGATGCCGGGCACCGCGCCGCTGATCCGCTCCCACGCGGTGGTGAGAGATTCCTCGATCCGGCGCCACACTTCGGCTTCCTGCATCTGGTGCAGCGCGGGCACGTATCGCGGGTCGTCGCAGTCGAGCCGGAAGCCGCTGCCACCCATTTCGTACATCTGGACCAGGTCCACATCCCCCATCACGGACATCGCGGACTCCAGCGGGCTGAGCGTCTCCCGCATGGCGTCGCGCCGCTCCGCCTGCGGTCGCCGGAGGAGGTCGAGCATGGCGGACGCCGTGTCATGAACAACGATCTTCATGGTCCGGGACCGTAGGGTCTCCAGTCGCTGGAGGGTCAAATCTCCCGGTGTCAGCCGGGCTGGAGACCGGCGTCGTGGGCCAGGATGGCGGCCTGGACCCGGTTCGCGCAGTCGAGCTTGGTGAGGATCCGGCTGATGTGCGCCTTCGCCGTGCCCGTGCCCATGTGCAGGCGTTGGGCGATCTCCGCGTTCGACAATCCCGCCGAGACCAGCCGGAGCACGTCCCGTTCGGTGTCGGTGAGCTGGTCGATGCGGCGCTTGGCCGCCTCCGCTCCGTCGTCGCCGGACAGCAGGTGGCGCTCGATGAGCCGGCGGGTGATCTGCGGCGCCAGGATCGACTCGCCGGTCGCGGCCACCCGCACGGCCCGGATGAGCTCGGTCGGCCCGGTGTCCTTGAGCAGGAATCCGACGGCTCCCGCCCGGAGCGCCCTGGCGACGTTCTGGTCGTCGCCGAACGCGGTGAGCATGGCCACGTTGGTGCGCGGCGATTCGCGGGCGATGTCGGCGACCGCGGTGATCCCGTCGCCGCCGGGCATCTGCACGTCCAGCAGGGCGACGTCGACCTCGTGCTCGCGGCACGCGCGGACGGCGGCGCGCCCGTCCGCCACCTCGGCCACCACCTCGACGTCTTCGGCGTTCGCCAGGATGAGGCGGATACCCGCTCGCATGAGCGTTTCGTCGTCGGCGATGAGGGTCCGGATCACCGGGTCATCCTATGGCGAGCAGGATGATCAGCATGATCAAGCCGGTGGCGACCGGCACGAGCGCCAGCAACCCCAGGCACCCGGCGCCCACCGCGCGGGGCAGCGTGAGCACCTCGGCGTCGAGCGGCTCCCGCACCTCAGGGAGCGGGCGGTTGGCGACCGGCGCGGGCACGGCCGGGTGCGCGGCGAGTTCGGCCGAGATCCGGAAGCCGCCCTCGGGCGTGGGGCCGGCGGTGAACGCGCCGCGGAGCAGCTCGATCCGCTCTTCCAAGCCGACCAGCCCGTGCCGGGTGCCCGAAGGGCGGTGCGCGCCGTGCGCCGCGCCGTTGATCACGCGCACCCGGATGCGGCCGGCCTCGTAGGCGACCTCGACCCTGGTCGGCGCGGTGGGGGCGTGCTTGTGCACGTTGGTCAGCCCCTCCCGCACCACGCGGTGCACGGCGTGACGGGCCCGCACATCGGCGTCGTCGACGTCCGCCCCGGACCAGATCAGCTCGACGGCGATGCCGGCGCGGCGGGATTCGGCCACGAGATCGGCGATGTCGGCACGGGTTCCGCTGTGCTCGCCGACGGTTTCGGGCGACGTGCCCTGGGTGTCGTTGAGGACTCCCAGGATCTCGCGCAGTTCTGCCATCGCCGTCGCGGCCGTGGTGCGCAGGAGCTCGGCCTGACCGCTGAAGCGGGGCGCGTCCTCGGCCGCGGTGATCTCCAGCGCCCCGGCGTGCATCGAGATCAGGCTGAGCCGGTGCCCGAGCATGTCGTGCATCTCGGTGGCGATGTGCGCGCGTTCCTTCAGGCGAGCCTTCTCGGCGGTGAGCTCCTGCGCCCGCTCCAGGTACTGGTTGCGTTCCCGGAGAAGCCGGACGAGCGGCTGACGCCGGCCTAGGACGCCGCCGGACAGCGCCGGGAGCAGCAGCAGGAACGCGACCGTGAGCGCGAAACCGGCGAGGGTCTCGCCGAGGCCGCCCGGGGCGTTCCACTCGTGCATGACCGCGAGCAGGAGGTCCACGACGGCGGTCGCCAGCACCGCCAGCCACAGGCGCCGGGCTGGCGTGATGCGCCGCGCCACCGAGAACGTGACGAAGGGCAGCGTCGCCGCCGCCCAGATGTTGTCGCTGGCGAACACCGGAGCCGTGGCCAGCAGCGTCGCCACCGGCCATCGCCTGCGGGCCGGAACCAGCAGCGCCGCCCAGCACGCCGTCGCGGCGGTGACGGCGAAGTGGCTCGACGGCAGCAGCGAAGCAGGGCTCGGCACGAGTCCGATGCCCAGCACCACGAGGAAGGCCGCCAGCTCGCCGGCCACCACCTGACGTGGTGCCGCGCGCACGGCTCGCGCTTCTTGGGCGACGGCGCCTCGCGCCTTTTCAACCAGCGGAGACACCCGCGAATACCTCACCTCGGACGATCGGTCGTCGACCGATCCATTGTCGGCCAGCACCCGGCCCGCCGGGCAGTGCCGACTGGCCCGCAGATCATGGCCGATCGGCCACGCGGTCTGGCCGGGTGGCACGCGATTCGGCGGCGGCCGGCTCCTTAGGCTCCAACGCGACGAATCACCTGGAAGGGACGAACATGAGTCTTCAGCGGGAATCGGCCGTCGATGCCCACGGCACGCCGTACCACCTGCTCGCGCGCACACCGGCGCACCGCTGGTGGCGGCCGTTGGTCGGGATCCTGCTGCTGGTCGCGCTCGCGGTGGTGTGCCTGCTGGTGATCAGCGCCGTCGGCATGGGCCTGGCGGTGCTGGTGGGCATCGGGCTGGACGCCGAGCTGGGCTTCTCCGCCCCGCTGTGGGAATTCGCGTTCGGCTTCGCCAGCATCGCCGTCCTCCTGCCCGCCGTCCTGCTGACGGCGCGGTGGGCGCAGCGCCGCCCGGTCGGCACGGTGTCCAGTGTGGAGGGACGGCTGCGCTGGCGGTGGCTGCTGGACTGCGTGGGATGGGCGATGCTGGGTTTCGTCCTCATCGCCGTCGTCGACCTCGCCCGGGGACAGGGCGTGGACCCGGCGGCGTGGCCGGGCTGGCCGACGTTCCTGGCGGTGCTCGCGATCGCCGTGACCCTCGTGCCGTTGCAGGCCGCGGCCGAGGAGTACCTGTGCCGCGGGTGGCTGGTGCAGACCTTCGCCTCCTGGACCCGCACCCCGTGGCCGGGGGCGGTGGCCACCTCGGTGCTGTTCGTGGCGTTGCACGACTACACCGAGCCGCTGGTGGTCGCCGACCTCTTCGTCTTCGCGATGGCCATGTGCTGGCTGACCATCCGCACCGGTGGCCTGGAGGCGGCGATCGCGCTGCACGTGGTGAACAACGCCGCCTTCGCCGTCTTCGCCGGCACCCAGGGCGTGCCCAGCCTCGACCAGAGCGGCAGCTACTCGGTGTGGGACGTCCTGCCGACCACGGTCCTGACCGTGGTCTACACGTGGTGGATCGACCGCCGAGCCCGCCGCCGCGGGATCGTCACCCGCAGCCGACCGGCCGCGGCCGGATTCACCTCGGCGCGGTGAGCGCCGCCTCGGGGCGACAACGTTGGCTACGGCCCACCGGTACTGCGGCGGGCCGCAGTCCGAGCCGGTGGCCGCGCACGCCGGGCGGCCCCGCTCGTTGGTGACCGGCACGCTGGTGCTGGTCACCGAGCGCAGCGCCGCGCTCCACCCCCTGCGGTCTTTGCCCAGGTGGCCGCGGTCGTGGGGGGTTCCCATACTGAGGGTGTCGGCCTCGCGGGACCCGCCCACCGGCGGGTCAGAGGGGAGGGCGTGATGGGGCGCGCGGTTGGAATCGACCTGGGGACGACGAACTCGGTGGTGGCCGTGCTGGAGGGCGGCGAACCGACGGTCGTCGCCAACTCCGAGGGCTCGCGGACCACGCCGTCGGTGGTGGCCTTCGCGAAGAACGGCGAACTGCTGGTGGGGCAGCCCGCGAAGAACCAGGCGGTCACCAACGTGGACCGCACCATCCGGTCGGTCAAGCGGCACATGGGCACCGACTGGTCGGTGCGGATCGACGACAAGTCCTACACCCCGCAGGAGATCAGCGCCCGGGTGCTGATGAAGCTCAAGCGGGACGCGGAGTCCTACCTCGGCGAGGACGTCACCGACGCGGTGGTGACGGTGCCCGCGTACTTCGACGACTCGCAGCGGCAGACGACCAAGGAAGCGGGCCAGATCGCGGGGCTGAACGTGCTGCGGATCATCAACGAGCCCACCGCGGCGGCGCTGGCCTACGGCCTGGAGAAGGGCGAGAAGGAGCAGACCATCCTGGTCTTCGACCTCGGTGGCGGCACCTTCGACGTCTCGCTGCTGGAGGTGGGCGAGGGGCTGGTCGAGGTCAAGGCCACCTCGGGCGACACCCACCTCGGCGGTGACGACTGGGACGAGCGGGTCGTCGAGTGGCTGGTGGACCGGTTCCGGGCCTCCTCGGGCATCGACCTGAACAAGGACCGGATGGCCATGCAGCGGATCAAGGAAGCCGCCGAGAAGGCCAAGATCGAGCTCTCCAGCTCGTCGCAGACCAGCGTCAACCTGCCCTACATCACGGTCGACGCGGACAAGAACCCGCTGTTCCTGGACGAGACGCTCTCCCGCGCCGAGTTCGAGCGCATCACCTCCGACCTGCTGGAGCGCTGCCGCAAGCCGTTCAACAACGCGATCCGCGACGCCGGGATCAAGGTCGGCGACATCAACCACGTGGTGCTGGTGGGCGGGGCGACCCGGATGCCCGCCGTGACCGACCTGGTCCGCGAGCTCACCGACGGCAAGGAGCCGAACAAGGGCGTCAACCCGGACGAGGTCGTCGCCGTCGGCGCAGCCCTGCAGGCCGGTGTGCTGCGCGGTGAGGTCAAGGACGTCCTGCTGCTGGACGTCACCCCGCTGTCCCTGGGCATCGAGACCAAGGGCGGCATCATGACCAAGCTGATCGAGCGCAACACCACGATCCCGACCAAGCGCTCCGAGACCTTCACCACCGCCGAGGACAACCAGCCGTCGGTGATGATCCAGGTCTTCCAGGGCGAGCGGGAGATGGCCGCGCACAACAAGAAGCTCGGCATGTTCGAGCTGACCGGCCTGCCACCCGCGCCGCGCGGCATGCCGCAGATCGAGGTCACCTTCGACATCGACGCCAACGGCATCGTGCACGTCAACGCCAAGGACCTCGGCACCGGCCGGCAGCAGTCCATCAAGATCAGCGGCGGCTCCGCGCTGCCGAAGGACGACATCGACCGGATGGTCAAGGACGCCGAGGCGCACGCCGAGGAGGACCGCAAGCGCCGCGACGAGGCCGAGACCCGCAACCAGGCGGAAACGCTGGTCTACCAGACGGAGAAGGTCCTCACCGACAACGCCGACAAGATCCCGGCCGACACCCGGACGCAGGTGCAGGACGCGATCAAGGAAGTCAACGAGGCCCTCAAGGGCGACGACGTCGACAAGATCCGCGCGGCGGTCGACCACCTCGCGGCGACGTCGCAGGCCATCGGCCAGGCCATCTACGGCCACCAGCAGGCGGCGGCCGGGGACGGCGAGGCGAAGCAGGCGGAAGAGGACGTGGTCGACGCCGAGATCATCGACGAGGACGACAAGAAGAAGGAGTGATCCGGAGCTCCGAAGTGGATCGCACCGGGCTCGGTCCTTTCGCTGCTGTGGCGACACGAAGTGCACACGGGCCCGGCTCGCGCAGTCGCAGGACGATGTTCGCTTGAGAAGAATAGAATTCCAGCATGAAGAACAAGCCGTCCTACGCGCTGGCGTCCGTCGACAACGCGCTGCTGCTCCTGCAGATGCTGCGCGACCAGGGTGGCCTGCGGGTCAGCGAGGCGGCCGAGGAGCTCGGCATCGCCCGCTCCACCGCGCACCGCCTGCTGTCGATGCTGGTGTACCGGGACTTCGCGATCCAGGACGACCGGCGCACCTACGTGCCGGGCCCGGCGCTGGCCGCGAGCCAGGTGGCCGGCCACCCGAACCAGCGGCTGCGAAAGGCGCTCCACCCGCACATGGACGCGCTGTGCGAGCGGGTGCAGGAGACGGTGAACCTGATGGTCCGGGTGGGCACCCAGACCCGGTTCCTCGCCAGCGTCGAGTCGACGCAGGTCCTGCACGTCGGCGACCGGCGCGGCACCATCCTGCCCGCGCACCTGTCCTCGGGCGGGAAGGCGCTGCTGGCGGAGCTGGAGCGGACCCAGCTGGAGCAGCTCTACCGGCCGGGCGAGCCGGACCGGCAACTCCCGGAGCGGGAGTGGAAGACGCTGCTGCGCGAGCTCAAGGCGGCCCGCGAGACCGGCTACGCCCTCAACCGCGAGCGGACCGAAGACGGCGTGGCGGCGGTCGGCATGTGCGTCCACGACGGCTCCGGCGAACCCGTCGGGGCCCTGTCGATCTCGGCCCCCGCGGCGCGCTTCGCACCCAAGCGGATCCCGGTGCTGGTGCAGGAGATGCGCGCCGCGGTCGCCCGCGCCGAGATCGACCTCAAATCCCTCCCCGACCTGTGACCGGCGGGACGGCCCTGGGCTGGGCGCTCGGCGTCGCGGGCGTCCTGCTCTGGCTCTGCCTCCGCCCGGCCGCCGGGATCCGCAATTTCAATGGAAATCAGAGCTCTGATTTCCATTGAAATTGCGGACCACGAGGACCCCTCGTGAGCCTGGTACGGCGGCTGCAGCTGGCGCGACCTGCCCGAGGGCTAGTGAGCGGGCGAGGTGCGCACGGCGCAGGGGCGGCTCGTCCCGGCCGCCTAAGCGCCGTGGATGCGGCACGCGAGGTGTGGATCCACGCGGTCGACCCCGGCAACGGCGGCAGCTTCGTCGACGTCCCGCCGGACTTCCTCGACGCCTGACGGCCGACATAGCCGGCCTGTGGCAGCGCAAGGCCCGGCGCTGCTGCTCCGCCCGGACGACCGGGACGCCGAGTACCGGGTGGACATCGACGGCGATACCCCGCACATGGTGCGAGGATCCACTGTGGACCTCGTTCGCCCGCTGTCCGGCCAGGGTTCGGGCGATCTGAAGGCCGAAGGCGGAGAACTCCCGGAACTCGGCCGCTGGCTCTAAAACGCTCGTGAGTACTTTGGACCGCTATAGCAGCACAAACTACTCACGACCCGGGTCTGCGGAAACGTGCGGCCGCGGTCCAAACCACCATCGGTTACGCTTCCGCCGTGCACGACGACTACCAGGTCCCCATCGCGCTCTTCTTCGTGCCGGCGGGTGTCTTCTTCGCAATGTTCTTGGTGAGCTTCGCCTTCGACCGCCGGAAGGTGCGCAACGGCCTCTACCTGTTCTTCGCGCTCGTGTTCCTGGTGGGCGCGTCGCTGATGGCGCTCGCTTCGAAGTCGCTGGCAGTCGCCGAGTTCGTGCTCATCTCGCTGCTGTTCCTCTTCGTGCTGATGATCCTGGTGCTCGCGATCTTCCTGATCGCCAACGGCGTGACGATGATCCGCCGGGAGGGCAGGCGCCTGGCCAACCTGCTGTCGCTGGCCGCGGGCATCGGGATCTTCGCCTACATCGGGTTGCGGGCGCTGGCCAACAGCGTCCAGTGGACCCCGCTGCAGGCGACCATGGACGCCGTCGGTGCCGTGCTCTCGTACGTTTCCCTGCTGTTCATGTGCTTCCTGCTCTACTCCTTCGTCTACGGCCGGATCTGGCACCGCCGCGCCGTCGACTTCGTCGTGGTGCTCGGTTCCGGCCTGATCGGCTCGCGCGTGCCGCCGCTGCTGGCCAGCCGTCTCGACCGCGGTCGCGCCGTGTTCGACGCCCAGCGGGCGAAGGGGCGCGACCCAGTGCTGGTGACCTCCGGCGGTCAGGGGCCGGGCGAGGACCTGCCCGAGGCGCGCGCGATGGCCGATTACCTCATCGACAAGGGTGTGCCGGAGGACCGGATCCTGGTCGAGGACCAGTCGCGCAGCACCGAGGAGAACCTGCGGTTCAGCAAGGCGATCATGCAGCAGCACCAACCGAAGTACCGGTGCGTGGTGGTGACGAACAACTACCACGTCATGCGCGCCGCCACCATCGCGCGCAAGGAGAAGGTCAACGGCCAGGTGCTCGGTTCGCCGACGGCGCGCTACTTCTGGCCGAGCGCGACGATCCGCGAGTTCGTGGCGGTCTTCCTGTCGCACAAGATCGTGAACTTCGGCATCTGCGCGTTCCTGATCATCACGAACGTGCTGCCGGCTCTCTAGGACAGCTGAGGGGCAGGTCGATTTGAGCGCGAGGTTGACGCCGGCGGTGCTGGCGATCGCCATCGGCGTCCTGCTCGCGGTCGCCTGCTTCGTCCCGTACGTCGCGAGGCAGTACCGGCGGCGCGGCGAGCTCGGCATCGGCAACGCCGTGCTGGCGTTCGCCGGGCTGATCTACGGGCTCGGCCTGGTCGCCTACGTGCTCGTCCCGTTCCCGACGGTGGGGCCCGACTTCTGCGCCGTCTCCGGTGCGGGCGGGCCGCAGCTGGTCCCGTTCAACTTCCTGCGCGACATGCAGAAGGAGGCCACCGGCAGCGGGATCGCGGCGACGCTGCGCAACCCCGCGCTGACGCAGGTGCTGCTGAACGTGGCGCTCTTCGTCCCGCTGGGCATGTTCGTCCGGTACATGTTCCGGCGCGGCGTGGCGGCGACCGCGGTCATCGGACTCGCCGTGTCGCTGCTGATCGAGACGACGCAGCTAACCGGGATCTGGTTCCTGTACCCGTGCGCCTACCGGCTGTTCGACGTCGACGACCTGATGGCCAACGGTCTGGGGGCGCTGGCCGGGGCGCTGGCGGCTCCTGTCCTGCGCGCCGTGCCCGGCCAGCGGCTCGGCACCGAACCGGGAACACCGCGCCCGCTCACCCGGTCCAGACGGGTCCTGGCGGCCGTGTGCGACCTGTTGATCTTCAAGCTTTCCGGCGTGCTGGTCGCCACGGCCGGAACCGTGCTGGTGGTGGCGGTCAACGGCGAGCTGTTCGACGAAGACGGGACCAGGATCGTTCACCTGGCCGGCCAGGAGGCGGCTCAGCTCGTCGGCGTCTGGCTGCCGTGGCTCGTGCTCGCGGTCGTGCTTCCGCTGGCGGGCAGCGCGACCAGCCTCGGGCAGCGCATCGTTCGGCTGCGGGTGGTCGCCGAGGACGGGAGCGCCCCGGGTGCCCGGGCGCGGTTGGTGCGCAGCCTCACGGGCGTCGGCGGCTACCTGCTGCTGGTGCAGCTGGGCGATCTGCCCGTGCTGACGATGTTCTCCCTGCTGGGTTCCGCCTTCGCGGTGGTGTCGTTCGTCGCGCTGTTCACCACATCCGGGTTCCGCGGCCTGTCCTGCCGCTTCGCACGGCTGCGGATGGTCGACGCCCGAACACCGAGCGAGGAGCCCGCCGAACCGGCCCGGTGAGCGCCTGTTTGGATCGGGGCGTGGATCTGTTGCGTCACCTCCGCTTCTTCGTCGCCGTGGCCGAGGAAGGCCATTTCGGACACGCCGCGGACCGGCTCGGGATGACGCAGCCGCCGCTGTCCCAGGGCGTCCAGCGGCTCGAGACCAGGCTCGGTGTCACCCTGCTGACCAGGGGTTCTCGCGGCGTGGGGCTGACCACCGCCGGGGCCGAGCTGCTGCCCAGGGCGCGGGCCCTGCTCGACGGGGCGGAGCAGTTCGAGGAGGAAGCGCGCCGCCAGCGGGAGAACCGCGGCGCGGTGCGCGTCGGCGTCGTCGCGGCGCTCAGCGACCGGCAGGTCGCGGCCCTGACGGCCGCGGTGCGGGCCGCCGCGCCCGATCCGGCGGCGCGCACCGTGATCATCACGACGGCCGCGACGGTCGACCTCGTCGACGCGGTCACCGCCGGCCGGCTCGACTGCGCGGTGGTGCACCACCCGGCGCTGATCGGTGCCCTGCAGGCCGGTCCGGTCCGGAAGATCCCGCGTTCGCTGCTGGTGCCCGCCGACCACCCGGCGGCGCGCCGCAAGCAGTCGCTGCGCTCGCTGGCGGGCCTGGCCTGCGCGACCGCGCCGCGCAGTCACGGGACGGCCGCGTTCGACCTGCTCGTCGACACGTTGCGGATCAAGGGGCTCGACCCGGACTTCCTGCCCGCGGCGGGTGATCGCGACGCGCTGACCGCGGTCGCCGCCGGGCGTGCCTTCGCCCTCACCACCGACCCGTCGCTGGAGGCCTCCGGCGTGACCCGGCTGCAGGCTCCGGGGGAGGACCTCGCGCTGCGGGTGCGGCTGGTCTGGCAGGAGCCCGCGCCGCCGGACGACGTGCTCGCGGCGGTCGAGGCCGCGCTGCGTCCGGAGGCGCCGCGGTGAGCCCGGTCGAGCGCCGCATCCGCGAGGTGCTGGCCGACGCCGGCGCCGAGGGCTGGGTACACGCGAAGCCGCTGAACCCCGCGTCGGAGCGGGAGATCGACGTGGGCGGCGACGAGCTCGTCGTCACGGCGTCGGTCTACAAGCTGCCGCTGCTCGTGGCGTTGTGCCGCGCGTTCGACGCCGGTGCCCTCGATCCGCGGGCCAGGGTGCGGATCGATCCCGCGTCCTGCACGCCCGGGCCCACCGGGATGTCGGCCTTCCAGGACCCGGTCATGGTGTCCTGGCGCGACCTCGCCGCGTCGATGATCGGCGTCTCGGACAACGCGGCGGCGGACCTGATCCTCGGCGAGGTGGGGCTCGACGCGCTCGCCGACACCCTCGCCGACCTGGGGTTGTCCCGCACCCGCGTGGTCGGTGGCACCGCCGACTCGCACGCCGCGCTGATCCGCGACACCGGCACGACCACCGCGGCCGAGGCGTTCGCGCTGCTCAGCGACAACGACGCCGCCCGCACGGTGAGCGCCTACGACCCGTCGTACGCCAGCGCCACCACACCGCGCGAGATGACCCGGTTGCTCGAACTCATCTGGGCCGACGCGGTCGCGTCGCCGGAGCAGTGCGAGTTCATCCGGAGGCTGCTGGCGAACCAGGCGTGGCAGCACCGGATCCGGGCCGGGTTCCCGTACCGCGGGGTCCGGGTCGCGGGCAAGACCGGCACGATCGGCGCGGTGCGCAACGAGGTGTCGGTGGTGGAGTTCGACGGCGAAACGCCGGTCGCGGTGGCGGTGTTCACGCTCGCGGCCCGCGCCGACGCCGCGCTGCCCGGGGTGGATGCGGCCATCGCGGAATGCGCCCGGATCGCGGTCACGGACCTGCGTTCCGGCCGGTTGTGAGCGAACTTTTTTTCGCGGGCCGGGAGCGGCTGGGCGCCGCCCGGCAGCTGCGGCCATATCGAATCGCTATCGGACGCGGGTCGGGCGTGGATTGGCGCTATCGGTCGCGGGCTGCTTGATTGGCGGCAGACCCGATCGATTGGAGAATTTCCTTGCAGCACCACGAAACCCGCGTTGGACGCCGAGCGATCCTGGGTGCGCTGCTGGCCGCCCCGGCGGTCGCCGCGTGCGGTTCGAGCGGCGTAGCGGCGGCGCCGAGCGACGCGGGGCCGGACCTGACCGGCAAGCACGCCCCGGTCTTCGCCGACCTGGAACGCCGCTACGACGCCCGGCTCGGGCTGTTCGCGGTCAACGTCCACACCGGACGTTCCCTGGGGTACCGCGCCGACGAGCGCTTCGCGATGTGCTCGACGTTCAAGACCTACGCGGCCGGCGCTCTGCTGCACCAGCACGGCCTGGCCGACGGCTACTTCGACAAGCTGATCCACTACACCAAGGCCGATCTGGTGGCGAACTCGCCGGTCACCGCGCCCAATGCGGGCATCGGCATGATGGTCAACGAGCTGTGCGCCGCGGCGATCACCCGCAGCGACAACACCGCGGGCAACCTGCTGCTCGCCGAGCTCGGCGGCCCGCCCGCGATCACCGCGTTCGCGCGCTCGATCGGCGACGGCAGCACCCGCCTGGACCGCTGGGAAACGGACCTCAACACGGCGATCCCCGGCGACGAGCGCGACACCACCACGCCGGCCGGGATCGCCGCGGGCTACCGGGCGCTGGTGGTGGGCGACGCCCTCGGCGCGCCGGAGCGCGACCGGCTGACCGGGTGGCTGTTCACCAACACCACCGGCGCCGCCCGGATCCGCGCGGGCCTGCCGCCGGCCTGGCGCACCGGCGACAAGACCGGCACCGGGGACTACGCCTCGGGCAACGACGTGGCCGTCACCTGGACCGATCGCGGCCAGGCCATCGTCATCGCCGTCCTGACCACCCGCCCGCGGAAGGACGACAAGGTCGACAACGGGCTGCACGCCGACACCGCGCGCGTCGTCGCCGCGGCGCTGGGCTGATCCCGGCCACTGTGGACGATCGTCAGCTGGCGGGAAGCGTTGCGGTCACGCGGAAACCGCCGTCGGGCAGCGGCCCCGAGCCGATGTCGCCGCCCGCCAGCTGCACGCGTTCGGCGAGCCCGATCAGGCCCTGCCCGCCGCTGGGCAGGCTGCGCCGGAAGCCCTCGGCGGGACGGCTGTTGCGCACCGAGATCTCCAGGTTCTCGGGCCGGTAGGAGAGCGCGACCGAGGCGTGCGAACCGCCCGCGTGCTTGTGCACGTTGGTCAGCGCCTCCTGGATGACCCGGTACGCGGCGCGCTCGACGTGGTCGGGCAGCCGCCGGCGGTCGCCGTCGATGCGCAGCTCGGCGGCCAGACCGGCGTCCCGGGAGGCGGAAACGAGCGCTTCGACGTCCTGCAGGGTCGGCTGGGGCGGCTCGGGCCGCTGGTCGGAGGGGTCCGAGCGCAGCACGCCGATCATCTGCCGGAGCTCGTTCAGCGCGCCGCGGCCGACGTCCTGGATGGTCGCGGCCGCCTGGGCCGCCTTCGCGGGATCGCGCTCGGCCAGCAGCTCCAGCGCGCCCGCGTGCACCACGACCAGGCTCACCTGGTGCGCGATGGAATCGTGCATCTCGCGGGCGATGCGGGCGCGCTCCTCGGCGCGGGTCTGCTCGGCGATGAGGGCCTGCTCCCGCTCGGCCCGCTCGGCGCGTTCCACCCAGTGGGCCAGCCGCGCGCGACGACCGGCCATGTAGAGCCCGACGACCAGCGGGAACAGGTTGAGCAGCGACATCATGACCACCAGCGCGGCGAAGTTGCCGATGCTGCTGAACGTGGCGACCTCGCGCATGAAGGACCGCGACGCGACGATGCTCAGCGCCGCGGTGCCCCAGATCTGCCAGCGCTTCCGGCCGTAGGCGCCCAGCGCGTACTGCGCGACGAAACCGCCCATGTAGAACGGCGTCGCCAGGTGCGTGACCGTCGCGGCCAGGGCGACGGTGACCGGGAACCGCCGCATCCCGAGCAGGGCGAGCGAGCCCACGAGCCCGGTCCCCAGCTGCCACCACATCTCGAGGTCGTGGTCCGGGTTGTTCAGGATCGTGGCCCACAACGAGAGGAAGAAGACGAATCCGCTGATGACGGCGAGGATCACCCACCGGGGCACCCGCGCCATCCAGGCCGGCCGCGTGCCGACGAAGTTCGGCTGCTCGTCGGGGGTGAGCTTGCCCGGGAAGTTCGCGATCAGACTCCGCATTGCCACGACACAAGCGTATGGGAACGACGCGCCGACCGAATTGGCCTGCGGTCGTACGACTCAGGTATGACTCCCGCGTTGCGGCACATGGGTTTCTGCGATCCGGGAATGATCACGGCATGGGACTCGCGGTCGATGCCCGCGCAGGACCGCCCGCCATAGCTTTGGTCCATGGTCCACACGAACGAAAGCCGGACGGCACCCAGCACCGTCGAGATACCCGAACCGCGGCCGCGCCCGGCGCGCCTGGGCGGTGTCGACCTGGCCCGCGCATTGGCGGTGCTGGGCATGTTCGTCGCGCACATCGGGCCGGCGATGCTGGATCCGCAGGCGGGCACGGCGGCGGAGGTGCTGGCGAAGCTCGGCAACGGGCACGCGTCGATCCTGTTCGCCACGCTGGCCGGCGTGTCGCTCGCGCTGCTCACCGGTGGCAGCGATCCGCACGACGGCGCGCTGCTGCGGCGGGATCGCGTCCGGATCGCCGTCCGGGCGGCGATCCTGTTCGTGCTCGGCATGGCGCTGACGCAGATCGGCGCCCCGATCATGGTGATCCTGTCGTTCTACGCGATCTACTTCGTGCTCGCCCTGCCGATGCTGCGCATGCCTCCCGTGGCGCTCGCGGCGCTCGCCGGGATGTGGGCGCTCGCCGCCCCGCAGGTCTCGTTCCTCATCCGCGGCTCGGTCGAAAGCGCGGAAACGGCAGGCGGCGCGTTGTCCTTCGACGACCTGGCCTCGCCCCAGGAAGCCGGGGCCGGGCTGCTGCGGCTGCTGCTCGACGGCGCGTACCCGGTGCTGACCTGGATGCCGTTCGTGTTCGTCGGCATCGCGGTCGGGCGGCTCGATCTGCGCTCGACGGCCGTTCGGCTGCGGCTGCTGGTGGCGGGCGCCGGTGTGGCGGTCGTCGGGTACGGCGGTTCGTGGCTCGCGCTGAACGTCTTCGGCGGCGTGAAAGCGCTTTCCCCGCTGCTGGACGCGCTGAGCCCGATGGCGGCCGAGCTCGGGAAGAGCCCGATGGAGCTCCTGCAGATGTCGAACTTCGGGACGGTGCCCGCAGGCACTCCGGCGATGTTGCTGCTGGCGGCGCCGCATTCCGGCACGACGTTCGAGATCGTGGGCTCCACCGGCGTCGCGCTGGCGGTCCTCGCGCTCTGCCTGTTCGCCGGTGACCGGCTGGGCCGCGCGCTCGCGCCGCTGACGGCGGTCGGCGCCCTGGCGCTGAGCGTCTACACGGCGCAGGCGGTGGCGCTGAAGATCCTGGTGGACACCGCGGCACCGGCGATGGCGGCGTACCCGTGGCTCCCGCTGATCGGCTTCGCGCTGGTCTCGATGCTGTTCTGCGGATTGTGGCGACCATTCCTCGGCCGCGGCCCGCTGGAGCGAGTCCTGCACTGGACGTCGGTCCGAGTCGCCGCCGCGGTCGTCCGCTGACCGGCCCGGCACGACGCCTGCCCGCCGGGAACGCACCCCGGCGGGCAGGCGGGGTTCAGCGCGCCGCTTCGACGACGGGCTCCGGCTCCGGCTCCGGCTTCGGCGCCGGGCGCAGGGCGACGAAGGCGATGACGAGGCCGGCGAACACGAAACCGGCGGAGAGGAGGAAGCTCATGCTGTAGCCGTCGCGCAGTGCCGACAGCGCGTCCGCGCCGGCCTGGAGCCGGGCGTCGGTGTGACCGGCGGCGAGCGTCGCCAGGGTCGCGAGTCCGACGGCCGCCCCGGCCTGCTGGGCGGTGTTGTTGAGCCCGGAGGCCAACCCGGCGTCGCGCGGGTCGGCGCCCGACATGGCCATCGTGATGACGGCGGGTATCGCCAGCCCCATCCCGGCGCCCATCAGGAAGAGCGTCGGCAGCACGTCCGCGAAGTAGTCGCCGCCCACCGGGGCGCGGCTGAGCAGCGCCAGCCCGGAGCCCAGTGCGAACAGGCCGGTGAGCAGCACCTTCCGGGCGCCGAACCGGTCGGTCAGCCGGGCGGCGAAGAACAGCGAGACGGTGCCGAGCGTCACCGGTGCCGGGACGAAGGCCAGCCCGGTCTGCAGCGAGTCGAAGCCCAGCACCCGCTGCAGGTACAGCGCGTTGAAGAACTGGAAACCGAAGCCCGCGGCGAACACGAGCACCACGACGACGTTGGCGGCGGAGAGCTGCCTGCTCCGGAAGATCCGCAGCGGCAGCAGCGGAGTGGCCGTTTTCGCCTGGCGCACCAGGAAAGCCGCCACCAGCGCGACGGCGACCACGGCGCAGCCGAGCGTCGTCCCGGTGCTGCTGGTCGGCTCGGCCAGCTGCACGATCGCGTACACGCCCAGCGACAGCCCGGCGGTGACCAGGACCGCGCTCAGAAGGTCGGCGCCGCGGCGGAAGCCGAGCCCGGGGGAGTCGGCCAGCACCCGGACCGCCAGCACGAGCGTCACCGCCCCGATCGGCACGTTCACCAGGAATGCGCCTTCCCAGCCCAGGGTTCGGGTGAGGACGCCACCGGCGATGAGCCCGATCGCGCCGCCGCCGGCG
This sequence comes from Saccharopolyspora sp. NPDC045941, assembly GCF_056431445.1. Classification (NCBI taxonomy): domain Bacteria; kingdom Bacillati; phylum Actinomycetota; class Actinomycetes; order Pseudonocardiales; family Pseudonocardiaceae; genus Saccharopolyspora; species Saccharopolyspora sp. NPDC045941. The sequence goes on from NZ_JBWKKU010000010.1 coordinate 126,086, forward strand.
GAGACGAAGCTGTAGATGCCCATCGCCCTGGCCTGCTCGCCGGGCCGCGGGTACAGCGCGGCGATCATGCCCAGGATCACCGCGGACGACAGCGCGCCGCCGACGCCCTGCGCGAACCGCCCGACCACCAGCATCGCCGGGTCGACCGCCACCCCGCACAGCACCGACGCGGCGGTGAAGATGATCAACCCTGCCACGAACACCTTCTTGCCCCCGATCAGGTCGCCCAGCCGCCCGGACAGCAACAGCAGCCCGGCGAAGGCGATCAGGTAGGAGTTCACCACCCAGGCCAGCCCGGACGGCGAGAAGCCCAGCTCGTCCTGGATGGACGGCAGCGCGACGGTGACGACGGTGCCGTCCAGGACGACCATCAACTGCATGGTCAGCAGCACGCCCAGCGACAGGCCGCGCCGGCGGGGTTGCTGCGAAACGCTCTGAGTCATCGACGAGTCTTCCCGGTGAGATCTGCGGACCGCGGACCCGATCGGCCCGCGTTGAAGCAAAGCTAATCCGCGATCATGAGACGAACGATGGCTGAGAATCTCGATTTGATGTCCGGTCGTATCAAGAGCGGGCACGATAGGATTCCGGCGTGGATGTGCTGAGTGACACCGTCGCCGCGCTGCGCACCGGGCGGGCCGCCTCGGGGACGTTCGTCCGGCACGCGCCGTGGGGGCGCCGGTACTCGAAGGCGTCGGGCGCGGGATTCCACGTGGTGCTGCAGGGTTCCTGCTGGCTGATCCCGCGCGCCGGCGAACCGGTCCCGCTGGGCGTCGGTGACGTCGCCTTCCTGTACCTGGACGAGGGCCACGGGCTCGCCGACAGCCCGGGCACGCCGCTCGACGAGATCCCCGGGCCGGGCGAGCCGCGCGTGGTCGACGGGACGGGCGCGCGTTCGACGCTGCTCTGCGGCGTGTACGAGTTCGCTTCCGGCTGGTCGCATCCGTTGCTGGATGAGCTGCCCGAGGTCGTGCACGTCCCGGCGCGCCTCGGCCGCCATCCCGAACTGCGCGCGGCGGTCGACCTGCTCACCGCCGAGCTCGCCGGCGACCGGCCCGGCCGGGACGCGATGGTGCCCGCCCTGCTGGACGTGCTGCTCATCTGCACGCTGCGGGCCTGGTTCGACGAGCGGGCCGAGGGCGACCGCATCACGGGCTGGGCTTCGGTGTTCCAGGACCGGGCGATCACCGCCGCTCTCGCCGCGATGCACGGCGATCCCGCGCACCAGTGGACGGTAGAGGGGCTCGGCGCGCGGGTCGGGATGTCGCGCGCCACCTTCTCGCGCCGCTTCACCGCGCTGGTCGGCGAACCGCCGCTGACCTACCTGACCAGGTGGCGGATGATCAACGCGGCCCGCCGCCTGCGCGAAACCGACGCGGCGCTGTCGGCGATCGCCGAAGAGGTCGGCTACGCCTCGGAATACGCGTTCGCCAAGGCGTTCAAGCGGGCGCACGGCGCCGCTCCGGGCCAGTACCGCCGCGAGCAGCTCGCGCATCGATCGAACGGTTGATTTCGCGGTGCACCCTTCGGCTCCGCGCGGCCATCCCGCGGTGCGATGTTCCGGACGACCGGCTCGACCACAGTGGATACCGGTGGAACGCCCCGGTTGGAAGGAAGCGCATCGGCGATGAAGAAGCTGTACTGGTCGGCACTTCTCTACATGATCCTCGGGCTGGCCGCGGGGCTGTACTACCGCGAGTTCACCAAGGCGCTGGACTTCACCGGCGACACCCAGCTCTCCGTTCTGCACACCCATCTGCTCGCGCTGGGCATGCTGTTCTTCCTGCTGGTGCTGGCGCTCGACAAGGCCTTCGCGCTGTCCGGGAACAAGCTGTTCACGCTGTTCTTCTGGTTCTACAACTCCGGTCTCGCCCTCACCGCGGCGATGATGCTCGTGCACGGCACGCTGACCGTGCTGGGCAACGAGAGCTCGGCCGCGATCTCCGGGATCGCCGGTCTCGGCCACATCCTGATCACGCTCGGCCTGATCCACCTGTTCCTGGCACTTCGAAAGGCGTTGCCCGGCAAGGAGAACGCCGATCAGCGCGCCGAAGCGATCCGGTGACCGAGCCGGGCAGCGCGGGCCCGCCGCGCAAGTGGGCGGCGCTGGCGGTGCTCGCCGCCGGGCTGTCCATGATCGTCGTCGACGGCACGATCGTCGGGGTCGCGCTCCCGGTCATCATCGGCGACCTGTCGCTGGACATCAGCGACGCGCAGTGGATCAACAGCCTGTACTCGGTGGTGTTCGTGGCCCTGCTGCTGACCGCGGGCAGCCTCGGCGACCGGCTCGGGCGGCGGCGCCTGTTCGTCGTCGGCGTCGTGGTGTTCGCGGCGGGCAGCCTGCTCGCCGGGCTCGCGGGCGGCGCCGGTGGGCTGATCGCCGCCCGGGTGGTGCAGGGCGTCGGCGGGGCCGCGGTGCTGCCGGCGACCCTCTCCACGGTCAACGCGGTGTTCCGCGGGCGGGACCGGGTGATCGCCTTCGCCATCTGGGGTTCGGTCATCTCCGGGATGGCGGCCGTCGGCCCGCTGCTGGGCGGCTGGCTGACGAGTTCGGCGAAATGGCAGTGGATCTTCCTGGTCAACCTGCCGATCGCGGCGGTCGTGCTCGTCGGGGCCTGGCTCGTCGTGCCCGAGACCCGCGCTGAGGCGGCCGAGCCGGGCCGCGACGTCGTGGGGCTGCTGCTGAGCGTGCTGGGCTTCGGCGCGGTCGTGTTCGCGGTGATCGAAGGCGCCGCGCTGGGCTGGTGGCGCCCGGCGGCGGACTTCGCCGTCCTCGGCTTCACCTGGCCGAGATCGGCGCCGGTGTCGATCGTCGTGCCCAGCGCCGCGATCGGCCTGCTCGCGCTGGTGCTGTTCGTCGCGTGGGAGCGCCACCGCGCCCGTATCGGCCGCTCGGTGATCCTGGACTCGGTGATCCTGGACCTGGGCCTGTTCGGCATCCCGGCCTTCCGGTGGGGGAACCTGACGGCGCTGGCGGTCGCGGTCGGTGAGTTCGGGCTGCTGTTCGTGCTTCCGCTGTTCCTGGTGAACGTCCTGGCGATGAGCACGATGTCGGCCGGGCTGGTGCTGGCCGCGATGGCGGCGGGCGCGTTCGCGTCCGGGGCCGCCGCACGACACCTCGCCGCCCGGCTCGGACCGCCGAAGGTCGTCGTGACCGGCCTCCTGCTGGAGGTCATCGCCGTCCTCGCGATCGCGCTCCTCGTCGGCCCCGAGATCTCGCCGTGGCTGCTCGCGCTGCTGCTTGTCGGCTACGGCGCGGGGCTGGGCCTGTCCGCCGCGCAGCTGACCGGCACGACGCTGGCCGACATCCCGGCCGCGAAGTCCGGGCAGGGATCGGCGACGCAGAGCACGGTGCGCCAGCTCGGGGCGGCGCTGGGCACGGCCATCGCCGGTGCGGTGCTCGCCCTCGGCCTGTCGGGCGCCACCGAAGCCGAGCTGCTCGCCGCGCACGTCCCGCCCCCTGCCGCGCACGAGCTGGCCGAAGGCACCCGCGAATCGGCCGGGGCGCTGATCCGCGAGCTCCGCGCGACCGATCCCGCGGTCGTCCCGGCGCTGTCCCGGGGATTCGGCGACGCCACCCGCGATGCGGTGCTGTTCAACGCGGCTTTCCTGGTGCTGGGACTGGTCGGCGCCACCCGGGTGTCCACTGTGGCCACTCAGTAGGAGATCGCCGCGGCGAGCCCGGGAATGAGGCGGGTCAGGACTTCTTGGCGCGGCTCGGCGCGACGCGGGGCGGCTCGTTGGGCTGCTTCGGGTAGACCGGCGGCCACGGCGCGTCCAGCAACCCGTCGGCCATGTCCCGCCGGGACCGTTCGAGCAGCGGCTCGATCGACTGCGGCCGCCGACCGGCCCACGGATCGCCGAGCTCCGCGACCCGGTCCGGCACGGTCGCGATGGTGAGCTCGTCGGGGTCGACCGATTCGAGCTCGTCCCAGCCGATCGGGGTCGAGACCTGCGCGCCCACCCGGGGCCGCACGCACCACGCGCCGAAAACCGTCTTGTGCGGGGCGTTCTGGTTGAAGTCGACGAAGACCCGCGCGCCCCGCTCCTCCTTCCACCACTTCGCGGTGATGAGATCGGGGTGGCGGCGCTCCAGCTCGCGGGCCAGCGCGACCGCGGCGGCCCGCACCTCGAAGCTGTCCCAGCGCGGTTCCAGCGAAGCGTAGATGTGCAAGCCCCGGGATCCCGACGTCTTCACCTGCGCGGCGATGCCGTCCCCGGCGAGCAGCTCCCTGGTCGCCACGGCGGCCTCCACCACCTGCGGATACCGCACGCCGGGGGAGGGATCGAGGTCGATGCGCAGCTCGTCGGCGATCTCCGGCGTGTCGGCGTGGTACGGCCAGACGTGGAACCCGAGGCACCCCAGGTTCACGGCCCAGACGATGTGCGCCAGGTCGGCGGCGACGAGCGCGTCGCTGGTGGTGCCGTTGGGCGTGGCGACGACGGTGGTCTGCAGCCAGGGCGGCGCGGACTTCGGCACCCGCTTCTGGAAGAAGGACTTGCCCCCGGCGCCGTCCGGGTACCGCTCCAGCAGCAGCGGCCGCCCCTGCAACGTGCCCAGCAGCGGCCCGGCGACGGCCTGGTAGTACCGGACGAGGTCGAGCTTCGTCTCGCCGCGCCGGCTGAAGAAGACCTTGTCGGGATGCGAAACCGAAACCTCGGTCCCCCCGACGTCCACCGTGACGCCCTCACCCATCGCACAACCCTCCGCTCGGTCACCCGCAGCAAGCCTAGGTCGTCGCAGGCCCGGCCACCGGGATGTTCGACGCGCGGTGCCGGGGCGGCCCGACTTGTCGGTGCCGGGCCCCGGTCATACCGTTCCGCAATGGCCGAATCCACGTCCCGGCTCTGCCTGGTGACCGGAGCGACCGGCTACATCGGCGGCCGCCTGGTGCCGCTGCTGCTCGACGCGGGCCACCGGGTCCGCTGCCTCGTCCGCTCCCCGGAGAAGCTCCGCGACGTGCCGTGGCGCGACCGGGTCGAGGTGGTGCGCGGCGACCTGCTCGACGCCGACCAGGTGCGCTCCGCCTGCGAAGGCGTCGACGTCCTGTACTACCTGGTCCACTCGTTGGCGAAGAAGGGATTCGCCGACCTCGACCGGCGGTCCGCGGCCATCGTGGCTGCCGAGGCGGAGCGGGCGGACGTGGCGCGGATCGTCTACCTCGGCGGCGTGCACCCCGCGTCCGGCCGGTTGTCCGAGCACCTCCGATCGCGCGCCGAGGTCGGCGAGATCCTGCTGCGCGGCGGGGTCCCGGCGGTCGTCCTGCAGGCGGCGGTGATCATCGGATCCGGCTCGGCGAGCTTCGAGATGCTGCGCTACCTCACCGAACGGCTGCCGCTGATGGTCACGCCGAGCTGGGTGCGCAACCGGGTGCAGCCGATCGCGATCCGCGACGTGCTGCACTACCTGGTCGGCGCGGCGCGGTTGCCGGCGGCGGTCAACCGGACCTTCGACATCGGCGGCCCGGACGTGCTGACCTACGCGGACATGATGAGCGGCTTCGCAGCGGTGGCCGGGCTCCCGCGGCGGCGGATGGTGTCGGTCAGGGTGCTCTCGCCCCGGCTGAGCTCGCTCTGGATCAACATCGTCACCCCGGTGCCGCGCAGCATCGGCGCGCCGCTGATCGAATCGCTGATCAACGAGGCGATCTGCGCCGAGCACGACATCGACGAGTTCGTCCCGCCGCCGAAGGGCGGGACGACGAGCTACCGGGACGCGGTCGGTCTCGCCCTCCGGAAGATCCGGCGCGGCGAGGTGGAAACGAGGTGGTCGGACGCGTCGCCGGCGGGCGCCCCGTGGGAGCCGCTGCCATCGGACCCGCCGTGGTCCGGGGGCAGCGCGTACCGGGACGTGCGCGAGCACCGGACCACCGCGTCGGCGCCGGACGTCTGGCGGGTCGTGGAGGGGATCGGCGGTGGCAACGGCTGGTACTCGTTCCCGCTCGCGTGGGCTGTGCGGGGCTGGGCCGACCGCCTGATCGGCGGCGTCGGCCTGCGGCGAGGCCGCCGGGACCCGCGCCGCCTGCGCACCGGTGATGCGCTCGACTGGTGGCGCGTGGAGGAACTCGTGGACGGCCGCTACCTCCGGCTGCGGGCGGAGATGAAGGTGCCGGGGCGGGCCTGGCTGGAGATGTCGGTGGAGCCCGGCGGGACGGCCGGGTCCTGCTACCGCCAGCGCGCGGTGTTCATCCCGAGGGGCCTGCTCGGCCACGCCTACTGGTGGGCGGTGGCGCCGTTCCACGGCCTGGTCTTCGGCGGAATGGCCCGCAACATCACGAGCGCCGCCGAGCGCACCGCAACGGGATAGTCCTAAGTGGATGCTGACCTTCGCCGCGCGCGCCGCGGTTGCCGCCGAAACGTTCGGACGCTCCGTTCGCGATGCGGGCACCCCGGTGAGCGGTTGTACTGGATCCGCTGTTGCAGAGCGCGATTCGGCACCGGCGCGAAGGCTCCAGGATCGAGGCGCGCGAGGTGTTCGCGGACGTTCAGGAGTGTCTCGTGAGTGAGCTGCCCTTCTCCGATCGCGCAGATTTCGGCGACGCCGACCGCGGGTTCATCGCCGCGCTGAAACCCGGCGCGGTGCAGGACGACGAGGGGCGCGTCGTGTGGGACGCCGACGCCTACGGCTTCCTGGACGGCGACTGCCCGGCGACGGTCGATCCCAGCCTGTGGCGGCAGTCCCAGCTGTGCGCCAGGCAGGGGCTCTACGAGGTCGTCCCGGGCATCTACCAGGTCCGCGGCCTCGACCTGTCGAACATGACGCTGGTCGAGGGCGAGCGCGGCGTGATCGTGATCGATCCGCTGGTGTCCGTCGAGACCGCCGCGGCGGCGCTGGCCCTCTACCGGCGGCACCACGGCGACCGCCCGGTCACGGCGGTGATCTACACGCACTCCCACGTCGACCACTTCGGCGGCGTCGAAGGCGTCACGTCCGGCGGCGTGCCGGTCCTGGCCCCGGCCGGGTTCATGGCGCACGCCGTGTCGGAGAACGTCTACGCCGGGACCGCGATGGCCCGGCGCGGCGCCTACCAGTACGGCATGGTGCTGCGGAACGGCCCGGACGGACAGGTCGGCACCGGGCTGGGGCAGGCCGTGTCGAAGGGCCGCGTATCGCTGATCCCGCCCACGACGGACATCACCCGCACCGGGCAGGAGGAGACGCTCGACGGGGTGCGCATCGAGTTCCAGCTCACGCCGGGCACCGAGGCGCCCGCGGAGATGAACTTCCACTTCCCGCAGCACCGCGCGCTGTGCCTGGCGGAGAACGCGACCCACAACATGCACAACGTCCTCACCTTGCGCGGTGCCGAGGTGCGCGACACCCGCATGTGGTCGCGCTACCTCACGGAGACCATCGCGCGCTACGCCGGGCAGACCGACGTCGCGTTCGCCTCCCACCACTGGCCGACCTGGGGCGGCGATCGCGTCCGGAAGTTCCTGACCGAGCAACGCGACCTGTACGCCTACCTGCACGACCAGACGCTGCGGCTGATCAACCTCGGCTACACGGGCGTGGAGATCGCCGAGCTGATCCAGCTCCCGCCGGCGCTGGAAGGCGCCTGGCACGCGCGCGGCTACTACGGTTCGGTGAGCCACAACGTCAAGGCGGTGTACCAGCGCTACATGGGCTGGTTCGACGGCAATCCGGCTTCGCTCTGGGAACACCCGCCGGTGGAATCGGCGAAGCGCTACGTCGACTGCATCGGCGGCGTCGACCGCGTGGTGGAGAAGGCCCGCGAGTACGTGTCCGAGGGCGACCTGCGGTTCGCGGCGCAGCTGCTGAAGCACGCCGTGTTCGCCGAGCCGGGCCACGCCGCCGCCGAAGAGCTGCTCGCGGACACCTACCAGCGGCTCGGGTTCGGCGCGGAGAACGCGACGTGGCGGAACTACTACCTCACCGGAGCCCACGAGCTCCGCCACGGGATCGTCCCGACCCCGACGGCCATCTCCGGCGGGATGGCCGCGGCGCTGACGGTCGGGCAGATCCTGGACTCGGTGGCGATCCGCATCGACGGACCGCGCGCGGCCGGCACCGGACTGGTCATCGACTGGCACGTCACGGACGCCGACGAGCACGTCCGGACCACGCTGTCCAACGGCGTGCTGGTCCAGGAACCCGTCCGGGAAGCCGAACCCGCGGCCCTCGCCCTCACGCTGACGAAGGCCCAACTGCTCGGGCTGGTCGCCGGCCGGCAGCCCGAAGGCATCGACCACCGGGGCGACGCCAGCACCCTCGAGCGCCTGATCGATCTCGCGGACGAGCCGGACCCGAACTTCCCGATCGTCACGCCCTGACGACCTGCTGGCAGGGGCGCGCAAGTCCGTTGTGGGCGAAGCCGGGGCCCGGGGCGGTCGTCCGCCTGCTCAGCCGGCCGGATTCGTCTCGGTGCCCTCGAACGTGTGGCGCAGCGCGGCTTCCTGCTCGTTGGACAGGTTCGTGTGGATGAGCTCGGCGTGGCCGCCGGGGAAGTGCTCCTTGATCCGGTCCAGCACCGCGTTGTCGCTGAGCAGGAACAACGCCGAAGTGCCGGGCACGACCTTGTTCCGCGTCTCGTCGATGAAGTCGTCGTCAATGCCCGCATCGGTCAGCGATCCGGCCAGGGCGCCGGTCGCGGCCCCGATGGCGGCGCCGAGGATCGGCACGAAGAAGATCAACCCGAACAGCATGCCCCAGAACATGCCGCCGAGCGCGCCGGCTCCGGTCAGGTCGTGCAGCTGCCGCGTCTTCGGTTTCTTGGCCGACTCCGGCCACGTCACGGTGGCCGCGTCGTAGATGGTGATCAGCCCTTCCTTCTGCAGGGACTGCAGCTTGTGCGCCGCTCCCTCGGCGCCTTGCGGGCTGTCGAACTTCCAGGCGGTCAAAGTGGCCATCGGTTCTCCTCGGACCTGAGCGATTCCACGCGGGCCGGGCGGCCCCAGCTCGCCCAGTAGAACCGCCGGACCACCCCGACGCACCCCAGGCAGAAACCCGAAAGAGTGAAACGAGCCGGGTCTCCCGCCCGGCCCCGGCAACCAGGGAGTTCCGCTGCGCAGACCGCGCTCGTCTGTGTTTGCGCGGTGTGCCCTGCCGACGGACAGTGGCTGTACTGCGCGGCGCTTCGGGCGCCCCGCCGAGGCTCGGCTGGGGGAGGCGGCGGGAATGAGCGGTGCGGAAAGCAGCGGTGCTCCGTCGGGCGCTGCCGGCGGTCGGCCAGGGCTCTCGCTCTTCGACCACGCGAAGATCGCCTGCGTGTACCTGCTGGTCGGGGTCGTCGCCGTGCTGGCGTACTCGGCCCGCAGCATGTTGATCCTGATCTTCCTCGGGTTCTTCCTGGCGCTCGGCGTGGAGCCGATCATCGCCTGGCTGCACCGGCACGGCTGGCGACGCGGGCTGGCCCTGCTGGTGCTGCTCGTGGGCGTCGTGCTGCTCATCGGCGCGCTCGTGCTGCTCGCGCTGGTGCCCGCCGTGGGGCAGGTCGGGCAGCTCGTGTCGGGGATCCCGGAGCTCGTCAGCGGCATCGCGGCGAGGCTCCGCGCCGATCCCGAGCTGCAGGCGCAGCTGAACGACCCGAGCGTGCACGAGCAGCTGCAGAAGGCGATGGGCGCGGTCACCGGCATCCTGACGAGCACCCTGGCAGCGGGGTTCGCCGCGCTCGGGACGTTCTTCGGCGGCATCTTCGCCGCCTGCACCGCAGGAGCCCTGACGGTCTACTTCTCGCTGGCGATGCCCCGGATCAACGCCGCCGTGGAACGCGGCGCGTCGGCCCACGAGGGCCGGGCCGAGGCCCTGCGCGAGGCGATGGGCCGCGTCGGCGGCTACGTCACCGGGCAGGCCTGCGTCTGCCTGTGCGCGGGGATCGCCGCCTACCTGTTCTTCCTCGTCGCGGGCGTGCCCTACCCGGCGCTGCTGGCGCTGGTCGTCGCGCTGTTCGACGCGGTCCCGCAGGTCGGCGCGACGCTGGCATCGGTGACGGGGGTCCTCGTCGCCCTGAGCCAGAGCCTGACGCTGGCGGTGGTGACGCTGATCTTCTTCTGCCTGTACCAGATGGTGGAGAACTACCTGATCGCGCCGCGAATCTTCGCCAAGACGGTGGAGCTGAGCCCGCTCGGCGCGTTCGTCGCGATCCTGCTCGGCGCGGCCCTCGCGGGAGTCCTCGGAGCGCTGACCGCGCTCCCCATCGCGGCGGTCCTGAAGGTCCTCATCCGCCAGTTCCGCGCCGAGCACGCCACTGCCGCCGGCTGATCGACGATCCGGCCACGCGAGTCACCGCTCGGTGAAGGCGAGCTTGGCGCCGAGGGCGACGAACGCCGCTGCGAAGGTGCGGCGCATCCAGGCCAGCACCCGGGGGCGGCTGATCACGTGGTTGCGGATCGCGGCGGCGAACGCGCCGCAGGCGGCGAAGACCACGAACGTCAGCAGCATGAACACACCGCTCAGCTTCACCATGCGGAGGAACGCGTTCGGCTCCGCGCTGCTCACGAACTGCGGCAGGAACGCGAAGAAGAAGATGGTGAGCTTCGGGTTGAGGATGTTCACCAGGACGCCGGAGACGATCACCTTCGCCGCCGAGCGCGGCGCCGTGTCCTGCTCCACGGTCAGCGCGCCCTTGTCCCGCAACGTGCTCCACGCCATGTAGAGCAGGTAAGCCACGCCCAGATACTTGATGACCTGGAACGCAAGGGCGCTGGTGTGCAGCAGCGCGGCGAGCCCGGTGATGGCCGCGAGCATGTGCGGGACGATCCCGAGGGTGCAGCCCACGGCGGCGATGATGCTGGCCCGGGCCCCGTGGGAAAGCCCGGCGGCCAGCGTGTAGAGCATGCCGGTACCCGGCGTCGCGACGATCACCAATGAAGTCAGCAGAAATTCAACGCTCACCCGAGCATTGCTACCACCGCGACGCCGCCGACGGCGGCGCATTCGCGGAGTCCGCGGGCGGAAGACCCACGGCTTCAGTCCGCTACCGCCGTCTCGTGGAGGTGCTGCCAGCGGAGGCCTTCGCCGGTTCGGCGCAGGACCGCCGTCGTCCTGCGGCGGGTCGTCGTGCCTTCGTGGTGGTGGGTTTCGCGGAAGTGCACCACCGCGAAGTCCGCCGCGTCCGCCGCCGTGGTGATCTCGTCGACCTCGATGGTCAGGCCCGGCGCCGCGTTCCGGGCGCCGGCGAGGGCGCCGAAGAGGTCCTCGACGGCCATCGGCCTGCCCTCGGTGGTGATCATGGTGAAGTCGTCGGCGTGCGCGGCCCGCAGCGCGTCCAGCACCGCGGGCCCGCAGTCCGTGCCCAGCCACTCCCCGAGCAGCCGGTGCACCCGCTCGACCTCGGCCGCGAGGTCGGTGCTCACCAGCCGCGCTCGCGCCACTCGGCGAGCTTGGGGCGCTCCGCCCCGAGCGTCGAGTCGTCGCCGTGGCCCGGGTAGAACCAGGTGTCGTCCGGCAGCTCGGCGAAGATCCGGTTCTCCACGTCGTCGATCAGCGACCGGAAGTTCTCCGGGGAGCTCGTCTTGCCCACGCCGCCGGGGAACAGGGAGTCGCCGGTGAACAGGTGCGGGTGCCCGTTCGGGTCGCGGTAGAGCAGGGCGATCGAGCCCGGCGTGTGGCCGCGCAGGTGGATCACCGACAGCTGGGACTCACCGACCTCGATGGTGTCGCCGTGCTCGACGAGGCGGTCCGGCGGCACCGGCAGGGCGTCGGCGTCGGCCGGGTGCGCCAGCGTGAAGCAGCCGGTCTGGCCGGCCACGGCGCCCAGCGCCTGCCAGTGGTCGGCGTGCTGATGGGTGGTCACGATGGTGCGCAGCCGCGGGCGCAGGGCGTCGTGGCCGAGCAGGTCGGCCAGCCGCTCCGAGTCGTTGGCGGCGTCGACCAGCAGCGCGTCGCCGGTGCTGCGGCACACCAGCAGGTACGCGTTGTTGTCCATCGGACCGACCGAGATCTTGGTGATGGTCAGCGCGTCCAGTTCGCGGCGCGCCGGGGCACCACCTGGTTCGACGTGTCCGTCGTACTGTCCTTGAAGCTCCACGGCCCGAGCCTAACGCCCCGCGCTCGCGGTTCCGGCGGATGATCGCCGGTCAGGCGGCAGCCCCACGCGGAGGCACCATCAGGCCGTAGATCACCAGCACGGACATCGCGATGACCACCAGCGACCACAGCGGGAACGCCGCGAGGAAGGCCAGGTGCGCGATCGCGCTCAGCGCGGCGAGGCCGATGCCCGTCATCCGCGCCCACATCTGCCCGTACATGCAGCCGACGCCGGCCACGACCTGCACGACGCCCAGTGCCAGCCAGAACCAGCCCCAGGCGGCGAAGTCGAAGACCAGCAGCTGAGCGGTCCCGACGAGGTAGTAGGTGGGGCGGAACAGCGCGGTGATCCCACCGATGATGTTGAAGATGCCGATCATCGCGATCAGCGACCCGGCGAACGCCAGCCACCCGGACATCGCGCCGGTGGGCTGCGCGGGCGCCATCGCCCACTGCTTCTGCTGCTCAGGCGCAACGGCCTGCTCGGGCATCGTCGTTCCCTCGGCCTTCGCGCGGGACTCGGGCCCGGTCTGCGGACTGGACATCGTGCACGCCCCCTCAAGTTGCTCGATGACGTATCCACCGACAGAGTCGCGCTTTCGGGGCATTCGTGCAGCTCGACCGGGTGGCTCAGGCGGGCGGCTGAGCCGCAGGCCCGGCATCGGGAAGACGAGCACGCTGATCATCGCCGCGCCGACCAGGGCGGAGGCGGTGCTCGTCGGCATCGCGCCGACCTCCGTGCCGATGGTGGTGATCACGACGACCATCGGCAGCGCCGCGGCCGAGAGGCGTTTTGCCTGGTCAGAGGTGAGGGGACACGGGTGTGCTCAGAGCCAGTCCGGGAGGTTCGGGGGGTCGCCGTCCAGCAGCTCCGGGCCGGTCCGGCCCAGCAGCCAGCCGAGCATCGGGCCCGGCTCGCCGCGCACCCGGCTCGGCGGGGCGGTGGTGCCGCGCAGGTCCCAGGTCCGCCGGTGGCCGCCGAAGTCGACCTCCACCGACAGCGCGGGCACGTCCGGCCGCCCGCCGTACTGCTGCACCACGTCCTCCAGCAGCTGCTCCGCGGCCGGCCGCGGGATGTCGTCGAAGTCCACGTCGTGATCGAGGTCGACCAGGTGCACCCAGATCTCCAGCAGGCGCAGCCGCAGCATGTGGTGCGCGGGCATCGGGTCGCCCACCGCGTCGGCGATTTCCGCGGTCCACGCCGCCTCCGGCAGCGCGCGGGCGGCGTGCGCGAAGCGGTCGCAGGACGCCGCCAGGTCCTCCAGCAGCAGCCGGTGGCTGCGCACCGCGCCTTCGGCGATGGCCTCGTCCCGGTCGTCGCGGCTGGCGTACATCGCGTGCTCGATCCCGGTCCGCGCCCAGATCAGCAGGTTGACGAACCCGTCGGCGTTGCGGGCCAGGTGCGTGATCACGTGCGCCCTGCTCCACCCGGGCAGCAGGCTGGGCTGGCGCACGGCCAGCTCGTCGAGCCCGGCGACCGTGTCCAGCAGCCGGCTGCTCGCTTCGTCGATGGCGGTCAGCTGGGTCGTGACCTGGTGGGCGAGTTGTGCGGCGGCCGCCGGCTGCGCAGCGCTGCGGCCACCGGTCCCGAGGGCGATATCAGCCATGAGGTCTACCTCTGCGTGCAGGAGGGAATTTTCGCGACCGGTGAACATCGAGCTTAATTGCGCAGGCCACAGGCGCGACAGTGCCCATTCCGGGGGAATTTGCGTATCGTCGGAGGAGTCGCGGTCGACCTCCCCGTGTGTCACTCGTTCGGCTACGGGGTGGTTGTTGCGCGGGCTGCGCGCCGCACGCGATCCGTGACTGTCAGAGGCCCCGAATAGCATGGGCGGGCGACGTCGCGTACCTGCCGATGCACTGCCTGCAGCCGGCGCGCGTCCACGTCAACACCAGAACTTTTCGAAGGGATCACCGTGGCTGACCGCCTTGTCGTTCGCGGCGCCCGTGAGCACAACCTGCGCGGGATCGACCTGGACCTGCCCCGAGACAGCCTGATCGTGTTCACCGGGCTGTCCGGCTCCGGGAAGTCGAGCCTGGCCTTCGACACCATCTTCGCGGAGGGACAGCGCCGCTACGTCGAGTCGCTGTCCGCCTACGCCCGCCAGTTCCTCGGCCAGATGGACAAGCCCGATGTGGACTTCATCGAGGGCCTGTCCCCGGCGGTGTCGATCGACCAGAAGTCCACCAGCCGCAACCCGCGGTCGACGGTGGGCACCATCACCGAGGTCTACGACTACCTGCGGCTGCTGTACGCCCGAGCAGGCAAGCCGCACTGCCCGGCCTGCGGCGAAGCGATCAGCAAGCAGACCCCGCAGCAGATCGTGGACCAGGTGCTGGAGATGCCCGACCGGGCCAAGTTCCAGGTGCTGGCCCCGGTGGTGCGCGGCCGCAAGGGCGAGTACGTCGACCTGTTCGAGCAGCTGCAGTCGCAGGGCTACGCGCGCGCCCGCATCGACGGCGTGGTGCACTCGCTGGACGCCCCGCCGAAGCTGAAAAAGCAGGAGAAGCACGACATCGCGGTGGTCATCGACCGGCTCACCGTGAAGACCGGCGCGAAGCAGCGGCTCACCGACTCGGTGGAGACCGCGCTGCGGCTGGCCGACGGGCTGGTGCTGATCGAGTTCATCGACCTCGACGAGGACGACCCGAACCGGGAGCGGAAGTTCTCCGAGAACCTCGCCTGCCCCAACGGCCACCCGCTGGGCGTGGACGAGCTCGAACCGCGGTCGTTCTCGTTCAACTCGCCCTACGGGGCGTGCCCGGAGTGCGCGGGCCTGGGCATCCGCAAGGAGGTCGACCCGGAGCTCGTCGTGCCGGACGAGGAGCTGTCGCTGGCCGACGGCGCGATCGCGCCGTGGGCGGGCGGGCACACCGCGGAGTACTTCACCCGGCTGCTGACCTCGCTGTCGGAAGCCATCGGCTTCCGGATGGACGCGCCGTGGCGGCAGCTGTCCACCAAGGTCAAGAAGGCGGTGCTGCACGGCACCAACGACCAGGTGCACGTCCGCTACAAGAACCGCTACGGCCGGACCCGCTCCTACTACGCCAACTACGAGGGCGTCATCCCGTTCCTGGAACGGCGGCTGGAGCAGACCGAGTCCGACTACGCCCGCGAGAAGTACGAGGGCTACATGCGGGACGTGCCGTGCCCGGCCTGCGACGGCACCCGGCTCAAGCCGGAGATCCTGGCCGTCACGATGGAGAACGACGAGCGCGGCGAGCTGTCCATCGCCGAGGTCAGCGCGCTGAGCGTGCGCGAGTGCGCCACGTTCCTGGACGGGCTGGTGCTGGGCCCGCGCGAGCAGATGATCGCCGGGCGGGTGCTCAAGGAGGTGCAGGCGCGCCTGGGCTTCCTGCTCGACGTCGGCCTGGACTACCTGTCGCTGGACCGCGCGGCCGGGACGCTCTCCGGCGGCGAGGCGCAGCGCATCCGGCTGGCGACCCAGATCGGTTCCGGCCTCGTGGGCGTGCTCTACGTGCTGGACGAGCCGTCGATCGGGCTGCACCAGCGGGACAACCACCGGCTGCTGGAGACCCTCAGCCGGCTGCGGGACCTGGGCAACACGCTGATCGTCGTCGAGCACGACGAGGACACCGTGCGCAGCGCGGACTGGGTGGTCGACATCGGGCCCGGCGCGGGCGAGCACGGCGGCCAGGTCGTCCACAGTGGACCGTACAAGAAGCTGCTGGAGAACAAGCAGTCGCTGACCGGCGCGTACCTGGCGGGGCGCAAGCAGATCCCGGTGCCCGAGGTGCGGCGCCCGCGCGACCGCAAGCGGCAGCTGACGGTGGTCGGGGCGCGCGAGCACAACCTGCGCAAGATCGACGTGTCGTTCCCGCTGGGTTGCCTGGTGTCGGTCACCGGCGTCTCCGGATCGGGCAAGTCGACGCTGGTCAACGACATCCTCGCGTCGGTGCTGGCGAACAAGCTCAACGGCGCCCGGCAGGTGCCCGGCAGGCACACGCGGATCAAGGGCCTGGAGCACGTCGACAAGCTGGTGCAGGTCGACCAGTCGCCGATCGGCCGCACCCCGCGGTCGAACCCGGCCACCTACACCGGCGTGTTCGACCACATCCGCAAGCTGTTCGCGGCGACCACCGAGGCGAAGGTGCGCGGCTACCAGCCGGGCCGGTTCTCGTTCAACGTCAAGGGCGGCCGGTGCGAGTCGTGCGCCGGTGACGGCACGCTGAAGATCGAGATGAACTTCCTGCCGGACGTGTACGTGCCGTGCGAGGTGTGCAAGGGCGCCCGGTACAACCGGGAGACCCTGGAGGTGCACTACAAGGGCAAGACGATCGCCGAGGTCCTCGACATGCCGATCGAGGAGGCCGCGTCGTTCTTCGAGCCGATCAACGCCATCCACCGGCACCTGAAGACGCTGGTGGACGTGGGCCTGGGCTACGTGCGGCTGGGGCAGCCGGCGCCGACGCTCTCCGGTGGTGAGGCGCAGCGCGTCAAGCTGGCCAGCGAGCTGCAGAAGCGGTCCACCGGCAAGACGGTCTACATCCTCGACGAGCCGACGACCGGCCTGCACTTCGAGGACATCCGCAAGCTGCTCGGCGTGATCAACGGCCTGGTGGACAAGGGCAACACGGTGATCGTGATCGAGCACAACCTGGACGTCATCAAGACGGCGGACTGGGTGCTGGACATGGGCCCGGAGGGCGGCTCCGGCGGCGGCATCCTGGTGGCCGAGGGCACCCCGGAGGAGCTCGCGGAGATCGACGAGAGCCACACCGGCCGCTTCCTGGCCCCGGTGCTCTCCGAGAACTGACCCATCGACGCGGCAGAACACCTGCTGTCCAATCGGACAGCAGGTGTTCTGCCAGGTCAGGCCCGGGTGTAGTGCACGCCGATCGCGCCATCGGGCAGGACGGTGGTCTGGGCCAGGGACCAGTTCGAGGCGGGAATTCCCGCCTCGAACAGGCGCAGGCCGCCGCCAAGCAGCGCGGGTCGCGGGGTCGCGGGTGATGCCCGGCCAGACGGAGTAGAACCCCTCGTAGTTCGTGCGCCCCAGCAGCACCGTGCTCACGCCGCGCCAGATGCCCTCGAAGTGAGCGGCCGACGCTTCGTGCTTCACGTGCTCGTAGAGCCAGTTGTCGTGCGCAGGGCCCTCCACGCCGCTGGTGTAGCCGTCCATGGACGTGGTGGCCCACGCAATGACACGTCGACTCGTCTCCGGGATCGTCGTTCCTCTCGATTTCGGCTTCATGAACCTGGACCTGTCGACAGGATGGAACTCATCGCCGCGGGGAGAAGTTCTCCGATCCGCATCCGCAGGTTCGCCGCCACCGGTGAGAAGGCGTCTTCCGCGTGTCGGGTTCGTTACCCCGGCTGACTAGGTTCGGCGGCATGGCGCAGAACAAGTTCTCGGTTTCCGGCAGCGTTGTCGTGCAGGCCCCGCCGGAGGCGGTTTTCGCCGTGCTGGCAGATCCGCGCAAGCATTCGGTCATCGACGGTTCCGGCACGGTGCAGGGGGAGATGAGCGGCCCGGAACGGCTGGTGCTCGGCTCCAAGTTCGGGATGCGGATGCGCAGGGGCGTCGGCTACCGGATCACCAACACCGTGGTGGAGTACGAGGAGAACCGGCTGATCGCGTGGCGGCACATGCTGCCCGGCCGGTGGCGGTACGAACTGGAGCCGGTCGGCGACTCGGCGACCAAGGTGACCGAGACCTACGACTTCACCACGATGCTGCCGAAGCTGGTCGCGCGCACCGGCCTGCCGAAGCAGAACCAGCGGTCGATCGAAGCCACCCTGCAGCGCCTCAAGGACCACTTGGAGGCCGAGCAGGCCTGAAGCTGTCGAAGTCGGGCGCCTCCGCACCGTTCCCGGTGCGTAGGCGCCCGCCTCTTCGCCGACCAATGGCAAGTAGGTGTCGCATCGACATCTATTTGACAAGTTGGAAAGTAGTTGCGAACGTAGCTGTCATGAACCAGGTGCAGATGGATGCCGCCGCGCAGCTGGCGCGGGCGGAACGGTTGGGAGCCGAGGCGCGTCGCGGCGGCCGCTGGTACGTGCGGTACATGCTGGTGTTCGGGGTCGGGTCCTTCGCCATGGCAGCGGTCTTCGCGTTCGTGGACGGCAAGACCGCGGCGTTCGTGACGATGCCGCTCTGGATCGCTTTCGTCGTCGCCATCTCCGTCTGGTCGGCCACCCGCAAGGTGGGGATGCGCGGATTCGGGGCGCTCCACGGCACGGTCATGCTGGGGTGGACGCTGGCCTGGATCACCACGATCGTCGCCGGCAGCAACTGGATGCCCGACGTCTGGCAGTGGTGGATCGGCGGCGGGGTCGTGATGGCCGCGATCGCGTTCGCGGGGGCCGGTGTCGCGCACCGCCGGAGCCGAGGATGAGCGGCGGCGCGCACCCCCGGCACCAGCTGGACGATCTCATCCACTCGCCGGTGCGGTTCTCCATCGCCGCGACGCTCGCGGCGGTCGACCAGGCCGAGTTCAAGTACGTGCGCGACATCATCGAGGTCAGCGACTCGGTGCTCTCCAAGCAGGTGTCGACGCTGGAGGGCGCGGGCTACGTCAAGGTGAAGAAGGGCTACGTCGGCAAGCGCCCCCGCACCTGGCTCAGCCTCACGGCGAAGGGCCGCCGGGCGTACGAGGCGCACCTGGCGGCGCTGAAGGCGATCACCACGCAGCCGGCGGCGGAGCCGGCCGAGGAGCGGGGCTGACATGAGCGCAGCGAACATCGCCGCGATCGCGGCGGAGCTCGTCATCATGATCGGCGGCCCGATCGCCGCGGCCGTCTGGATCCGCCGGCGGTTCGCCGTCCCGCGTCGCGTTTTCTGGATCGCCGCGGGATTCTTCGTCGCAACCTCGTCGTCAACGTGCCGCTCGTGACGATGGTGTGGCCGTCGCTGTTCGGCGCGGGCAGCTGGGCGCTGCTCGCGGCGGCCTCGATGACCTACGCGGTCTGCGAGGAGGTCGCCCGGTACCTGAGCTTCCGCGCGGGTCGGAGCATGCGGGAGAACAGGACGGCCGCCGCGTACCTCGCGGGCATGTGGACGCACTGGGCCGTCACCGCGAACGGAAGGGGATTTGAGTACACGTACTCATGTGTAGAGCGGGCCGAGACGGCATGCTGGGCCGAATGCGGTCGGCAGGTGATCGGGGACAGCCGGAAGTGGGTATGAAGCGCGTGAGCAAGCCGTCGATCGGCCAGCAGGTTGGGGTCGGCGTGGGGCTGCTCCTGATCGATCTGATGATGATCGCTTGGCTGCTGTACGGCTACGGGATCACGGGGTGGGCCGACAACTTTGACGGCGTCAACGCGCCGAATGCGCCGCAGGTTGCGCTGCAAGCGGTGTGGCTCCTGGCCGGCGGCGCGGTGGTCACGGGTGGTGGTCTGCTCGCCCTGCGATGGCGTATCCCCGGCATCGTGCAGCTATTGCTCCTGGGCGGCGGAGCGGGGGCGTTCGTCCTTCTCGCAGCGGATTTGTAGTGTGCGTAGGGCCACGGCACCGAGAAACAAGCCGGATGAGCCAGGCACTCGCCGAAGCCGAGGCACCCACAGCTCATGCCGGACTGGGTGCTCGCGGGAAAGGTCAAGCCTCCGAGTGCCCAGCCAACCACCGCGTCCGGTTCCAGGTCCGGCCGGGTCTGGTCGGCGGTGACCCGCCTCAGCCTGAGGACGCAAAATCCTCACTGATCCGCGTTGCTCAGCCGACCGGTCCTCGCGCCATGAGAGGCCGCAGGTTCGAGCAGCGACAACATCTGCTGCTGCGCATCGAGGGCGACGCGGATGCCGACCGGCATCGGCAGATTCGGCCCGGCATGGCCGAACTCGACGTTGCCCAGGACCGGGATGTCGATGTGGGACGGGATGCAACCTGGTCGAGGTCTGCTGCGTCCCAGGTGTCGATTGCCAGCACCTGGAACGGAGCCCAGCGACGTGACCGTCCTCTACCGGATCTCCATCGATGAGAATGCCGACGCCACCGTGCGCGGTCGCTTCCACATGATCAACCCCGATGCGGGGATCCTCCCGGAAGAGGACGACGACCTCCTCCCGCTGGAAATCATGATCGACGCGTGGCGCCGAATGAAGGACGGGAGCTTCTTCGTCGGCGACGGGCTCGGGGACGACAGGCTCCCCGTGTCCTTCGAGCAGGCGACCGCGATCGCCGACGGGCACGTGCTGAGGGACGCCTTCGAGAAGGAACTCGACGACGAGGCGGAACCGGACGAGTACTTCTTCGATCGGATCGACGAGATCATCGAGTCCTCCGAAGTGAGCGAAATGCTGAACACGCCTGCCTTCTGGGAGGCCGACGGCTTCTGGGACGCCGCCACCGACGAGGATTTCCCGGAAGACATCGACGCCTACCCGTACGTCGAGTTCACCTTCACCGCTTGCGACGCCCGATACGTCGCGCACCTGACGCCCGGCACGCACTGGGCGACGGCGCAATACTGCGACTAACGCTGCCCCGAACAGCAAGAACCGCAGGTCAGCACCGCGCATTCGTAGCAGGTCGAATGCGCGGTGCTGCTGTCGCAGGCCGTTCACGGTGTGGCGACCTGGTCGTCAGTCACCGCCGCAGTCTCGGCGGGGTTGATCTCGCGCCGGTGTTCGGGCCAGGAATTCCGCACCGGGCACGTGGTCATCATCTATCCACAGTGGACATACAGTCGCGTCATCACTGCATGCCGAAGTTCTGAATCACGTCGACACCGCCCTCGCCGAGCGAGCCCCCGACGGCCCACGGCGTGGTGTGGACGTGTCCGGCACCGTCGAACTGGACCGAGTACTTGCCCTTCTGGGTGAGATCGGCGAAGCGGTAGTGCCCGTTCTCGTCGGTGACGGTCGAGATCGTCGAACCATCGCTGGTCAAACCCAGGGATACCTTGAAGCCGGCCGCGCCGGGCTCGCCGGGTTGCTGCTGACCATCTCCGTTCAGGTCGAAGAAGCCGACTCCGGACACCGAGCTGGTCGGTTCTGCGGCATAGGCCGGCAATCCGATCGCAGTGGCCAGCAATGGGGCCGCGACCAACGCGGTCAGGACTCGTCGCACAGGATCCTCCTCGGCAGTGGACGGCGAACGGCCGTCATGGACATGTCCCATCCGAAGACCGCCACGATGCGGCCGGTCTTCACCCTTGCGACGCACGCGACGGCCTGAGGTTGCCTGGATCGCGTTCCGCCGCCGCGAGTGCCGGGCATTCCGCCGGGGTGCCCGGCACTCGCATCATCTGGGGCAGGTGGGGGACGGCTCCGGCGTTCTGCCGCAGTGCATCACGGGCTCGGGCGCCCGGCCGCTCTTGCCCTCCACGCGCATCACCGAGATCGCCTTCCGCACCGGGACCTGCCCGGTCGGCGAGCCGAAGTCGATGGGGCCGCTGATCGCGCGGATGCCTTCGGGGTTCTCGCTGAGCCGCGCGATCCCGTACCAGACCGCCAGGCCGTTCAACGGTGTCGTTCCGACGTCGGCCTGTCCTTCGGTGACCTTCTGCACCGCCTGCCGGACGAGGTGGACGGCGTCGAAGGCCAGCATCGACCGGCCCGCCAACCCGTCGTCGCCCGGCAGCACGCGCTTCCCGGTGAAGTCGATGTAGTCGAGCTGGATCCCCTCCCGCAGCTCCCGGTCGAGCAGGAACTTCGTCGCGTCGTCGCCGGCCATCAGCTTCGGCATGTTGGCGTCGCCGACGCACCGGTCCTGCACGGCGCTCAGGTAGTTGCTGAAGTCGTCCGCCCGCGCCGTGTACAGGGCCAGCGATTCGGGTCCGCACTGCACGGCGTCCGACGGGATGCCGTGCTGGGTGTTCTGGAGCTCGGCCGAACCTCCCAGTTGCGCGTCGACGTCGAGCGCGAGGTTCCTGCTGTAGGTGTCGGCTTCGTCGTAGAAGACGGTGACGTTCTTGCTGCCCAGGTCCCGCACGTGCTGCGCGATGACCTCGGATTCCCAGTGGTTCGTCGGCCCCACCTGGTGGTAGAGCCTGCTGAGGCCGGGGAAGCTGTCGGCCGAGGTCACCGTGCCCACCATGGCCAGCCCGCTGCTGCCCAGCACGGTGATCGCGTCGCCGGTCTCCCGCCAGCTGCCACCCAGCCCGACGACCGCCACCGCCGGTGCTTCCTGCCGGGGCTCGGCGAAGTCGACGATGTGCTCGGCGACGGCCTCGGCGTGCTTCATCTTCGCGCCGCCGTTGGCGAGCACGATCCGGATCGCCACGCGGTCGTTGATCCGCGCGCTCCGCTGGGCCTCGGCCAGCCCCTCCAGCTCCGCCGCGACCCCGTCCAGCGTCGACGAGTCCGGATCCCGGCCGGTGAGGGTGCTGAAGTAGACGATCGAGAAGTACGCGACCTGCTTGCCGTCCGCCACCGACCGCTGGTGCAGGTCCGCGGCCTCGGCGTTCTGCTGGTTGATCCGGTCCTGCGCGGCGATGAGCCGATCGCGCAGGGCCGGCTCCGAGATGTCGGCGGAGAAGCGGTGTTCCGAGTCGGCGATCCCGACGCATTCGCCGCCGGTCGACCACAGCGCGGTGTTGGTCCACGGCCACCAGCTCCGGCCGCAGTGGCCGTAGTACTGCTGCAGGTAGACGCCGCCGCCCCCGAGCACCAGCAGGACCACCAGCAGGATCGGGATGCGGCGCAGCAGCTTGGAGCGCTTCAGCGGCAAGGTCGTCTGGCCCAGCGAAACGCCCGGCTCGTCCTCCGTCGACGGCGGTTCGTCGGCCACCCGCAGCGTCACGTACCAGGCGGTGTTCGAACGCTTGCGCCGCGCTTCCTGCAGCGTCTCCGGCCAGCTTTCGAGGGTGACCGGCGCGCTCGGCGTCTCACTGTCCTGCAACGGTTCCCGGCCGCTGCCGATCACCAGCAGCGGATCCGGCAGGCCGGTCTCGTTGCGCACGTCGTTGATGAGCCGGACCAGCACCTTGCCGACGGTGTCCTCGCCGAGGTTGCGCAGCAGCAGGACCGGGTAGCAGTCCTTGGGCACCCACTGCCAGCGCCACAGCCGTCGCGCGTAGGAATCGGTGAGGTCCGCCAGGAACGCGTGCACCAGGAGTTTCCGCACCTGTTCGGCGTTCTCCCAGCGCGACGGCGTGGTGATCAGGCGCTGCGCGAAGCTCGGGAAGTCCGCGGATTCGCCCGGCGACAGGTAGCGCTGCCGCATGAACCAGCGGGCGGCGCGGCTCCGGCGCACCCACCACGCGTAGTAGAGCGGGAAGAACGTCAGCGACAGCACGAAGAGGTACCAGGGCAGGCTCTGCGCGGCCGACTCCCACAGCGCGGCCTCCTGCTGCTGGGGCTGGCCGCGCCGGGGCCGGCGGCTGCGGAGGTATTCGCGCAACAGCTGGCGGGTGTGCGAATGCGGGGCCTGGGCCAGGTTCGTCGGCGGCAGGTTCTTCTTCAGCAGCCAGCTCAGCAGCGCGTACCGGCGGAAGCGCAGCCGGCCGATCCGCGGCCAGGAGTCGGCGTCGCGCAGCCCCTGGGCCGCGTTGTCCAGCAGCTTCCGGATCTGCACCGACTTCTGCCGCGGCGTCTCGGCGGGCGTTCCGCCGACGTCGAGCACCACGTGCGGCACGATGGTGCCGAGGTGGTCGGAGAGCTGGTCGATGAGCCGACCGGAGGCGTTCTCGCGCAGCAGGTGGATGATCGGCTGGTCCGGGAGCTTCTCCACGCGGCGTCGCCGGACCCATCGCCGCCCGAGGCGGGACGGCAGACGGGTGACCGGAACTCCCTGGCTCACGGGTGCTTCCGTCATCCTCACCTCCGGTGACCGGTAGATCATTCAACGTGACGTTACCGGTGGCCGAGGCGAATCCGAACGGATTTCAGGGTTTTCTCCGCCGGCTCACCGCGGCCTGCCGGGCACGCCGGGGCGGGTCTGCCAGGGGAGCGGGCCGCCGAGCGGGCGGTATTCGACGCCGTAGGCGTCCAGGCGGGGCAGGTGGTGGTCGACGAGGCGGCGCCGGAAGTCGGCGAAGTCCCGGTCGCTGCTCCAGGCGACCTCGGCGAACGCGGTCAGCCGCGGGAAGGTGGCGTAGTCGACGCGGCGCGGGGTGTCCAGGTGCTCGGTCCAGACCTGCGCCTGCACGCCGAGCGCGCGCTCGGTCAGCGGTTCGTAGGCGTAGACGTCCTCGAGGGTGGTGTTGAAGCCGACCGGGATGGGCTCGTCGGGGTGGTCGGACTGCCGGTGGTCGAAGTAGAGGTGGTGTTCCGGGCACAGCACCACGTCGTGGCCGCGCTCGGCGGCGCGCAGCGCGGTCCGCTCGTCGCGCCAGGTCGCGATGATGGTCTGCGGCGGCAGCGGGTCGACCGACTCCAGGATCTCGTCCCAGGCCGATGCCCGGCGCCCCTGGGCGTGGATGTGCTCGACGAGTGAGCGCAGGAAGGATCCGTGCTCCGGCGTCACGCCCGGGACCTCGTCGCCGCCGATGCAGATCACCGGCGACGGGAAGACCTCCATCAGGTGGTCCAGGACGGCGCGGTAGAAGTCCAGCGTGGCCGGGTCGGTGTTGAGGATTTCGTCGCTGACGCCCCAGGATTCCCAGACGCGCGGCCGCTGCGCGGTGCCCAGTTCCGGGTAGGCGGCGATCGCGGCCTGGCTGTGGCCGGGCACGTCGACCTCCGGGACGACCGTGATGTGGTGCCGGGCGGCGTGGGCGACGATCTCCCGCAGGTCGTCGCTGGTGTAGAAGCCGCCGTGCGGGCGTTCGTCGAACTCGGGCTGCTCGCCGCGGCCGACCATCGAGCGCCGCCGCCAGGCGCCGACGCGGGTCAGGTTCGGGAACCGCGGCACCTCGACGCGCCAGCCTTGGTCGTCGGTCAGGTGCAGGTGCAGGACGTTGAGCTTGTGCATGGCCAGCAGTTCGACGAACCGGAGGACTTCGCGCTTGGGCAGGAAGTGCCGGGCCACGTCCAGGTGGCAGCCGCGCCAGGCGAACCGCGGCCGGTCCTCGACCCGGCCGCACGGCAACAAGCACCGTCCATAGTGGATCAGCGCGCTCCGGTACGCGGCCGGGCCGAGCAGCTGCCGCAGGGTCTGCGCGGCGTGGTGCGCGCCGGCCGAGTCGTGCGCGACGACTTCCACGCCGTCCGGCCGGATTTCCGCGCGGTATCCGCCGGGCGTGGACTCGGCCGGGTCGACGCGGAACTCGATCGTCGGCCGCGCCGCGTCCGGCAGCGGCAGCCCGGTGGCGGCGCCGACGTGCCGCCGGAACCAGTCGGCCGTGGTGGGTTCGCCGCCCACCGTGGTGTCCCGGTCCAGCTCGAACATCCCCGCGGCCGGTGCCACCAGCGCGGGCTTCGGTACCAGCGAGTCCCAGCTCATCCCTTCACCGCCCCGGCCAGTCCGGACACCAGGCGTCGCTGCACCACCACGAAGAAGATGAGCACCGGAATCGTCATCAGCGTTGAACCGGCCATGATCGCGCCCCAATCGTTGCCCTCAGGTGTGAAGAACACCAGGATCGCCATCGGCAGCGTCTGGTTCTCCGACGCCGAGATGATGAACGTCTTGGCGAACAGGAAGTCGTTCCAGGCGTGGATGAACGAGAGCACGCTGGTGGCCACCAAACCCGGTGCCACCAGCGGGAAGAGCACCTGCCAGACGAACCGGGTGCGGCTCGCGCCGTCCAGCGTCGCGGCCTCCTCCAGCTCGTCCGGGACGGCCGCGACGAACCCGCGCAGCATCCAGATCGCCAGCGGCAGACTGAACGCCAGGTGCACCAGAACGAGTGAACCGAGGTGGTTCAGCCCGAGCGCCGGGGCGACCGAACCGACCTCGCGCATCAGGAAGAACAGCGGGATCGTCAGCGCCTCCACCGGAACCATCTGCGCCACCAGCAGCATCAGCAGCAGCACGGTGCGGCCGCGGAAGCGGAACCTGGTGAGCGCGACGGCGGCGAGGAACGACATCAGCAGCGAGACCAGTACGACCGCGCCGGCCACCAGCAGGCTGTTCACGAAGTACCCGCCGAGTCCGTCCACTGTGAACACGCGGCGGAAGCTGTCCAGGGTGGGGGTGAAGGTCCACGGCCGGGGATCGGTCGAGAGCAGCTCGCCCTCCGGCTTGAAGGCCGAGAGCACCATCCAGTACAGCGGGAACGCCACCACGACCGCGATCAGCACCGCGACCGAGTTGGCGGCGAGCAGCCTGGGCTTGCGCAACGCACTCATACGAATGCCTCGTCCTTCCGCTGGGCCCGCAGGTAGGCCAGCGTGATCAAGATCAGCAGCACGGTCATCACCACGCCGATGGCCGAGCCGAGCCCGTAGTTCGAGCCCGCGAAGGCCGACTGGTACGCGTAGACGTTGAGGACCATGTTCTGCCCGGCCACGCCGCCGCCGTTGGTCATCACGTAGATCTGGGTGAAGATCTTGAAGTCCCAGATGATCGACTGGATGGTGGCGATGACCAGCACCGGGCGCAGCATCGGCAGCAGCACGCTGCGCGCGGTGCGCCAGGTCGACGCCCCGTCCAGCGCCGCGGCCTCCACCACCTCGCCCGGGATCCCGGTGAGCCCGGCGTAGGTGGTGACGAGCACGAACGGGAACGAGCACCAGATCACCTCGGCGGCGACCAGGCCGAAGGCCACGAACTTGTCGTAGGTCCAGGAGAAGCCCGCCGCGCCGTCGATGCCGACGCCGGTGAGCGCCTCGTTGACCAGGCCGAAGTCCTGGTCGAACAGGAACAGCCAGACCGTCGACCCGGCCATCGCCGGGGTGGCCCAGGCGCCGATGGCGGCCAGGAACAGCAGCAGCCGCGGCAGCGGGCTGATCCTCGTGGCCAGCACCGCGAGCGCGATGCCGACCGCCATGCTGCCCACCACGCAGACCGCGGCGAAGACGCAGGTCTGCACCAGGATCGTCCAGAACTGGCCGTCCCCGAGCAGCGTCAGGTAGTTGTCCGCGCCGAGGAACACCACCGGCGCGCCGCCGGACGCCTGCGCCTGCCCGTACTCGTACAGGGAGATCTGCACCAGCTGGTAGAGCGGGTAGCCCATCATGCCGATGAGCAGCAGCGCCGCCGGTGCGAGGTAGAGCAGCGCGGCCATCACACCTGACCTCGAACCCGTGTTGCGCATCGGTGCGGGCAGCGGAGCCGCTCCGGGACGGGCGCAATTTCCATTGAAATTGGACCTTCAATTTCAATGGAAATTGCGGATCCGCTGGTCCGTCGTGTCGAAACCGGCATCTCAGTGACCTTCGAAGACGGTGGTCATCTGCTTGGCCGCGTTGCCGGTCGCCTCGTCGACGCTGGTGCCGGTGACGATCTGCTGCACCATCGTCGGCAGCACGCCCTGCGCGTCGACCTTCGACCAGGTCGCCGAGGTGGGCACGAACCGGGTGCCCGCCTGCAGCGTCCGCACGAACGGTGCGACCTTCGGGTCACCGGCCGCGAGTTCCTGCTGCACGTCGGTGAAGGTCGGCAGGTTGCCCATCGCCGCGTACATCTTGCGCTGGTACTCCTTGCCCGCGAGCAGCTGCACGAACTCGCGCGCCAGCGTGGCGCGCTTGGACGACTTCATGACGCCGAGCATGTTGCCGCCGGCGAAGGCCGGGGCGACCGAACCGGCGGTGTTGCCGGGCAGCGGCACGACGGCGTACTTCCCGCCGGCGGCGCCGGCGTCGACCGCGGCGCGGTTGAAGTCGCCGCCGATCGTCATCGCCGCCTTGCCGGAGGCGAACGCCTGCACGGCCTGGCTGCCGGTCAGGTCCGCGCACTGCTCGCGCGGGCACGCCCCGCCGGTGATCAGCGACGCGTAGGCGTCGACGCCCTGGCGGGCGGCGGCCTGATCCACAGTGGACACCCACTTCTCGCCGTCCTGGCGGGCCAGGTCGCCGCCGTTGGCCCAGATGAACGGCATCAGCGCGTAGTGGTACTTGCCGCCGATGGAGATGCCGTACATGTCGGGGCGGGCGGTGCGGATCCGCTGCGCGGTGTCGGCCAGTTCCGCCAGCGTGCGCGGCGGCTGCAGGCCCAGCTCGGCGAAGACGTCGGTGCGGTAGTACAGCGCGCGGATGCCGGTGTACCAGGGCACGCCGTAGACCTTGCCGTCGACCTTCGCGGTCTCCAGCACGGACGGGTTCAGGTCGCGGGATTCCGGCCACTGGCCGAGGTTCCCGGTGAGATCGGCCAGGCCGGCGGCGGCCACGTACCCGGCCACGTCGGTGTTGCCGTACTCGGCGACGTCCGGCGCGCTGGCCGGGTCGTTGAAGGCGCCGGTGAAGCGCTGCGACCGGGTGTCCACGGGGATGTACTGGACATCCACCTGCACGCCCTGGTGTTCGGCTTCGAAGCGGGCGACCGCTTCGTCCACAGTGGCCTGCTTCGGGCCGCGGTTGGTCTCGTCGAACAGCCAGACCCGCAGGGTTCCGGTGCGTTCGTCCTCGGTGGGCGCGGACTGCTGGACCTGCGGCGGGCCGCAGGCCGCGAGCAGCGCGCCGACGGCGGCGACGGTGATGACTTTCCAGGCGCGCATGGGGATTCTCCGTTGCATCATGTGCAATTCCCGTTTTGCATTGAGCAATCGGATCGTAAGGACCGGTTTCCCCGAAGGCAAGGTCTGAACCAATCATCGCTCGTCCGGGATCGTGTCGTTGCGCCGCCGCGGCCGGTTCGCGATTTGGCTTTTCCCGGAGAAGAACGGGAAAAGCGTTGATTTCACAGATCATTTCGCCCGCTGATCCCTGCGAGGATGGGGTTCCCGCCGCCGATCCGCGAAATCGTTCGACCTGATTGGGAAGCCGACTTGGGAGACGCACGCATGATCGCCGGGGTGCTCGCCGCCGTCCTCGCGCTGCCGCAGCTGGCGCCCGTCCAACCGGTCGCCGAGGCGAAAACCGGGAAAATCGAGGAAGCCTGGGCCGGGCCGCTGCGCACCGAAGGGCGCTACATCGTCGACGCGGGCGGGAACCGCTTCAAGCTGAAGGCCGGGAACTGGCACGGCGCCAGCGGAACCTGGAGCGGCAGCGGCGACATCGCCGACCCCGCCAACCACCACTCGGGGGAGAACAGCAGCGGCATCCCGCTCGGCCTGGACCGGGCCCCGATGCGCGAAATCGTCGGCAGCTTCCGGGAACTCGGGATCAACAGCATCCGGCTGCCGTTCTCCACCGACATGATCGACGACCCGGCGACCGTGCCGGACGCGGCGGTGGCCGCGAACCCCGAACTGCGCGGCAAGACCCGGCTCCAGGTGTACGACGCGGCGGTTTCCGCGCTTACCGACAGCGGTTTCGCGGTGATCCTGAACAACCACACCAACACGACCCGCTGGTGCTGCGGCCTGGACGGCAACGAGCGCTGGAACACCAGCCAGAGCGACCAGAAGTGGGAAGAGGGCTGGCTCTTCATGGCCAGTCGCTACCGGGACAACCCGCGCGTGGTCGGCGCGGACCTCTACAACGAGGTGCGCCGCGACCTGATGGACGACCCGAACTGGGGGCTCGGGGACAACCACGACTGGTTCGCGGCGTCCCAGCGCGCGGGGGACCGGATCCTGACCGAGGCCAACCCGAACCTCCTGATCATCGTCGAAGGCATCAACTGGACCGGCATCCCGCTGGACGGCCTGCCGCACGGGCGACCGACGCTGGAGCCGGCGCGCACCCTGTCGCACACATTGGTGGCCTCGGGAAAGCTGGTGTACTCGGCGCACTTCTACGGCTACACCGGCCCGAACCACACCGGCGCCACCGGCATGGGGGAGACGCACGATCCGCGGTACCGGGACATGGACCGCGACCAGCTCTACGACGTGCTGCGCCGACAGGCGTTCTTCATCACCGAGGAGGGGCAGCACTTCACCGCGCCGCTGTGGATCAGTGAGTTCGGCGTGGGTGGCCGTGACGAGCAGGACCCGAAGGAGCGGGCCTGGTTCGGCAACTTCGTGGACTTCCTCGTCGCCAACGACACGGACTTCGCCTACTGGCCGCTGGTCGGCTGGCACGAGAACCGGCAGGGCAACGGCTGGGGCCTGGTGCACTGGGACGCCGCGGGCAACCGGATGTTCGTCGACGATGGCGACGACTGGCGCGCGGAAGCCTGGCACCGGCTGGTGAACGCCGAGGCGAGCCCGGCGAAACCGGTCGATACCTGGCGGATGCTGGACGTGGACCACGGCGACCTCGTGCAGTCGGCCCGCCTGCGGGCCGAACCGGATTGGGACCCGGGCGCGGGAAAGGCGGCCTGCCCGGACGGTCAGCGCCTGATCGGCCTGAGCCACACGGGTTCCCGGGGCCTGTGCACCGACACCGGAGGCGGCGGCTGGGATGCGGGCTACGAGGTGGTCCGCGACGAGCGGCACGTGACCGACGACTGGGCGCCGGGCTTCACGAAGTTCCAGTGCCCGCCGGATTCCTTCGTCGTCGGCTACGCGACCAGGGGCGCAGACCTGTCGTCAACGGTGTGCGGCAAAGTCGCGAACCAGCTCGGAACGACCGAGAGAGCGGTCTGGTTCGACAGGGCGGACGCCCGCCCGCCGGAGGCCCGCGGCGGAGACTTCGCAACGGGCCACTACAAGGGACAGTGCGCGGACGGCGAGTACATCGCGGGAGTCGCCTTCAGCGCCCGAGCCGGCTCCCTGGCGAAGGAACCCGACGCGCTGCTGTGTCGCACCTGGAGTTCCGCGCGGGAGTGATCGTGGGCCTGCCCGGCGGATCACGCCGGACAGGCCCCGTCCCCGGGAGGACTCAGTGCTTGAGCGTGAAGGTGAAGTCCCCGGAGAGCTTGCCGCTCAGGCGGACTGCCGATACGAGGTTTCCCTCGGTGATCAGCCTCTCGACCTCGGCTCGCGAAAAGCCGAAGCCTTCAGCGATCAGTCGCACCGGCCGGACAGGGATCCGCGCCGCAAAGCGGACCGTGACCTCGATCGCCTCGTCCTCCAGCTGATCCGATCCGCCGGTGTCGAGGCGCCAGGCGTTGTCCCAGTCGAGGGCGATGCGATTACGGCGCCGCACGACCGGGTCCTGGAGCAGCTCGGCCGTCAGGTCAGAGTCGTTGTGGTGCAGCCGGTCGAGCAGCTCGGGTCGTACGGAGCGCACGTTCATTCGCTCCAGGACAGTGAGCTTGGTGGTCTCCCCGCAAACGGTGCACAGCGCGAGGAGCCAGACGTCGAGGAGCTTGTGGTTTGCGTTGACGCGGAATTTGCCGCTTGCCTGGAAGCGCTCGGAGGCGCACGCGTGGCAACGGCGGAGAATGATAGGCAGGCAGGTGGGCACGACCACCCAGGTTTTGGACATAGAAGTACACCAGTTCCAGTGAGAAGTCCGCAGCGAAAAGGAGCGCAGCGCACATGGGCGACGCGCAACGAATCAGCGCTCAGGAGGTCTCACTGGGTGTACAACGGCACGTCCTCGACAAGGCGACAGGGCGGGAGCACGGTAACAGCACAGGGAAGTGCGACTCCACTGGTTTTCGGGCGAGGCGGTTGTGCTGCCGCCCTTGGAGTTCCGTCCTGGGTGATCGGGTGTCAGACCGTGGGTTCCAGGTCTGCCGGGAGGATCTGCTCGGTGAGCAGGCGGCGGACCCTGGCTCGGTCGGCTGCTTCGAGCCAGGTGTCGAGCAGCCGCCAGCCGTGGAAGTAGCCCAGCACGTACAGGGCCATCCCGCTGGCGCGCAGTGAGCCCAGCGCCGCGCCGGCTTCGGCGTCGGAGAGCAGCGCCCAGCGCGTCGACACGATCCTCGACGGGATCGAGGCCCGGCTCGGCACCTAGCGCCCAGCCGGGCCACCGCGGCAGGAACCGGTCAGCCGTGGAACGTGATGGCGGCGACCGAAGGGCAGGCGTAGCTGTCCTGGGTGGGGGTGAGGACCCCGGTGCCGGGGTCGCGGGCCAGGCGGGTGATCGTGCCCGCTCGCTGGTTCGCCACGAACAAGGAGGTCTGCTCCGGGTCCAGGGCAAAGTGCCGGGGCCAGCTGCCGCCCGTCGGCGTCGTGCCCTGGAAGGTGAGGCCCGCTTCGTCGATGGCGAACGTGGCGATGTTGTCGTCCCCCCGGTTGGAGGCGTAGGCGAACTTCGCGTCGCGGGAGATCGCGATCTCCGCCGGGAAGTTCTCGCCGGACGCGTCGGGCTCGCGGGTGCCGACGACCTGGCCCGGGGTGAACCGGCCGGCCTCCGGATCCCAGTCCAGCACCGTGATCTCGGACTTCAGCTCGGCCAGCAGGTAGGCGCGGGTGTAGTTGAACGCCAGGTGCCTGGGTCCGGTGCCCGCCGGGAGCTCCAGGTGCTGGTGCTGGGTGAGCTTGCCGGTGGCGGTGTCGAAGGCGTAGACGAACACCGCGTCCGCGCCGAGGTCGACGGCGACGACCCACCTCTTGGTGGGGTCCACGAGCACCTGGTGGGCGTGCGGCTGGGAGCCGGGGTGCTTGACCAGGTCGGTGGACTCGCCGATGCTGCCGTCGGCGTTGCGGCGGTGCACGGCGACCGTGCCGTCGGTGTAGTTGGCGGTGAACAGGAACTCGCCGCTGGGGTGCATCGCGATGTGCGTCGGGCCCGCGCCGCCGCTGGGCTGGCTGTTGAGCACCACCGGGTGGTGCGCGGAGAGGTCCACCGCGGTGATCGTGCCCTGCGGGATCTCGTTGGTGACGTACAGGAACTTGTGGTCCGGCGACCAGGCGAAGAACGACGCGTCGGGCACCCCGTCGACCACTCCGGACGGTTCGAGCACGCCGGCCTCGTCGCGGATCGCGACCTCCAGGCCGCGGCCCGGCGGGTTCGCCGAGGTGTAGCTGCCGATGAGCGTCATCAGGCCCGCTTGGTGGTGCGTCGCCGGCGCGGCGGGGTGCGGCGCGGCGGCCGGGGGTGCCGCGCAGGCGGTGCTGGTCGTGGCGATCCCGGCCGCGCCGGCGAAGCCGACTGCGCCGACCGCGGTGAGGAACCGGCGACGCGGCATTGCGTTGTCCCGCACGATGTTCTCCCTGTTCGGTGGATGATCGCGGGTCAGTCTGCCGCATCGCGCCCGATTGGACTAGACCAAAACGGCCTAAGGTTCAGACCAGGTCAAGAGAAGATCGCGTGCACCTGGTCGACAGCCTCTGGGCCGTAGCCGACGGTGCCGACGGGGACCGCGCCATCGATCGCCTCGATGATCCGCCCGGCCCACACCGGCCCAAACCCGCCGCACAGTTCGATCAGCTGCGCACCCTCCGCCACCAGGCGACGCGCGACCTCGACGCCCTCCTCGGGCTTGGCCACGCCGACGAGCACGGTGCGGCACTCGCCGGTGTCGACGACGTTGAAGTCGCCGCCCGAAGTGCTGCCCGCTGCCGTGTAGATGAACCCCCAGTGCGTGAGCGCCATGTGAACCTCCGTGGTCGTGATCGTCAACACGACCAGCCAAGCAGAAACCCGGCGGGCGCGGAGGTGATCCGCACCGTGTTCGCGGTCAGCGCAGCGCCGCCGCGCGCTTCGCGGGTTTCGCGGCGGGAGCGACGTCGGCGCCCGGGTTGCCGCCGCAGGGGCCCGCGGTGCTCCAGTCCGGATCGACGTCCCGGCACGCGCCGGCCGCCTTCTGCGCCTGCACCATCTCGGCGACGTCGGCGAGCAGGCGCTTCGCGTCGTAGACGATGCCGTTGCGGATCGTCCACTGCACGCCGCCGATGCGCTTGATGTCGCCGGTTTCGGGGTCGAGCCGGGGAGTTCCGGTGCCGTACAGCGTTTTCAGGTCCTGCAGCGGGTTCTCGCCGACGATCGCCAGGTCCGCCAGCAGGTCCTCCCGGACGAGCCCGAACTCCGGCGCGGTACCGGTCGGCTCGGCCAGCGTCTGCGCGGTGCCGTACGTCATCGCCTCGATGGCCTCGATCGGCGACAGCCCCGCCTCCCGCAGCATTTCCAGCTCGGCGATGTTGGCGAAGCCGTACAGGTTGTAGATGAAGCCCGGGTCGGTGCCGCCCGCGATCCGGCCGCCGATCGCCTTGTAGTCGTGGACGAGCTGCATGTACTGCAGGTAGAAGCGCTTCCAGCGCACCTCGTCCTCGGTGCGCCAGTCGTAGTAGAACGAGCCGTGCGCCTCCGGGCTCGGCTCCCAGAAGTTCCACAGCGACGGCAGCGCGAACCGCGGATGCCACTCCAGGCCGCGCGCCCGCAGCAGGTCCCGCCCGGCCAGGTAGACGCCGAACGTCGGCCCGAACGTCACGCCGTTGTCCAGCTGCCGCGCCAGGTACGACCGCCACTGCGGGGAACCCGGCGGGAAGGTGTAGTCGATGACCTCGGCCACCGCGCGCCAGCGCGACGCCTCGTTCTCGTAGTCGTAGTCCGGCGGCTTCGGGTGTTCGCGGCCCTCCTTGAGCAGCGCCTCGAAGTGGCCGTAGAAGTGGGTCACCGTGCCCAGACCGAGCCGACCGGTTTCCAGCGCGTTGAGCTGCGGGTAGATCGGCGGCGAGTGGTGCATGGTGGTGCCCAGCCCGTGCCGCTTCGCCCGGGCGATCGCGGCCTCGATCTCCGGCCGCCCGTACGGGCCCTCGCCGAAGAACTTGATGCCGTCCACGCCGTGCCGCGCGGCCCAGTCCACCCAGCGGCGCGCCTTTCCGGCGAATCGACCGGGCCGTCCTCCCAGCCGCTGCCCGGAGTCTGGTAGTTGACGATGCGCGGCGCCACGATCTCGTTGCGCTCGCTGCGTTCCTGGTCCGCGACGGCATCGGCGTTCTTGGTCAGCGAAACGCCGCGCACCGTGGTGACGCCGTGGCCCAGCCACAGCTTGTACGCGTAGGTCCGCGGCGAACCGCCCGTGCCGCTGTGGGCGTGCTCGTCCACGAACCCGGGCAGCAGCCACATGCCCGTCGCGTCGATCTCGTGCTCGGAGTCGTGCGGCGCCCGGTTCGGCGCGAGCGGTTGCGACGGCGCGCCCGCCGGGATGATCTGCTGGATCCGGTTGCCCGCGATGACGACGTCCACCGGGCCGCGCACCTCGCCGCCGGTCCCGACGATCACGTTGACGCCGCGGACCACGAGCTTGCGGAACGGACCGAGCCCTTCGCCCGGGCCCCGCGGCGGGGTCGGCGCATCCGCAGGGATCAGCGCGGCGGCGTCCGCCAGCGCCGGCGTAAACCCCACCAAACCCGCTGCGGCACCAGCGGATCGAAGCAACGACCGTCTGCTCAGGCCCATGCGGACACTCCTCGCGTCGGCGTCGGTGAACCCGTTCCTCAGTTGACAATCCGTTGAAGATTACGGGCATTTCCGACGCCGCAGCAAGGAAATCGGCGTCCTTCCGGCCGTTCGGCCCAGCGGTGGCTACCGGGGTCGTTTCGGGATGCGGCGTCAGCCGCATGCGGTGTGGGACTCGGCTCGCACCGCCGCGGGTTCTCAGGCGTCTTCTCGCGAGGACAGCCCCGACGTGGTGAATTGGCATTCATGATGTCGGGGATCCCACAGCGAGAAGGCGTCTGAGGTTCCGCTACCCGCACCGCCGCGCAAGCCCATTGAAGAAATCATCTCTACGGAACCAGCGCGCTGAGCAGGGCCGCCATCGCGAAGCCCACCACCGACAGGATCGTCTCCAGCACCGTCCAGCTCTTCAGCATGTCCTTGACCGGGATGCCGAAGTAGCGGCTGATGATCCAGAAGCCGCCGTCGTTGACGTGCGAGGCGATGATCGAACCGGCGGCGATGGCCACCGCGATCAGCGCCAGCTGCGCCTGCGAGTAGTCGCCGGCGTGCAGCAGCGGGGCGATGATGCCGCCGGTGGTCACGATCGCCACCGTCGCCGAACCCTGCGCGATGCGCAGGCCGCTGCTGATCACGTACGCCGACACCAGCACCGGCAGCCCGGTGGACTGCAGCGACCCGGCCAGCGCCTCGCCGACGCCGGTTTCGGCCAGCACCTTGCCGAAGAACCCGCCCGCGCCGATCACCAGCAGGATCATCCCCAGCGGGCGCAGCGCGGCGCCGGTCAGCTCGGAGATCTCCTTGCCGGTCATCCCGCGCCGCGTGCCCAGCAGCCAGAACGACAGCAGCACCGCGATGGTCAGCGCCACGGTGGGGTTGCCGAAGAAGGTCAGCACGTTCAGCGCGGTGCTGCCCTTCGGCAGCATGACGCTGCCGAAGGTGGCGCCGAGGATCAGCACCATCGGCAGGCCGATGATGAACCCGACGGTGCCCAGGCTCGGATCGCGGCGGCCCTCGGCGGCGTTCTTCTCGGCGACCGCGTCGGCCGCGGCCAGCATGTCCTCCGGCACCGGCAGGTGGATGCGGTTGCCGATCCAGACCGGGTAGAGCAGACCGCTGGCGATGAAGGCCGGGATGCCGCAGGCGAAGCCCATCAGGATCACCCAGCCCAGGTCCACCCCGAGCAGCCCGGCGGCCACCACCGGGCCGGGGTGCGGCGGCAGGAACGCGTGCGTCATGGACAGCCCGGCCACCAGCGGCAGGCAGTACAGCAGGATGGACCGCTTGCCCTGCCGGGCCACCACGTACACCAGCGGCGCCAGCACGAAGATGCCGATGTCGAAGAACACGGGGATGCCGAACACCAGGCCGGACAGGCCCATCGCCAGCGGCGCGCGGCGCTCGCCGAAGGCGGCGAGCAGCCTGCGGGTCAGCAGCTGCGCGCCGCCGGAGGCCTCCAGCATCGAACCGAGGATCGTGCCGAGGCCGACGATCGCGGTGATGTGCCCGAGGATTCCGGCGAAACCGCCTTCCAGCAGCGATTCGCTGCTCTTCTGCGCGGTGCCGACGATCTCCTGGACCGACAGGCCGGCGGCCAGCGCGATCAGCAGCCCGGAGACGATCAGGGCGATGAACGGTTCGATGCGGAACTTGATGATCATCAGCAGCAGCACCGCTATGCCGACCGCGCACAACGTGAGCAGTCCGGAGGTCTCGTGCTGCAGCCAGTGGAGGAAGGTGTCCACTGCGGGGCTCCTAGGGAGGGGGAGGGGAAGGGGCCGAGCTTCGGGGGCCAGCTTGGTCTTGAGCGGCGCAGCCGCTTAGCCCACGCACGCAGCTCGCACCGCGACCCGCACCGCTAAGCGGAACGAGCCCGGAGATTCTTTTTCAGGCGGGCTTGCGCAGTGCGCGGCCCGGTAGGGCGTCGGTGCGGTGGCCGTCGTCGATCACCGGCACGCCGTTGACCAGGACGTAGGGGATGCCGGCCGCCTGCTGGCGGGGCTCGTCGAAAGTCGCCGTGTCGGCGACGGTTTCCGGGTCGAACAGCACCAGGTCCGCCGCGAATCCCTCGCGGACCCGGCCCCGGTCGGTCAGGCCGAGCCGGTCGGCCGCGCGGGCGGTCAGGTGCTGGACGCATTCCTCCAGCCCCAGCACCCCGAGCTCGCGCACGTAATGCCCCAGGTAGCGGGGGAAGGTGCCCCACGCGCGCGGATGCGGGCGGGCCCCGACGAGCAGCCCGTCGCTGCCGCCGGTGTGCACCCGGTGGCGCATGATGGCCTGCACGTTCTCCTCGTGGCCGACGTGCATCAGGCACGAACTGCCGAGCTCCTCCGACACCAGCACGTCGAAGTAGAACTCGGTCGGCTGCTGCCCGGCCGTGCGGGCGGATTCGGCGACGGTGCGCCCTACCAGGTGCGCGTTGCCGGCCCGCCGGACGCCGTTGATCTCGATGGTGTCCCACTCGACCGGCACGCCGTGGCAGCCGTCGGAGCCCTCCTCCTCCAGGACGACGCGAATCCTGGCCCGCTGCGCCGGATCCCGCAGCCGCTCCAGGGTCGCCGCCACGCCGCCCTCCATCGCCCAGCTGGGCAGCAGCGCGTGCAGCGAGGTGCTGCCCGGCAGGTAGGGGTAGGTGTCGAGGCTGATGTCGCAGCCCCCGGCGAGCGCTTCGTCCAACATGGACAGCAGGTCGGCGGCCCGGCCCTTGTTGACGCTGAAGTTCATGGTGGCGTGCGCGAGGTGCAGCGGGCAGCCGGTGGCCCTGCTGATCTCGATCATCTCGGCGTACGCGGCCAGCGCGCCGGCGCCGTAGCTGCGGTGGTGCGGGCTGTAGAACCCACCGCGGGCCGCGACCACCTCGCAGAGCGCGGCGAGCTCGCCGGTGTCGGCGTACATCCCGGGCGTGTAGGTCAGCCCCGAAGACATGCCGAAGGCGCCCTCGTCCAGCGATCGCGCCAGGACCTCGCGCATCCGGTCGAGTTCGGCGTCGGTGGCCGCGCGGTCGTCGTAACCGACGCACAGCAGCCGCAGCGTGCCCTGCGGCACCAGGTACGCGGCGTTGGCGGCGATGCCGGTGTCGAGCCGGTCGAGGTATTCGGCGACGCTGCGCCAGTTCCAGTCGAATCCCGGCGGGTCGTCGTTCCAGCCCGCGATCTGGGCGCGCACCGTGGCCAGTGTGGCGTCGTCCACGGGTGCGTAGGACAACCCGTCCTGCCCGATGACCTCCAGCGTCACGCCCTGCGACACCTTCGCGGTGTGGTCGGGCGCGGCCAGGATCTGCAGGTCCGAGTGCGCGTGCATGTCGATGAAGCCGGGCGCGAGCACCAGGCCGCCGGCGTCGATCGAGCGCTTGCCGCTCAACCGCCCCGGCCCGGCGATCTCGGCGATCCGCCCGCGCTCGATCCCGACGTCGGCGAGGTAGCCCGGGCCGCCGTCTCCATCGACGACCCGAGCCCCGTGGACCACAATGTCCATAGTGGAACCCTTCAGAATCAGGAATTCTTTCCAGCGGCTTGCGTTGCGGTGCAGGTGGCGGAACCTCAGAAGCCTTCTCGGCTCCGGGATCCCCGGCTTATGTATGACCAAATACGCGGCGCCGGGGCTGTCCTCGCGAGATAGCCCGGGGTGCGGGGTGTCCCCGCGGGACACAGTTGAGAACCCGCGGCGGTGCGAGCTGAGTCCCACACTGCAAGCGGCTGCCGCCGCTTCTTGAAAGAAACCTCCCAGTTCGGTCCTCGTCGCACCCAGAGGTGCGTGCGATCGCGCGGTCGTCCTAGAAGAACGTGCGCACCAGGTCGATCACGGTGTCGCCGTCGACGACCGGGATCAGGGTCCACTTGTCGAACACCGTGCAGGGGTGCGACAACCCGAAGCCGATCCAGTCGCCGATCTGCAGATCGGCGCCGCGCACGGTCAGGAACGCGTGCTGGTCGGCCAGCGACGTCACCTCGCACGAACCGGCGGCCAGCTCCCGGATCTCGCCGTCCGCGCCGCGGATCACCTGCGGTTCGGGCAGGTCCTGGTCGAAGGACACGTCCCGGCGGCCCATGGTCAGCAGCGCCAGGCCCTCCTCCGGCCGCGAGGTGACCTGCGCCCACACCCGCATCGCGGGGTGGAACGGCCGCTCCTCGCCCGTCAGCCGGTGCTCGCGGCCGAACGGCGAGCGGACCCGGTAGAAGCCGTCGTCGTGCAGCAGGTATCCGCCGCTGCGCAGCACCGGCACCACCGGCAGCCCGGCGGGCCACGGCTCGGTGAACGCCTCGGCGACCTGGTCGAAGTAGGCGCTGCCGCCGCAGGTGACGATCACCTCGTCCAGCCCCGAGAAGTGGCCTGCCTCAGCCAGTTCCGCGACGAGCTCCCGCAACCGGCGCATGTATCCGTCCACAGCGGACAGCGACTGCTCGCTGATGTCGTGGCCGAGCGCGCCTTCGTAGCCGCCGACGCCGACGAGCCGCAGCATCGGGCTCTCCAGCACGAGGTCGGCGATCTCGCGTGCTTCGGCGAGCGTGCGCGCGCCGGTCCGGGCGCCGTCGCTGCCCAGCTCGACCAGCACGTCGACCTGCCGCGACGCGCCGTGCCGGGCCAGCGCCCCGGCCATCAGCTGCACGCCGCGCACCGAGTCCACGAAGCAGCTGAACTCGAACTCGGGGTGGGCGTCCAGCTCGTCGGCCAGCCACGCCAGACCGCTGGGATCCAGCAGCTGGTTGGCGAGCATGATCCGCTCCACGCCGAACGCCCGGTAGACCCGCAGCTGGCTGAGGTTCGCCGCGGTGATGCCCCACGAGCCGTTCGCCAGCTGCAGTTCGAAGAGCTGCGGAGCCATCGTCGTCTTGCCGTGCGGCGCGAGCTGCAGGCCGTGCTGGGCGCACCAGTCCGCCATGGTCCGCAGGTTGTGGCGCAGGGCCGCATCGTCGAGCACCAGCAGCGGGCCGACGAAGCCCGCCTCGTGCAACTTCGGGCGCTGCGCGAGGAACTCGCCGACGGTGCTGCCGAAGGCATCGGACGGCATGCCCTTGAAGCGCCAGTCGATGCGCTCGTCGTGCAGCGCTCGCACCGCTGCGGTGTTGATCCCCCGTGTCGACACGAAGGCCTCCTATTGCGTAGACTGCAACGCCAGTTGCATAAAATGCCGGGTAGGTATGTACCATCAGCAGCGCAGCACGTCAACGGACGGAGTGGTCGGTGAGCCAGAGCCTGGAACGCGGTCTGACCGTGCTGACCGCACTCGCCGCCGGCCCGCAAACGCTCGACCAGCTCGCGCAGCGCTTGGGCGTGCACAAATCCACCGCCATGCGCCTGCTGCGCACCCTCGAATCGGGCCGCTTCGTGCGCCGCGAGGACGTGCACCACTACCGCCTCGGCAGCGCCCTGTTCGACCTGGCCCACCAAGCGCTGGAAGACCTCGACGTGCGCACCGTCGCCCGCCGGCACCTGGTCGAGCTGGGGGAGATCAGCGGGCACACGGTGCACCTGGCGACCCTCGAAGACGACCAGGTCGTCTACATCGACAAGGTGGACAGCCGTCACCCGGTCAGGATGTACTCCCGCATCGGCCGCCGCGCGCCGGTGCACTGCACGGCCGTGGGCAAGGCCCTGCTGGCCGACTGGCCGACGCAGCAGCGCCGCCGGTTCGCCGAGCAGCTCAAGTACCCGAAGATGACCGCCAACACGATCGACTCGGCCGACCGGTTCCTGACCGAGCTGGACCGGGTGCGAGCCCAGGGCTACGCGGTGGACCGCAGCGAGCACGAGGACTTCATCCACTGCGTCGGGGCGCCGATCCGCAACCACCGCGGCGAGGCCGTCGCCGCGGTCTCGCTCTCGGTTCCCAAGGTATTGATGGACTTCGACGGACTGCTCGGTCTCGTCGACGACGTGCTGCGCGCCGCCGGCGAGGTTTCCGCCGAGCTGGGGTGGCAGCGCAAGAACCCGAAAGGAAAGGAAGTCTGATGGCCAGGACCGTGGTCAGCACTGACAAAGCCCCCAAGCCGCCGGCGAGCATCCCGCTGTCGCAGGGCGTCCGCAAGGGCAACATCCTGCAGGTCTCGGGCCAGACCGCCGTGAACCCGGCGACCGGCAAGGTGGTCGAGGGCGGCGTCCCCGAGCAGACCGAGCAGTGCCTGCGCAACGTCATCGCGATCCTGGAGGCCGAGGGCGGCTCCCTGGAGGACGTGCTGATGCTGCGGGTGTACCTGACGGATGTCTCGCAGTTCGCGGAGATGAACGAGACCTACGCCCGAGTCGTCGGCGAGCTGTTCCCGGCCCGCACGACGGTCTACGTCGGCCTCCCCGCCGGTCTCCTCGTCGAGATCGACGCCCTGGCCGTCCTCGACTGAAGTTCCTGTTTCCAGGCTCGTCTTGCTCAGCGGTGCGGGTGGCGGAACCTCAGAGGCCTTCTCGCTGTGGGATCCCCGACTCATGAATGACCAATTCACCACGTCGGGGCTGTCCTCGCGAGAAGACCTCTGAGAACCCGCGGCGGTGCAAGCTGCGTAGGTGGGCTAAGCGGCTTCGCCGCTTGCGTCGGCATCAGCTCGTGGGGCTTGAGGCGTCGCGGTTGCGGCTTCGAGACAACTGAATGGGGCCGATGAAGGGCGCCTCCAGGCTGGAGGCGCCTTTCGCTCATTCCTTGCGGCCGGTGACGGCGAGGGAGAGGCCGAGGCCGATCATGGCGAAGCCGCCCGCCTTCTGGACCATCGCCAGGCGGCGCGGGGCGCTGGCGAGCCAGTTGCGGGCCGTGGCCGCGAACAGGCCCCAGGCGCTGTCCGAGACCAGCGCGATGCCGATCGGGATCAGGGCGAGCAGCAGCATCTGCACCGGGACGTGGCCCAGCGCGGGATCGACGAACTGCGGAACCACCGCCGTGAAGAAGATGAACGTCTTCGGGTTCGCCACCCCCACCACCACGCCCTCCCGCAGCGTTCGCAGGCCGCCGAAGGCCGGCGCCTGCTCGGGCAGCTGCGCCGCCAGCGGGCGACTGCTGCGCAGCGCCTTGATGCCCAGGTAGACCAGGTACACCGCGCCCGCGATCTTGATCGCGGTGAACACCGCGATCGACTGCGACACCACCGCACCGACGCCGAGCGCGACCGCGACGGCGACCAGGTAGCACCCGATGGCGTTGCCGGCGACGCTGGTCAGCGCGGTGCGCCTGCCGTGCGCCAGGGCCCGGCCGACGACGAACAACACGCTCGGCCCCGGTACCGCGATGATCACGAAGGACATCGCAGCGAACACCAGCAACTGATCGACGGAAACCATTTCGACACACCTCCTCGGACAGC
Organism: Saccharopolyspora sp. NPDC045941; assembly: GCF_056431445.1. Taxonomy (NCBI): domain Bacteria; kingdom Bacillati; phylum Actinomycetota; class Actinomycetes; order Pseudonocardiales; family Pseudonocardiaceae; genus Saccharopolyspora; species Saccharopolyspora sp. NPDC045941. The sequence goes on from NZ_JBWKKU010000010.1 coordinate 168,426, forward strand.
CTGGCAAGCCGCCGCGCCGGACGCCAGCGAGTTCCACCGTTCCGAGCGGGGCCAGATCTACTGTGGACACATGTGGCTGCGTTCGATGTTGTCTCGGAACGTGCTGGTACCGGTGCTTGCGATCGTCGCGCTGGCCATCGCCTGGCCCGGCAAAGGACTCGGCATAGGCATGGTGATCGTCCTCGCGGTCCTGCTCGCGGGCGCAGTGCTCACCGCCGTGCACCACGCCGAGGTCATCGCGCACAAGGTGGGCGAACCGTTCGGCTCGCTGGTCCTGGCGGTCGCCGTCACGGTCATCGAGGTCGGTCTGATCGTCACGCTGATGGTCTCCGGCGGGCCGGAGACCGTGACACTGGCCCGGGACACGATCTTCGCCGCGATCATGATCACCACCAACGGCATCGTCGGGCTGTCCCTCCTGGTGGGCGCCCTGCGCTACGGCGTGACGAGCTTCAACGCCGAAGGCACCGGCGCGGAGCTGGCGACGGTCGCGACGTTGGGCGCGCTGAGCCTGGTGTTCCCGACGTTCACCACCACGGTGCCGGGGCCGGAGTACTCGTCGTCGCAGCTGATCTTCGCCGCGGTCGCGTCGATCGTGCTGTACGCGACCTTCGTGTTCACCCAGACCATCCGGCACCGCGACTTCTTCCTGCCGGTCACCGACGAGGGCACCGTCGCTCCGGAGGACGACCACGCGCCGCCGCCGACCGGCCGCCAGACCGTGGTGAGCATCGTGCTGCTGCTGGTCGCGCTGGTCGCCGTCGTCGGGCTGTCGAAGCTGGAATCCCCGGCGATCGAAGCCGCGGTCGACGCGATCGGCTTCCCGCAGTCCTTCGTCGGCGTGGTGATCGCGATGCTGGTGCTGCTGCCGGAGACGATCGCGGCGGTGCGCGCCGCCCGCCGCCGGCGGATGCAGATCAGCCTCAACCTCGGCTACGGCTCGGCGATCGCCAGCATCGGCCTGACCATCCCGGTGATCGCGCTCGCCACGATCTGGCTGGACGGCCCGCTGCACCTCGGCCTGGGCGGAACCCAGCTGGTGCTGTTCACCCTGACCGTCATCGTCAGCGTCCTCACGGTCGTCCCGGGCCGCGCCACCCGACTCCAGGGCTGCGTCCACTTGGCGCTGCTGGCGGCGTTCCTCTTCCTGGCCATCAACCCGTAGCGACGAACGAAGTGCACCTCCCGCGCGGGAGGTGCACTTCGTTCGTCGTCCGGTCAGCGGCGGCCGGCGAACAGCAGGAGGACCGGCCCGATGATGGTGATCGCGCCCGCCACTACGAACACCCCGCCCCAGCCCCACGCCGAGTCGGCGAGGTAGCCGGTCACCAGCGGCGCGAAGATCGACGCGGACGTCGCGAACATCTGCACCGCGCCCGAGACGGCGCCGTAGCGCGACGCCGGCACCGCTTCGCCCACGATGATCCAGTACTGGGCGCCGGTGAGGTACAGCAGGAACACCACGACGGTCATCACCAGCACCGCGGCGAACGTGCTGGTCAGCGTCGACACCAGGGCGAACAGCAGCGCGGTCGCGGTCAGGCAGACGATCACCATCCAGCGGCGCGGGGCGGCCGAGTCGCCGACCCGCCGGACGAGCCAGTCCGTGGCCACCCCGCCGACGATCAGCCCGATGCAGCCGCCGACCCACGGGATTGCCCCGGAGATCGCCAGCTCGTCCAGGTCGATGCCCCGCTCCTGCACGAGGTAGTTCGGGAACCAGGACACGAACGTCCACAGGATCCACGCGTAACCGAAGTACGCGATCGCGGTCGCCCACACCGCGGGCTTGCGCACGCAGCGCCAGAAGCCGGGCGCGTCCGCCTGCTCCTCGACGCTCGCGACCGCTTGGCCGCCGCGGATCGCCTGCAGCTCGGCGGCGTTGACCTTCGGGTGCTCCTCGGGGGAATCGCGGACGACCGCGAACCAGCCGACCGCGGCCAGCACGCCCAGCGCGCCGAAGACCAGGAACGGGATCCGCCAGTTGCCCTGGGTGGCGTGCATGATGCCGACCACGACCGGCGTGGCGATTGCGCCGCCCAGCGGCGTCGCCGCGTTGGCGATGCCGAGCGCGGTGCCCAGTTCCCGCTTCGGGAACCAGTTGTGCATCAGCTTCGCGGTGACCGTCGCTTGTGGACCCTCGCCGGCGCCGAAGAGGAACCGGATGATCAGCAGGCTGACGAAACCGACGCCGGCGGCGGTCAGCGCGGTGAACGCCGACCAGGCGATCACCGCCCAGCCCATCACGTTGCGCGGCCCGAAGCGGTCGGCCAGCCAGCCGCCGATGAACCCGAACGGCGAGTAGGCGAGCGCGAAGATGCTGGCCAGCCAGCCGAACGCGGCGTTGGAGAAGCCGAACTCGGCGATGATCAGCGGCCCGGCGATGCCGAACGCGGCCCGGTCGGCGTAGTTCAGGCCGAGGATCATGAAGTCCGCGGCCAGCACGCCGAAGCGCCGGCGGGTCGGGGTCGTGGTCGTTGCGGTGGTCGTCATGCCGGGGCACCTCCGGTGCGCAGGACGCGCTCGACGACGTCGACCGCGGTGCGGACCTCGTCGAGCGGAACGGACTCGTCGGCGGTGTGCGCGCAGGCGATCGAGCCCGGCCCGAACACCACGGCGGGCACCCCGTCCAGGGCGATCTTGCTCGCGTCGGTGCCGTAACCGACGCCCAGCGGCGCCGCGTCCAGCCCGGACTCGCGCAGGCTCCCGGCCACGGTGCGGACGAACGGATCGGCCGGGTCGCTGTCCAGCGAGTAGTCGACGATGTGCGGCTCGTGCACCGTCACCGGCCAGCGGTCGGCGAGCTCGGCGCGCAGCGCGGCCCACACCTCGTGCGGGTCCTCGCCGCCGACGGTCCGCCGGTCGATGGTCAGCACGCAGCTGTCCGGCAGGACGTTCGGCCCCTGCCCGCCCTCGATCAGCGTGACCGCGAGCGACGGCGGGCCGACCAACGGGCGGGCCAGCGCCGCCAGCCGCGGGGCGTGTTCGCGCTGCAGGTAGCGCACCACGTCGGCGGCGACCTCTATGGCGTTGGTCTTGTCCCACGGCTGCGAGCTGTGCCCGCCTTCGCCGTGCGCCTCGATGCGGCAGCGCATGCATCCCTTGTGCGCCACCACCGTTCGCAGCTCGGTGGGCTCGCCGATGATCGCGCCGACCGGGGTGGGCAGGCCGCTGGCGCGCAGCGCGGTCACGCCGCGGTACAGGTGCTCCTCGTCGACGACGCCCGCCAGCACCACCGTCCGGGGCCTCGGCCCGCGTTCGGCCAGCCGCGCCATCGCGGTCAGGAAGACCGCCAGCGGCGCCTTCGCGTCGCACGCCCCGCGCCCGTACAGCCGCCCGTCGCGCACCACCGGGTCGAACGGGTCGATCGTCATGCCGTCGGTTTCGACGGTGTCCAAATGGGATTCGAGCAGCAGCGGGCGGTCGTCGTCGCCGGGTAGCGTGACGATCACGTTCCGTCGCCCGTCGAGGACTTCTTCGGTGTGCGCCTGCATTCCGCGTTCGGACGCCCACTGGGCGATGTTCTCGGCGAGCTCGGTTTCGGCCGGTTCAGCGCGCTCTCGCGGATTGATGCTTGGAATGCGAACGAGGTTCGCGAGTAACTCGACCGGATCGGCCACGTTCACCCCTGGAGTCTTTTGTTGTGTGGAGCGAACAAACGCTAAGTCAGCATCGGTCAGTGGTCAAGATCTTGCGGCAGCACAAGGATTTCGGGTATTTACCGTCCACTGTGCATTGCGCGAAATGCAATGTGGTCAACTGTTCATTGCATCAAGTGCAACACGTGCCGCCGCGCGGGTCTTTCGGCCGTGCCGATGGGGATGCGGATCACGGATGCTGGCGGCGGACCACCACCGACGCGCCTCGGGGGACCGACATGAACGCGCCCGGAGTTGCGCAATGGCACCTGGCGGGCGTCTGGTTCGACGCCTGCAAGTGCGCGATCCCGTGCCCCTGCTCGTTCGCCCAGCCGCCGACCTACGGCGATTGCGACGGCGTCCTCCTGTGGCACATCCGCGCCGGCAACTACGGCGACCTGGATCTCGGCGGCCTCAACGTCGCGATGCTCGCGTCCTTCACCGGCAACATCTGGACCCGCGAGCACCACGACGCCCGCGCCGCGGTGTTCTTCGACGAACGCGCCGGCGAGGCGCAGTACGCCGCACTCCGGACGATCTTCACCGGGCGGGCCGGCGGCTGGCCGCAGCAGTTCGGCGAGCTGTTCGGGCCGGAGATCGTGGCCGCGGAGACGAGCCCGATCGAGGTCGCCATCGCCGACGACCTGTCTTCTTGGCAGGTGCGGATCCCCGGCTGCGCGGAGGCCTCCGTCGCCGCGCTCACCGGCCCCACCAGCGCCGAAGGCGCCCGCGTCCAGGTGCACAACCTGCCCGGCGCGGAGGTCGGCCCCGGTCAACCGCCGGCGACCTGGGGGAGGGCGACGTCCGACCGGGCCGACGCGTACGGCTTCAGCTGGGAGCGCGTGGGCAATTCCAGCAAGCTCATCCCGTTCGACTGGACGGGACCGGACGCGGCATGACCCGCGCCGCCGCCCGGCGCGGCATCCCGGCCCCGCGCACCTGGTCGCGCGCGGAGCTCGCGCTGGCGGCCGCACTGCTCGCGCTCGCCGGGACGGCCTGGCTGATCACCGGCCTCGCGGCGATGCCCGACATGAGCGCGGGAATCCTCGCCGGCGCGCCGGCGATGTCCGCCATGCCGCTGTTCCTGCTGATCTGGCCGGTGATGATGGCGGCGATGATGCTGCCCGCCAGCACGCCGTTCACCATCGGCGTGCGCCGGCTGGCCGCGGCGCGCCACGCCCGCCGCGGCACCGTCGCCGCCCTGACGGCGGGCTACCTGGTCGTCTGGAGCGCCGCCGGGGTGCCCGCCTACGCCGTCCTGCGGGGGTTCGACGCGATCGCGATGCGGGGCGAGGAGGTGTCGGTGCGGGTCGGCGCGGTCGTGCTCATTTGCGCGGGCGCGTACCAGTTCACGCCGCTGAAGCGCTGGTGCCTCGCCCGCTGCCGCTCGCCGCTGGCCCTGCTGGTGCGCCACGGCGACACCGCCCTCCGCAGCCGCGCGGGCGCGCTGTGCGTGGGCATGCGCCACGGCGGGTACTGCCTGGGCTGCTGCTGGGCGCTGACCGTCGTGCTGCTCGCCGCGGGCGCCATGAACCTCGTGTGGATGGCGGTCCTGGCCGCGTTGATCGCGCTGGAGAAAGCGGCCCCGCGCGGCGAGGCCATCGGCTTCGCGCTGGGCGTGGCCGCGATCGGCCTCGGCGTCTTCCTGCTCGTCCGGTGAGCTCAGTACACCGGGCCGGTGTACTTCTCGCCCGGGCCCTGCCCCGGGGCGTCCGGGTGGGTGGACGCCTCGCGGAACGCGCGCTGCAGCGTCTGCAGCCCGTCGCGGACCGGGCCCGCGTGCGGCCCCAGGTATTCGACGGAGGCGGTGACCAGCCCGGCAAGCGCGGTGATCAGCCGGCGCGCCTCGTCCAGGTCGCGCTCCGCCGCGGTGTCCGGGTCCTCGGCGGCCAGCCCGAGCTTCTCCGCGGCCGCGGACATCAGCATGACCGCAGCCCGGCTGATCACCTCGACGCTGGGAACATCGGCGAGCTCGCGGACGTTGAGTTCCATATCCGCGTCGGGTACCGGCTCACCTGGCAGGTCGGACGTGTTCGGGGACGGGGTTGGCTGCGGTTCGGTCACGCCTGCTACCCTGACACGCACGACCAGCCCCCGCGAAGGCGGGGGCGGCAAAGTGGAGTCCCGCTCCCACCCGAGTAGCCGCCACAGGCTTCCGGGTTCCGGTCCTGTCGATGGCGCGAGCCATCGGTGGCACGAACGGTATTGCGGTACCGGTTCGATCGGTTTGGAGTCAGGGTCCCGCGGCCCGCGGAAGCGGCAGCCGGCGGGACCTCTGCATTCCGGGGTGAGCTCTACGCGCCGCGGTGCAGTTACTAAGCCATCGAACCGAGGAGGGCCCATCAGCTCCGAGACGCGCATCAACGACCGCATCCGGGTTCCGGAGGTCCGTTTGGTCGGACCCAACGGTGAACAGGTCGGGATCGTCCGCATCGAGGACGCGCTCCGACTTGCCCAGGAAGCGGATCTGGACCTTGTCGAGGTCGCCCCGCAGGCGCGCCCGCCGGTCTGCAAGCTCATGGACTACGGCAAGTTCAAGTACGAGAGCGCGCAGAAGGCTCGCGAATCGCGTCGCAACCAGCAGCAGACCGTCATCAAGGAGCAGAAGCTCCGGCCGAAGATCGACCCGCACGACTACGAGACGAAGAAGGGCCACGTGACCCGCTTCCTCAACCAGGGTCACAAGGTCAAGGTGACGATCATGTTCCGTGGTCGTGAGCAGTCGCGTCCCGAGTTGGGCTTCCGCCTGCTGCAGCGACTGGCCGACGACGTTTCCGAACTCGGATTCATCGAGGCCAACCCGAAGCAGGACGGCCGAAACATGATCATGGTTCTCGCGCCGCACAAGACGAACAAGACCAAGCCCAAGGCGAACGCTTAAGTCCGCAGGGCTCGTGATGTGACGCCGGGCCGGGACGCAGTCCGCGCCCCTGCCCGGCATCAGTACGAAACGAGGACGAGAAGATGCCGAAGAACAAGACCCACAAGGGCACCTCGAAGCGCTTCAAGGTGACCGGCACGGGCAAGCTGCGGCGCGAGCAGGCCGGTCGTCGGCACATCCTGGAGAAGAAGTCCAGCCGTGTCACCCGCCGGCTCGAGGGCACCGAAGCGGTGGCCAAGGCCGACGTCAAGCGCATCAACCGACTGCTGGGTCGCTGAACCCCCGACCCGCTGCTCCCCGGCAGCAGGTCAGCAACGCAGTTCCAGCAACCCGCACGGGCGGTTCCCCGCCCCCGATGAGATGACAGGACGGACCCCGTGGCACGCGTCAAGCGGGCAGTCAACGCCCAGAAGAAGCGCCGCACCATTCTCGAGTCGGCCCGTGGTTACCGCGGTCAGCGCTCCCGGCTGTACCGCAAGGCCAAGGAGCAGATGCTCCACTCGATGACCTACGCCTACCGCGACCGGCGGGCCCGCAAGGGTGACTTCCGGAAGCTGTGGATCACCCGCATCAACGCCGCGACCCGGCAGCACGGCCTGAGCTACAACCGGTTCGTGCAGGGCCTGAAGGCCGCCGAGGTCGAGGTCGACCGGAAGATCCTGGCCGAGCTCGCGGTCAACGACCCGCAGGCGTTCGCCGCGCTGGTCGAGGTCGCGCGCAAGAACCTGCCGGAGAGTGCGGCCTGATCACCGAAGGCCCCTCCGCTGCACCGCGACCCGGGACGACGACTCCGCTGACGGAGCGATCGACCCGGGTCGCGGTCGCTCGCAAGCTCACCCGCCGCGCCGGCCGGGAGAAGGCCGGCGCGTTCCTCGCGGAAGGCGCCCAGGCGGTCGGCGAGGCGCTGACCGCGCACGCCGCCGGGGTGCTGCGGGTGCGCGACGTGTTCGCCACCGAGCAGTCCCGGCACGCCGAGTTCCTCGACCGGGCGCGCGCCGAGTCGGTGCCGGTGCACCTGGTCACCGAGCGCGCCGCTGCGTCGCTGTCGGAGACCGTGACCCCGCAGGGCCTGATCGCGGTCTGCGACCTGCCGGACACCGCGCTGTCCGACGCGCTCGCCGAACGCCCGAACCTGGTCGCGGTGCTGGTCGGCGTGGCAGACCCAGGCAACGCCGGCACGGTGGTCCGGGTCGCGGACGCGGCCGGTGCCGGTGCCGTGCTGTTCGCCGGTGACACCGTCGACGCCTACAACGGCAAGGCGGTGCGAGCGTCCACCGGCAGCCTCTTCCACCTGCCGGTCGCGCGGGACCGCGACGTCTCCGCCGTGCTCGCCGCCTGCCGCGCGGCCGGGCTCCGGCTGGTCGGCGCCGACGGCTACGCCGCGGGCGACCTCGACACGGCCGACCGCGACGGGGAGCTCGCCGAGCCCACGGCGTGGGTGTTCGGCAGCGAGGCCCACGGCCTGCCGGATGAGGTGAAGTCCGAGCTGGACACCACGCTGCGGGTGCCGCTGTACGGGCGCGCCGAAAGCCTGAACCTGGCCACCGCCGCGGCGGTCTGCCTCTACGCCTCGGCCCGCGCCCAGCACCGGTGAAGCCCGGCGATTTCCCCGTCCGCGCTTCGGGGAAGTTGACGATTTCGCGTGAAATCGCGAACCGGCCGGGTCCGGGACCGCGTGTCGGCACCGGATCTCCGCGAAAAGCGGTTGGGGCCGTCGCATAGAATCCAGGGGTCAGGTTGCGGCTTGAGTCGTATGCCAACGAGCAGGTTCGCCGCCCCCGGGCCACCGGTCCGGGAATCGGGTACTGATGCCTGTCGGATCAACGGGAGTCACGCACTAACGATGTCTGGAGCCAACGACCCGTACGACCCGAAAGAGGTCGCCGCGCTGTCGCCGGAGACGCTGGACCGCGCGGTGGTCGAGGCCAGCAAAGCCTTCGCCGCGACCACCGACCTCGATGCGCTGGCGGCCGTCAAGCCCGCGCACCTCGGGGACCGTTCGCCGCTGCTGACCGCGCGCCGGGAGATCGGCGCACTGCCGCCGAAGGCGCGTTCCGAGGCCGGCAAGCGCGTCAACCAGGCCCGCGAGGCGATCCAGGGCGCATTCGACGAGCGCCGCGCCGCCCTGCAGGTCGAGCGCGACGAGCGGGTGCTGCGCGAGGAGACGGTCGACGTCACGCTGCCCTGGGACCGCGTCCCGGCCGGCGCGCGGCACCCGATCACGCAGCTCGCCGAAGAGGTCGAGGACACCTTCGTGGCGATGGGCTGGGAGGTCGCCGAGGGTCCCGAGCTGGAGACCGAGTGGTTCAACTTCGACGCGTTGAACTTCGGCAAGGACCACCCGGCCCGCAGCATGCAGGACACCTTCTACGTCGGTCCGGCGAACTCCGGGCTGGTGCTGCGCACCCACACCTCGCCGTCGCAGATCCGCTCGCTGCTGGAGCGGGACCTGCCGGTGTACGTGGTGTGCCCCGGCCGCACCTTCCGCACCGACGAGCTGGACACCACCCACACCCCAGTGTTCTCGCAGGTCGAGGGCCTGGCGGTGGACAAGGGCCTGACGATGGCGCATCTCAAGGGCACCTTGGACGCGTTCGCCCGGGCGATGTTCGGCCCGGACTCCAAGACCCGGTTGCGGCCGTCGTTCTTCCCGTTCACCGAGCCGTCGGCGGAGATGGACGTGTGGTTCCCGGAGAAGAAGGGCGGCGCCGGCTGGGTCGAGTGGGGCGGCTGCGGCATGGTCAACCCGAACGTGCTGCGCGCCTGCGGCGTCGACCCCGACGTCTACACCGGCTTCGCGTTCGGCATGGGGCTGGAGCGCACGCTGCAGTTCCGCAACGGCATCCCGGACATGCGCGACATCGTCGAGGGCGACGTCCGGTTCACCCAGCCGTTCGGCATCTGATGCCCACCGACACCACCCACCTGAACGAGAGAAAGGCCTGACCAAGTGCGGATTCCGGTTTCCTGGCTGGCCGAGCACCTTGAGCTGCCCGAGGAGACGACCGCGGAGACGCTGGCCGAAGCGTTCATCCGGATCGGGTTGGAGGTCGAAGAGGTCGTCCACCTGACCCAGGTGCGCGGGCCGCTCGTGGCCGGTCGCGTCGCCGCGATCGAGGAACTCACCGAGTTCAAGAAGCCGATCCGGTTCTGCCAGGTCGAGGTCGGCGCGGACGACTCCGGCGAGCAGCAGGTGCAGGGCGTCATCTGCGGTGCCCGCAACTTCCAGGAGGGCGACCTGGTCGTGGTCGCGCTGCCCGGTGCGGTGCTGCCCGGCGACTTCGAGATCACCGCCCGCAAGACCTACGGCAAGGTCAGCGAGGGCATGATCTGCTCGGCCAAGGAGCTGGGCATCGGCGAGGACCACGACGGCATCCTGGTGCTGCCGCCCGGTTCGGCCGACCCCGGCGACGACGCGGTCGAGCTGGTGGGGCTGGACGACTCGATCATCGAGCTGGCCATCACCCCGGACCGGGGCTACTGCTTCTCGGTGCGCGGCCTGGCCCGCGAGCTGTCCAACGCGCTCGACGTGCCGTTCGGCGACCCGGGCACCCGCCCGGTCCCGGCCGACGACCGGCCCTCGCGCGAGGTGGAGCTGCGCGACCCGAGCGCCTGCTCGCGGTTCGTGCTGCGCCGGGTCACCGGCGTCGACCCGACCGCGCCGAGCCCGTGGTGGCTTCGCCGCCGCCTGGCGCTGGCCGGGATGCGCTCCATCTCGCTGGCCGTGGACGTCACCAACTACGTGATGCTGGAGCTCGGCCAGCCGCTGCACGCCTTCGACACAACGAAGGTGACCGGTGCGCTGGTGGTGCGCCGCGCCGAGCAGGGCGAGAAGCTGACCACCCTGGACGGTCTGAGCCGCGAGCTGGACCCGGACGACATCGTGATCTGCGACGACAGCGGCCCGGTGTCGCTGGCCGGCGTGATGGGCGGCGAGTCCACCGAGATCGGCCACAACACGCACGACGTGCTGCTGGAGGCGGCGAACTGGGATCCGGCCAGCATCGCCCGCACCATCCGCAGGCACAAGCTGCCCAGCGAGGCGGGCAAGCGCTTCGAGCGGACGGTGGACCCGGCGATCGCCGCGGTGGCCACCGAGCTGGCCGCGCAGCTGCTGGTCCGCTACGGCGACGGCACCATCGCGCCGGGCCGCACCGACGTCGGCGAGCCGAAGCAGCCCGAGCCGGTGACCATGCCGCTGGCGCTGCCGGACAAGATCGCCGGGGTGTACTACGACCGCGGCGTGACCGCCCGGCGGCTGGGCCAGATCGGCTGCCGCATCGAGGTCGGCACCTCCGACGAGGGCGTCGGCCTGGTCACCGCGACCCCGCCGACGTGGCGGCCGGACCTGAAGCAGCCGTACGACCTGGTCGAGGAAGTGCTGCGCCTGGAGGGGTACCACACGATCCCCTCGGTGCTGCCCGCCGCGCCCGCCGGGCGCGGGCTCACCGCGGAGCAGCGCCGCGAGCGCGCGGTCTCCCGCGCGCTGGCCGGTGAGGGCTACGTCGAGGTCCTGCCGTTCCCGTTCGTCGGGAAGGCGACGCTGGACGACTTCGGCCTCGCCGAGGACGACCCGCGGCGGCGCACCATGACGGTGCTCAACGCGTTGGAGAGCGACCGGTCGCTGCTGACCACGACGCTGCTGACCGGGCTGGCGGAAACCTTGCAGCGCAACGTTTCCCGCGGCCAGCGCGATCTCGCGCTGTTCCACATCGGACAGGTCGTGCAGCCCGCGGAGAACCAGCCCGCGGTGCCTTCGGTCGGCGTGGCGTCGCGGCCCAGCGACGAGGAGATCGCCGCGTTGCACGCGTCGCTGCCGGCACAGCCGAAGCACGTCGCCGTGATGCTGGGCGGCAACCGCGAACACGCCGGCTGGTGGGGCAAGGGCCGCGAGGCGAACTGGGCGGACGCGGTGCAGGCCGCGCGCGTCGTCGCCGAAGCCGCCGGCGTGGAACTGACGGTGAGCGCGGGCGAGCTCGCGCCGTGGCACCCGGGCCGGTGCGCGCAGCTGAAGGCCGGTGACGTCGTCGTCGGCCACGCGGGCGAGCTGCACCCGAAGGTCGTGGAGGCGCTGGGCCTGCCGAAGCGGACCTGCGCGATGGAGCTCGACCTGGACGCCCTGCCGCTGACCGACCGCCGTCCGGCACCGCAGATCTCGGCGTACCCGCCGGTGCTGATGGACATCGCCCTCGTGGTGGATGAGGGCGTGGCCGGGGCCGACGTGATCGACGCGGTCCGAGCTGGCGGCGGCGAGCTGCTGGAGGACGTGCGGCTGTTCGACGTCTACGCCGGTGAGCAGCTCGACGAGGGCAAGAAGTCGCTGGCCCTGGCGCTGCGCTTTCGCGCCTCGGACCGGACGCTCAAGCAGGAGGAGGCCACCGAGGCCCGCGACGCGGCGGTGCGAGCCGCCACCGAGCGCCTCGGCGCCAGCCTCCGAGCCTGACTGTTCAGCCGCAATTTCCATTGAAATCGAAGATTCGATTTCAATGGAAATTGCGGCCTCGTCATCCGAGGAGCGGCCGTGGTCAAGCTGGACCGGTTGATCAACGTCCTGGGCGGCCTCGGGGCCCGGCTGGGCAACGCCCCACGATCCAGGTCCACGGAGCTGCGGTCGGTGGCGCTGCACGACCCGGCCGATCCCGCCCCAGGAGGTGAGGACGTCCTGCTCGCCGTCGGCGTCGACGCCGACGGCGCAGCTGATCTGCTCTCGAGCACCCGCGCAGAAGTGGTCGTGCTGCGCTGCACCGAACTCGGCGAGCGGGCGCTCTCGGCGGCCCGCGACCGGCACGTGACGGTGGTCCTCGTCGATCCGGCCGTGTCGTGGGGGCAGCTGGCGGCCGTGATCTACGGGCTGGTGCTGGAGGGCCGCGAGACCGAGGCGGGCCGGGGCCCGACGGACCTGTTCGCGCTGGCCGACGCGCTCGCGGACTCGGTCGGCGGCCCGGTGACGATCGAGGACCACCGCTCCGGCGTGCTCGCGTACTCCAGCCGGCAGCACAGCGCCGACCGGGCCCGGCTGGCCACGATCCTGGGGCGGCGGGTGCCCGCGGAGATCCGTCGGGAGCTGACCGAGCGCGGCGTGTTCCGGCACCTGGAAACCTCCGACGAACCGATCTTCGTGGCGCCGCTCGGGCCGGAATCCCTGCACGGCAGGGCGGTCGTGGCGGTCCGCGCGGGCAAGGAGCTGCTGGGCTCGATCTGGGTGGTGACGGAGCACGCGCTCACGGCCGCGCACCAGGCCGCGCTGGTCAGCGGCGCGCGCACCGCGGCGCTGCACCTGCTCCGCGCCCGGGCCAGCGCGGATCTGGAGCGGCAGGTCGAATCCGATCTGGTCACCGGGCTGCTGGAGGGGCACGAGGACCCCGCCGCGGCGTTGAGCCGCCTCGGCCTGCGCAGCACGAGGTACCGCGTGGTGGCGGTGCAGGTGCACACCGGTGGCGCGCCGGAGGCCGCGCCGCTGCTCGCCTTCGAGCGGGCGACGACCGGTTTCGGCTGGTCGCGGCCCGGGCGCAGCGCGCTGTTCGCGAACACCGTCTACACGATCCTGCCGCACGAGGACGCCGAGCCGGCGTGCGAGTGGGCGCGGGCCCTGGTGCGGGAACTCGCCGGCGAGGCGACGGTCCTCGTCGGGGTGGGCGGCCCGGCCGAGCCCGCGCAGCTGGTGGACAGCAGGCAAGAAGCGGACGAGAGCCTGGCGATCCACGCGACGCGGGCGGACCGGGTCGCGGCCGTGGTCTACGACGAAGCGTGGCACGAGATCCTGCTGCGGCGGCTGCGGCACGTCGCGTCGACGGGGCGGGTGCCGGATCGAGGCCCCGTCGTCGAGCTCCGCCGCCACGACCGGGAGCACGGCACGAGCTACGTCGAGACGTTGCGGGCGTGGCTGGAATGTCAGGGCGACCTGGGGGCCGCGGCGGCGCGGCTGGAGGTCCACCCCAACACCGTCCGGTACCGGATGCGGAAGATGGCCGAGCTGACGCCGCTGGACCTGGACGACCCCGACGCCAGGCTGGCGATGATCATCGCGCTCGCCGTGTAGTCGGTTCCGGCCAATCGGGGCGTCGCGATTTGTGCGATTCCGACACTGGCGCGGCGCCGCCGCCGGGGCAGGCTCCACCTCAAGACGTTTCGAGGAGGAAGCATGCGCGAGGACGGGATCGACGGGGTTCCGCGCCGGGCCGTGGTGATCGGCGCGGGTGTGGTCGGCTTGTCGACCGCTTGGTTCTTGCAGGAGCACGGCGTCGAGGTCACGGTGCTCGACCGCGAGGACGTCGCGGCCGGTGCGTCCTGGGGCAACGCCGGTTACCTCTCGCCGGGGTTCTCGATCCCGCTGCCGGAGCCGAGCGTGCTGCGCTACGGGTTGCGGTCGCTGTTCGACCGGGACGCGCCGCTTTACGTGCCGGCCTCGGTGGATCCCGGGCTGTGGTCCTTCCTCACCGGTTTCGCCCGGCGGTGCACGCCCTGGGCCTGGCAGCGGTCGATGCGCGCGTTCGTCCCGATGAACGCCGAGTGCCTGGACGCCTTCGATGCGCTGACCGCGGGCGGCGTGTCCGCGCCGACGGTGCCCGCGCCGATCACGGCGGCGTTCGAGAAGCCCGAGCAGGTCGCCGAGCTGCGGCACGAGTTCGAGCAGATCCGCCGCTGCGGCCAGGACGTCGAGGTCCGCGAACTGTCCACTTCGGACGTCGATGTGCCGCAGCTGTCGTCGCGCATCGCGGCGGTGCTGCGGGTGGAGGGGCAGCGCTTCGTGGACCCCGGCGAGTTCACCCGGAGCCTGGCGAAGTCGGTGGTGGAGCGCGGCGGCAAGCTGCGCACCGGGTTCCGGGTGCGCGAGGTGCTGCGCGGCTCCGCTCAGGTCACCGTCAAGTCGGAGCAGGACGAGCGCGTGTCGGCCGAGGCGGTCGTGCTGGCCACGGGCGCGTGGCTGAGCCGGCTGGCGAAGCCGCTGGGCGTCCGCACCGCGGTGCGGGCCGGCCGCGGCTACTCGTTCACGGTGCCGACCGAGCAGCCCGTGCCGGGCCCGATCTACCTGCCCGCGGCGCGCGTGGCGTGCACGCCGTACCAGGGCGGCCTCCGGGTGGCGGGGACGATGGAGTTCCGCCCGGCGGACGATCCGCTGGACCGCGGCCGCATCGAAGCGATCGTGCGCTCAGCGCGCCCGCTGCTGAAGGGCGTCGCCTGGAACGAACGCCGCGACGAGTGGGTCGGCGGCCGCCCGGTGACGCCGGACGGCCTGCCGCTGATCGGCTCGACGAAGATGCCCGGCGCCTACGTCGCGGGAGGCCACGGCATGTGGGGCCTGACCCTGGGCCCGCTCACCGGGCGCCTGCTGGCGGAGCAGATCACCACCGGAAAGCGCCCGGCGCTCCTGCGGCCGTTCGACCCGCTGCGATGAGCACGGACCTGACGACGGCGGAACGAGCGGAACTCGACCGCCTCCGCCGCGAGAACCAGCTGCTGAGAGTGGAGAAGGAGATGCTCCTGCGCATCGCCACGGAATACGCCCTGGAGCGGCGCAGCCGAGCCGAAACCAGTTGACGCACGCGGTAAGAGTGGATCTTCCCCGAACCGCCACTCGGTAGATCGACTTCCTGGCAGTATGTCCGGGTGGCCGGAGCAGGGGGTGCGCGAAGCCTGCAGGAGATCCTGCGGCAACGGCAGGACAGCGAGTTCGTTGGCCGCAGCCTGCAGTGCAGCGTCTTCCGCGCGCACGACCCGACGGCGATGGCGGTCGCGCGGTTCCTGAACTGGGTACCCGACCAGCAGCGCCGCGAGGACGCCGTGCTGGCGCGGCGGCGTGAGACGTCGACGCCGGGACCGCGCAGTCCTGGTTCGGCATGTTCGCCGAAGCCGCGCGGGATTCGGCGGCGTCGATAGTCGTCACGTTCGTGCGCGACGTGCAGCGTTTCGTGCGCCCCAACGGGGAACTGGATCAACGGCCTGCGGAAGTACCTCATCGGCAGGCTGGAACAGGACAGCACCGGGCGGGCGGCGAGTACCAGGGCGCGAACCTGGGTTGCTGCCGATGCCGGGGCAGCCACCTCGGGTGGTGGCGCCTGGTCGTTCGGCGAGCAGGAACGCCGGGGCTCCCACTACCAGGGAAAGCAGGACCCTTTCGGCACGGACCTGTCGGAGTCGGCGCCACCGGTCATCGGGGAGTGAGGGTGCGGGCGGTGAATTCGGTGGCGGTGATGCCCATCAGCACGAGGCACTGGGCTCCGCCGCACAGGAATTCCGGGTCGCGCAGGCGGCCTTCCTCGCGGAAGCCGAGTTTGCCGTGCAGCGCGAGGGAAGCGGCGTTGCCGTCGTAGATCCCGACCTCGCACTTGCGGTAGCGCAGCCGCCCGAACATGAACGCGAGCAGCGCGGTGATCGCGTCGTCGGCGTAGCCGCGGCGGCGGTGCTGCGGGCCGATCCCGATGCCGTAGCCGAACCGGCCGGAACCGGGCTCGGCCTGGCTGGCGGACAAGGAGCCGACCAGCGTCCGGTCCAGCAGCGTCTCGATGGCCAGCTGGATGTCGTCGCCGGAGTCGGCGTGGTGCGCCCGGTGCGCTCCCCAGTGCCGGTAGCCGTCGAACTTCGGGTAGTGGGTGTCGGACGATTCCCGGTCGAACCGCATCAGCGCGCGCCGGTCGGCCGGCTCGACGCGCCGCAACCGCACCCGCTGCCCGACCGGGCCCGACGTCGTGATCGACGTCGAACGGCGGGCACCCGTGCCGGGGCGGGGTGGGGTCATCGTCATCGGCAACGATGATGCCCGGAGAGCCGCGCCGAAGTCGAAGCGGGGGTGCCCCGGCTGCTGGCCGCGCACCGGTGCGACTTCTGGGACGGCTTCGGGAGATGACGGATCAGCGCGGGGTCGTCCAGGATGATCAGTTTGTCCCGCCTTTGCCGGAGCCGGCGGGCTCCCGCGGCTCGTGAGCGCTTCGGGCTGCTATGGCGACTCGAACCACTCACGAGCCCTGCGGCCGCCGCGCGGTGGGAGGATTGGGGTGAACGGCCCGTTCCCCTCGTCTAGCTGGGTGAATGTGGCGTTCGCCGCGCAGCCGAACGCTCGTTTGATTAATGTTGCATGGGAGTGCATAATCATCCGCATGACGGTTCGAGTGGCAGTTGCCGGGGCTAGCGGCTACGCGGGCGGGGAACTGCTCCGCCTGCTGCTGTCGCACCCCGAGGTGGAGATCGGCGCGTTGACCGCGGGCGGCAACGCCGGGACCAGGCTCGGGCAGCACCACCCGAACCTGCTGCCGCTGGCGGACCGCATCCTCGCCGACACCGCGGCCGCCGAGCTCGCCGGCCACGACGTCGTCTTCCTCGCCCTCCCGCACGGCCATTCCGCGGCCATCGCGGCCGAACTCGGCGACGACGCGATCGTCATCGACTGCGGCGCCGACCACCGGCTCAACGACCCCACCGACTGGGCCCGCTGGTACGGCGGCGAACACCCCGGCACCTGGCCCTACGGCATCCCCGAGCTCCCCGGCGCCCGCGACCGGCTCCGCGGCTCCCGCCGCGTCGCCGTCCCCGGCTGCTTCCCGACGGTGTCCTCGCTGGCGCTCGTCCCCGCGCTCGCCGCCGGGCTCGTCGAGCCGGACGCCGTCGTCGTCGCGGTCACCGGCACCTCCGGTGCCGGCCGCGCGCTCAAGCCGCACCTGCTCTCCGCCGAGGTGATGGGCTCCGCCAGCGTCTACGGCGTGGGCGGCGCGCACCGGCACACGCCGGAGCTGATCCAGAACCTCAGCGCCGTGGCCGGGGAGCCGGTGAAGGTGTCGTTCACGCCGGTCCTCGCGCCGATGTCGCGCGGCATCCTCGCCACCTGCTCCGCCCCGCTGCGCGAGGGCGTCGACGCGGACGCGGCGCGCAAGGCCTACCTCGACGCCTACGGCGACGAGCCGTTCGTGCACGTGCTGCCCGAAGGCCACTGGCCGCAGACGTCCGCGACGCTCGGCGCGAACACCGTGCACCTGCAGCTGGCGGTGGATCCGGACGCCGGGCGACTGATCATCGTCGGCGCCGAGGACAACCTCACCAAGGGCACCGCCGGCGGCGCCGTGCAGTGCATGAACCTCGCGGTCGGGCTGCCGGAGACCACCGGGCTGCCGCTGGTCGGAGTGGCGCCATGAGCAGGCTGAAGCTCCGGCTGCACGCCGAGCAGCTGGCCGTCGGCATGGTCTCCGCGCACGTCAACCTGGCGCTGACCGGCGGCACCGCGCCGATCCACGGCAGCCTGACCACCGGCGCGGGCCGCACCATCATCTTCCCGTACTCGCTGGCCGCCGAGTCCGGCCCGGACGTCCGGGTGGAGGGGCCGTTCCGGGCGCTGGAGATCGACGGCCCGCTGGACTTCGCGCTGACCGGCGTGCTCGCGGCGTTGCTGGCGCCGCTGGCCGACGCCGAGATCAGCGTCTTCACCCTGTCCACATTCGACACCGACTGGATCCTGGTCCCGGCCGACGCGGCCGTGCGGGCCGCCGAGGTGCTGACCTCCGCTGGGCACACCGTGGATATCGAGGAGAGCCAATGAGCGTGACCGGACCTGCCGGTTTCCGGGCGGCGGGGATCGCCGCCGGGATCAAGGCCGCGGGCGCGCGCGATGTCGCGCTGGTCGTCAACGACGGGCCGCGACAGGCCGCGGCCGGGGTGTTCACCACCAACAAGGTCAAGGCAGCGCCGGTGCTCTGGTCGCAGCAGGTGCTGACGGAGCGCAAGCTCCGCGCGGTGGTGCTCAACTCCGGCTGCGCCAACGCGTGCACCGGCCCGGAGGGCTTCCAGGACACCCACGCCACCGCCGAGAAGGTCGCCGACGTGCTCGGCGTCGGCGCCATCGAGATCGCGGTGTGCTCCACCGGCCTGATCGGCGAGCGGCTGCCGATGGACGCGCTGCTGTCCGGTGTGGACACCGCGGCGAAGGCGCTGGACGCCACCGACCAGGCCGGGCTCGACGCGGCCACCGCGGTGCTCACCACCGACAGCAAGCCGAAGCAGGCCTTCGGGAAGCACGACGCGGGCTGGTCGGTCGGCGGTTTCGCCAAGGGCGCCGGGATGCTCGCGCCGAACCTGGCCACCATGCTCAGCGTCATCACCACCGACGCGGTGATCGCGGGCGACGACCTGGACGAGGCGCTGCGCGCGGCCACCGGGGTCACCTTCGACCGGCTCGACGTCGACGGCGGCACCTCCACCAACGACACCGTCCTCGTCCTGGCCTCCGGCGCCTCCGGCGTCGAACCGTCCAAAGAGGACTTCACCGAGCTGCTCACCACCGTCTGCACGGACCTGGTCCGCCAGCTGCAGGACGACGCCGAAGGCGCCACCAAGACCATCGACATCACCGTGCGCGGCGCGGTCAGCGAGGCCGACGCGGTCGCCATCGGGCGCACCATCGCCGAGGACAACCTGGTCAAGACCGCGATGTTCGGCTCGGACCCGAACTGGGGCCGGATCGCGATGGCGCTCGGCCGGGTCGACGCCGAGATCGACGTGGCCAAGCTGGAGATCGCCACCAACGGCGTCACGCTCTACGCGAACGGCACCAACGCCCGCGACCGCAGCGAGGCCGACCTGTCCGGGCGCGCCATCGAGATCGTCGTGGACCTGCACCTCGGCGAGCACGCGGCGACCATCCTGACCACCGACCTGTCCCACGCTTACGTCGAAGAGAACAGCGCGTACTCGTCATGACCCAGCAAGAAGCCGGCGACCGGCTGGCCACCGCGGCCGAGAAGGCCAGCGTCCTCGTCGAAGCCCTCCCGTGGCTGCAGCGCTTCCACGGCGCGACCGTCGTGATCAAGTACGGCGGCAACGCGATGATCGACGACGAGCTCAAGCGCGCCTTCGCGCACGACATGGTGTTCCTGCGGCTCGCCGGACTGCACCCGGTGGTGGTGCACGGCGGCGGCCCGCAGATCACCGCGATGCTCGACCGGCTCGGCATGGAAGGCAAGTTCCGCGGCGGCCTGCGGGTGACCTCCCCGGAGACCATGGACGTGGTGCGCATGGTGCTGGTCGGCCAGGTCGGGCGCGAGCTGGTCGGGCTGATCAACCAGCACGGGCCGTACGCGGTCGGCATGTCCGGCGAGGACGCCCGGCTGTTCACCGCGGAGCGCCGCACCGCGACGGTCGACGGCGAAGCCGTGGACGTCGGCCTCGTCGGCGACGTGGTGTCGGTCAACGCCGACGCGGTGCTCGACCTGATCAAGGCCGGCCGCATCCCGGTCGTCTCGACCGTCGCCCCCGACGCCGACGGCGTGGTCCACAACGTCAACGCCGACACCGCCGCCGGGGCCCTGGCGGTCGCGCTAGGCGCCGAGAAGCTCGTGGTGCTCACCGACGTCGAAGGCCTCTACACCAACTGGCCGGACCGCGGCTCGCTCGTGTCGCGCCTGGACGCCGACCAGTTGGCGGAACTGCTGCCGAGCCTGTCCAGCGGCATGGTCCCGAAGATGGAGGCCTGCCTGCGCGCGGTGCGCGGCGGGGTGCCGCGGGCGCACGTCATCGACGGCCGCCTCGCGCACTCGGTCCTGCTGGAGGTGTTCACCAGCGCCGGAGTCGGCACGATGGTACTGCCGGCGCACGTGGGGGAGGGCGCGTGAGCAACACTCGCTTCCCTTCTGCTCATGCGGTCCGACCGGGTGCGGGTGTCCCGCAAAACACCGAGGAAGGCGAGAACTCATGACCACCAACGCCGCCGGAGCGCAGCGCTGGCAAGCGTCCATGATGGACAACTACGGCACCCCGAAGCTGACCCTCGTCAGCGGTTCGGGCGCCGAGGTGACCGACGCCGACGGCAAGACCTACGTGGACTTCCTCAGCGGCATCGCGGTCAACGCGCTCGGCCACGCGCACCCCGCCGTGGTGCAGGCCGTCTCCGAGCAGATCGGCAAGCTCGGCCACGTCTCCAACCTCTACGTGCACGAGCGGGGCCTCAAGCTCGCCGAACGGCTGCTGGACCTCGCTGGCGCGGCCGGCCAGGGCCGGGTGCTGTTCTGCAACTCCGGCGCCGAGGCCAACGAGGCCGCGTTCAAGATCGCGCGGCTGACCGGCCGCGCCAAGCTGGTCGCCGCGCACGGCGGCTTCCACGGCCGCACCATGGGCGCCCTCGCGCTCACCGGCCAGCCCGCCAAGCAGCAGCCCTTCGAGCCGATGCCGCCCGGCGTGGTGCACGTGCCCTACGGCGACGTGGCCGCGCTGGAGTCCGAAGTGGACGACAACACCGCGGCGGTGTTCCTGGAGCCGATCCAGGGCGAGAACGGCGTGATCGTGCCACCCGAGGGATACCTCCAGGCGGCCCGGGAGATCGCCACCCGCAACGGCGCGCTGCTGGTCCTCGACGAGGTGCAGACCGGCATCGGCCGCACCGGCTCGTGGTTCGCCTTCCAGCGCGCCGGTGTCGTGCCCGACGTGATCACCCTGGCCAAGGGCCTCGGCGGCGGCCTGCCGATCGGCGCCTGCATCGGCATCGGCGCGGCCGGCGACCTGCTGCACCCCGGCCAGCACGGCACCACCTTCGGCGGCAATCCGGTGGTCTGCGCCGCCGCGCAGGCGGTGCTGGACACCATCGCCGCCGACGGGCTGCTCGAACACGTCGAACAGGTCGGCAAGGAACTGGTCACCGGCCTGCAGCAGCTCGACCACCCGCTGATCGGCGAGGTGCGCGGCGCGGGCCTGCTCATCGGCGTCGGCCTCACCGAACCGGTGTCGGCCAAGATCGCCGCCGCCGCGCTGGACGCCGGATTCCTGATCAACCCCATCCAGCCCGACGCGATCCGGCTGGCCCCACCGCTGATCGTGCGGCCCGACCAGGTGCGGCGGCTGCTCGCCGCCCTGCCCGCGCTGCTCGACGCTGCCAAGGAGAACCACTGATGCCCCGGCACTTCCTCCGCGACGACGACCTCACGCCCGCCGAGCAAGCCGAGGTCCTCGACCTCGCCGACCAGCTCAAGGCCGACCCGCACGGCTCCGACGCGCTGGCCGGGCCCAAGTCGATCGCGGTGCTCTTCGAGAAGAACTCCACCCGCACCCGGCTGTCCTTCGAGGTCGGCATCGCCCAGCTCGGCGGCCAGCCGATCGTCGTGGACGGCCGGATGATGCAGCTCGGCCGCGAGGAGACCATCGAGGACACCTCCCGGGTGCTGTCCCGCTACGTCCACGCCGTGGTGTGGCGGACCTTCGCGCAGGCCCGCATCGACGCGATGGCCTCGGTGTCCCGGGTGCCGGTGATCAACGCGCTCACCGACGAGTTCCACCCCTGCCAGGTGCTCGCCGACCTGCAGACCGTCCGGGAACGGCACGGCAAGCTCGCCGGCCTCACCCTGACCTACCTCGGCGACGGCGCCAACAACATGGCGCACTCGCTGATGGTCGGCGGCGTCACCGCGGGCATGCACGTCCGCATCGGCGCGCCGGCGGGCTTCCGCCCGCTGGACTGGGTGCTGGACGCGGCCCGGAAGCGCGCCGCCGAGACCGGCGGCTCCGTCGAGCTGTTCAACACCCCGAACGGCGCGGTCGAAGGCGCGGACGTGCTGGTCACCGACTCCTGGACGTCGATGGGCCAGGAGAACGACGGCAAGGACCGGGTCAGCCCGTTCCGGCCGTTCCAGGTCAACGCCGAACTGCTGGCCGCCACCGGCAAGACCGACACCAGCGTGCTGCACTGCCTGCCCGCGCACCGCGGCATGGAGATCACCGACGAGGTGATCGACGGCCCGGCCAGCGCGGTGTTCGACGAAGCCGAGAACCGCCTGCACGCGCAGAAGGCGCTGCTGGCGTGGCTGGTGCGACAGCCATGACGACCCGCGTCGCGCGGCAGGCCCGCATCATCGAACTGGTCGCGTCGATGGGTATCCGCAGCCAGACCGAGCTGGCGAAGCTGCTCGCAGGCGACGGCATCGAGGTCACCCAGGCGACGCTGTCGCGGGACCTCGACGAACTCGGCGCGGTCAAGCTGCGGGGTGCCGACGGCGGGGCGGCGGTCTACGTCATCCCCGAGGACGGCAGCCCGGTCCGCGGCGTGCAGGGCGGCACGTCGCGGCTGAGCCGGCTGCTCGGCGAGCTGCTCGTCGGCGCCGACGGCGCGGGCAACCTGACCGTCCTGCGCACCCCGCCGGGCGCGGCGCAGTTCCTGGCCAGCGCCATAGACCGAGCGGCGCTGCCGGAGGTGGTGGGCTCCATCGCGGGCGACGACACGGTGATGATCGTCGCCCGCGAGCCCCTCACCGGGCACCAGCTGGCCGCCCGGTTCACCGACATGGCCGCGCGCGAAGGGCAATCCGAAGCGGACGCCGGAACGCCGCGGTCCACAATGGATGACGACGACCCACACCAGACCGGGGGAACACCGTGACGCAGCAAGGCAGCGAGCCGACCAAGCTCTGGGGCGGCCGGTTCGCCTCCGGCCCGGCCGAAGCGATGGCCGCGCTGAGCCTGTCGACCCACTTCGACTGGCGACTGGCGCCCTACGACATCGCCGGGTCACGCGCCCACGCCCGCGTGCTGCACCGCGCCGGGCTGCTCACCGCCGACGAACTCGAGCGGATGCTCGCGGGCCTGGACGTCCTGGCCGCGGACGTCGAGGCGGGGACCTTCACGCCGGTGATCGACGACGAGGACGTGCACACCGCCCTCGAACGCGGCCTGCTGGAACGCGTCGGGCCGGAACTCGGCGGCAAGCTGCGCGCCGGGCGCTCCCGCAACGACCAGGTCGCCACGCTGTTCCGGATGTGGCTGCGCGACGCCAACCGCCGCGTCGTCGCGGGCGTCCTCGACATCGTCGACGCCCTTGTCGCCCAGGCCGCCGAGCACCCCGACGCGGTGCTGCCCGGCCGCACCCACCTGCAGCACGCGCAGCCGGTGCTGCTGGCGCACCACCTCCTCGCGCACTGCCAGGCGCTGCTGCGCGACGTCCAGCGCTTCCGCGACTGGGACGCCCGCACCGCGTACTCGCCGTACGGCTCGGGCGCCCTTGCGGGCTCCTCGCTCGGGCTCGACCCGCAGGCCGTCGCCGCCGAGCTCGGCTTCGCCGGCGCCGTCGACAATTCCATCGACGGCACCGCCTCGCGCGACTTCGCCGCCGAGGCGGCGTTCTGCCTCGCGATGCTCGGCGTGAACCTCTCGCGCATCGCCGAAGAGGTGATCATCTGGAACACCGCCGAGTTCGGCTACGTGACGCTCGACGACGCCTGGGCGACCGGCAGCTCGATCATGCCGCAGAAGAAGAACCCGGACGTCGCCGAGCTGGCCCGAGGCAAGTCCGGGCGGCTCATCGGCAACCTCGGCGGCCTGCTGGCCACGCTGAAGGCCCAGCCGCTGGCCTACAACCGGGACCTGCAGGAGGACAAGGAGCCGGTCTTCGACTCCGTCGAGCAGCTGGAGCTGCTGCTGCCCGCGATGGCGGGCATGCTCGGCACCCTGACCTTCCACACCGGGCGGCTCGCTGAGCTGGCGCCCGCCGGCTTCACCCTCGCCACCGACATCGCGGAGTGGCTGGTGCGCCAGGGCGTCCCGTTCCGGGTCGCGCACGAGGCGTCGGGGGAGTGCGTGCGCACCGCCGAGGCCCGCGGCGTCGGGCTGGAGGACCTGACCGACGAGGAACTCGCCGCGGCCAACCCCGCGCTCACCCCGCAGGTGCGCGAGGTGCTGACCGTCGAGGGCTCCATCGCCTCCCGCGACGCGCACGGCGGCACCGCCCCGAACCGGGTGGCCGAGCAGCGCGAACGCGTCGCCGACAACGTGCGGCAACATCGCGAGTGGCTGTCTAAGTGATCACGGTTTGGGCACGACCGGTAGTGTCTTGCCTGTGAGTCAGGTGACGCGCGACGAACTTGCCCTCGATCCACTGTGGGTGGCCCGCCGCCTGCTCGGCTGCGAGCTGCGGTCGACCGGGCCGCAGGGCGAGGTCGGCGTGCGCCTGGTCGAGGTGGAGGCCTACCGCGGCCTGGACGACCCCGCGTCGCACTGCTACCGCGGGCGGACCGAGCGCAACGCCGTGATGTTCGGTCCGGCCGGTCACCTGTACGTGTACTTCGTGTACGGGATGCACTTCTGCATCAACGTCGTGTGCCTGACCGACGGTGTCCCCGGCGCGGTACTGCTGCGCGCCGGGGAGATCATCACGGGCGCCGAGCTCGCCCGCTCCCGCCGCCCGGCGGTCCGCAAGGACACCCAGCTCGCCAGCGGGCCCGCCCGGCTGGCCGGGGTCCTCGGCATCACCCGTGAGCACAACGGCGTCGACCTCACCGACCCGGAGTCATCCGTCCGGCTGTACAACGGCACCCCGGTCGGCGAGGACGACATCCGCAGCGGACCCCGGGTCGGCGTCGCCGCGGCGATGGACCTGCCCTGGCGGACCTGGGTGGACGGCTCGTCGGCGGTCAGCTCGTACCGGCGCGGCGGCCGCCGCCGCATCCAGGCCCGGACGTAAACCAGGTTGCTCGCATGAGCGAGACTTGGACGCGTGAGTGAGAACATCCTTGACGAGCTGACCTGGCGCGGCCTGATCGCGCAATCCACCGACCTCGACTCGCTGCGACGGGAACTCGACCAGGGGCCGCTCACCCTCTATGCCGGTTTCGACCCGACCGGCCCCAGCCTGCACGCCGGGCACCTGATCCCGATCCTGACGCTGCGCCGCTTCCAGCAGGCCGGGCACCGGCCGGTGGTCCTGGCCGGCGGCGCCACGGGCCTGATCGGCGATCCGCGCGACGTCGGCGAGCGCAACCTGCACGACGAGAACACCGTGCTGGAGTGGACCGACAAGATCCGCGCCCAGCTGTCCGCGTTCGTCGACTTCGACGACTCGCCGACCGGCGCGATCATGGAGAACAACGCGCACTGGACCGCGGACCTGCCGGTCACGGCGTTCCTGCGGGACATCGGGAAGCACTTCTCGGTGAACACGATGCTTGCGCGGGAGACCGTCAAGCGGCGGCTGGAAACCGACGGCATGTCCTACACCGAGTTCAGCTACATGTTGTTGCAGGCCAACGACTTCGTGCAGCTGTACCGGAAGTACGGCACCCGGCTCCAGCTCGGCGGCTCGGACCAGTGGGGCAACATCATCGCCGGTGTCGACCTGGTCCGGAAGCAGGAGTCGGCCGCCGCGCACGCGCTGACCCTGCCGCTGGTCACCGACTCGGAGGGCCGCAAGTTCGGCAAGTCCACCGGCGGCGGCAACGTCTGGCTGGATGCGACGATGACCACGCCGTACGCCTGGTACCAGTACTTCGTCAACGCGGCCGACGCCGACGTCGCGAAGTACCTGCGGCTGTTCACCTTCATCGACCGCGAGGAGATCGACGAGCTGGAGCGGAGCACGGTGGAGCGGCCCCAGCTGCGGGCCGGCCAGCGCAAGCTCGCCGAGGAGCTGACCACGCTGGTGCACGGCGCGGATCAGACCCGCAAGGTCGTCGCGGCCAGCCAGGCGCTGTTCGGAAAGGGCGAGATCGCCGAGCTCGACGAGGCGACCCTGGACGCGGCGATGGCGGCGGTGCCGACGGCGGAAGCCCGGCTCGCCGACGCCCCGACGATCGTGGACCTGCTCGTCGAAACCGGTCTCGCCACCGGGAAGGGCGCGGCGCGGCGCACCATCAAGGAGGGTGGCGCGTACGTCAACAACGGCAAGATCGCCGATGAGGAGTGGTCGCCGAACAAGGACGACCTGCTGCACGGCCGCTGGCTGGTAATCCGCCGTGGCAAGCGTCACACTGCGGGCGTTCGGGTCGTGCACTAGCCTGGAATCAGCACCGGAAAGGGGCGCTGAGCTGCATGTTCGGGCTCCGCCGGTGCTGATTCGAGCCGATTTGACTCGGCGCTGAACTACGCGTAAATTGTTTCAAGTCAGCGCGGAACGGGCCGATGAAAAACGGACCGGGCACTGACGCGGGGTCGCGAACCAAGCTCCTTCCTCAGGGTGGTAGAGTGGGCGTCCCGATCAGGAAATCGAAATTCAGCGACCGGACCTGGCTGTCCGTGCGACGAGGTTGCGGTTTCCGACCAGATCTTTGATGAAAAAGTGCTTGGCTGCGGCCGGGCGGAATAGCGAGCCGAAATACGGCGATCCGATGGGGTGACCCCCCGGGAAAGCCGAAAAAAGGGTCTGCTACTCTGGTCGACAGCAAAAGCGAGAAAGAAAACGCTACCCGGAGCTGCGGTCCCGATGAGGGGTCGGGGTGATGGTGTGGGTGTGTTCTTTGAGAACTCAACAGCGGACTGTTTTGGTTAGTGTTCTTTTATGCCCCCGACCATTTCGGTGGTTGGTGGTTTCTTTGAGTATGACGCTCGCCCTGTGGGGTTTGAGTGTCTGCTGGGATTGTTCAACAGCATTGTTGGAGAGTTTGATCCTGGCTCAGGACGAACGCTGGCGGCGTGCTTAACACATGCAAGTCGAACGCTGAAGCACTTTCGGGTGTGGATGAGTGGCGAACGGGTGAGTAACACGTGGGTAATCTGCCCTGCACTCTGGGATAAGCCTTGGAAACGGGGTCTAATACCGGATACGACACTGGATCGCATGGTCTGGTGTGGAAAGTTCCGGCGGTGCAGGATGAACCCGCGGCCTATCAGCTTGTTGGTGGG